>NZ_JAFLPN010000005.1:0-191534 GCF_029870785.1 Brevibacillus sp. AY1
TCGCGGTGGACACCCTTGCTCTTGGCTAGTGGTTGGTAACTACAAACCCCCACAGTGGACTTTCACCACCTAGTCAATCGCCATGCGTGGCACACCAAAAAAAGGAAGGCATCAGCCCTCCTCTTTTCATTAAGAAAGTAAATTTTTCATCGCGGATGAATTATATCCGACGATCAAGTTTTCGCCATCGGTCAGAATCGGGCGCTTCAGCAGCTGAGGTTCCTCGCTGAGCATTTCCAGCAGTTCCTTGACCGACATATCGTTAATGTCCACATCCAGGTTTTTAAAGCGTTGACTTCGTGTGGACAAAATCTCATCCAGGCCGTTGCTTGTCATTTTAATAATATCAAGCAGCTCTTCTGCTGTTGGCGGGTTTTTAAACAAGTGACGCTCTTCGTAATGTACCCCGTTTTCTGACAACCATGCTTTCGCCTTGCGACAGGAAGTGCAGCTAGGATACGTGAAAAACGTGATTTTTTGAGTGCGTGTACGTTCAGCAACTGCCATCAGTTACCCCTCCGTCTCTCTTCTTTACAGCTTCCTTTTTCATCTATAGGTAGGTGTAAAAAGGCTTAACCGCTTTATAAAAGTTAGCAAATAAAAAAACCTTTCTTACTTTGGATTATAAAGGTCTCATTAACACTATGTCAATAGTAGTTAATATAAAATATAGCCGTAAATCAAACGGTTTTTGTAGCATTTCACGTGATAAATAACTGCGCTTTAAAGGTGGTCTTTTGGTCAGAATCCGGAAAATCCGGCTTCGATACGCATTCTTTCTGAGCTGTAATATCCGCAGAATGTAACAGTTTGCACACTGTAACCTTAACAACCCTCGAAAAATCGGATACACTAATACAGATGCCATTCATGAAGGGGGTACCAGCATGCAAGTTGATGATGCACAAAAGTTAACCAGCGCTTTGGCGGACCCCACCCGTTTTTCCATTTATCAGTTTGTGGCATACAGTAAAAACCCGATAACGGTTCAGGAAGTAGCCGATCATTTTTCCATCCACCCCAATGTGGCTCGGCTCCATCTAACGAAACTGGAAGACGTCCAGCTCCTCACAGCTGTTTCTGACAAGAGCGGCAAGGGTGGACGGCCAAGTCGTCTGTATTCTCTGTCTGATCAGGTGGTTAGCCTGCAGTTCCCTCCTCGTGACTACCAGTTGCTCGCTGATATCGCTATCGAAAGTCTGCTCTCGCTTGGAGAGCCTGGCGAAAAAGCGTTGATCAAGATGGGACATCGAATGGGGACAGAGATGGCAAAACGGGCGGTTGCCCAAAGTCATATACATGTACAATCTGCAGACTTGGAAACAAAGCTTGACCAAATTCACCGACTCGTCGTAGCGCAAGGCTTGAAGCCGGAAATTGACATTATCTCTGATGGACTCTTGCGTTTTCGCGTGCAAAATTGCACGTTTTCTGAGTCTGCCAAAAAATATCCCAACTCCATCTGCAAAATGCATAATGCCTTGCTTACAGGAATATTTGAGACCTATCTGGGGAACATTGAATTACGAGAAGATGAATCGATGCAATGCGGATGTCAATCCTGCAATTATACGGTCATTCAGTATGGATAAGTCCAAAAAGTTCACGATTGTGTGAACAACTGCCAAAAAACCGTCATACCTTCCCGTTTACACGTGTTCACCTGTCCTATATAATGGGGAAGGAATCTTGTAAATATTGCCGATTACGCAAAAGGGGGGATACAGATGGATCGTATGTATCGCGTTCTTGGTTTCTGGACGATCGTGATCGCGCTGATGGCGTTCTGGGCACAGTTGTACCCAATGGCACTGATCTTCTTTGGTTTGACCGCTTTCTTCGTAGCCCTGAGCTACATGAATCTGACTGAGCGGGTATACTTAAACATTTTCTTTGGCTTTATGTTCTTGTCCTTCGTAGGTTTCACCTACTATACATTCTTCGTAATGCCTGTAGGTCCACAAGAACACGCACTCCTGCAAATGATGCTGTAATAAAAAAAGATGCTCTCCATGAGCATCTTTTTTTAATGGAGAAAATGATCCGAGACTTACGACGGAAAAAATGAACAATCCTCCGCTACCTGTTTCCCCTGTACCATGACACGAAACCTGCCTCCCAAGCCCGCCGGATCGACAAGTTGAACGATCGCACGATTTCTTTTCATGGCGTGGCTAGTAAAAGGGTCCCGATCAGAATGGGCGACAGCCTTTTGCAACAGTCCGCTGCGCATGAGAAACTGATCCTGGCGCAAGTAGCTCAGAAGCTTCAGCCCCTCTTCTTCCCCTCTTCTCTTCCATTCGGTAAAGTTCACATGACTGGTGATATCCTGTTCTCCAACATTCAGAAAAGGATTATCATGCCCTTGATGCCGATGAAAACACATGAGTGTCCCTTTTTTGCGGCTCGGATGGTAGAGCTCCTCCTGCCAATCGCCGTAGTCGATCGTAATGACAAAGCCCTTGCTTAACAAGCGTGATACGTCATGGGCAGCCTGACCCATTCCCAGGTTTACCTCAATGCGCACTCCTTTTGGTACCTCAGCTCCATACTTTCGTACATACTCCTCTAGCTGTGGAGTAGGATCGCGTTCCATTTCAGCAAAACCATCCTCTGTGACGGTCACCCACACTTCACGCCAACCTGCATCTTTTTTGACTGCAAGATGTACCGGAAATGCATCCAGCCATTCGTTGGACAAAACAATTCCCTCGATGGGTCCCGCTGCCGCTGCTTCAGCCAGAGATCCGTGCCAGACAATCTCAATCTCATGACCCTGAAGATTTTCTTTTTGCAGTTGCCGATGATAGGGACTTGTCTCAATCATGATGACTTTTGCAGTCTGGTACAGAGCCGGGTCGCTCTCGCGCAGCCGATCTAACATATGCCGGCAAAGCACCCCCGTCCCTCCTCCGATCTCTACAAGGGTAGGTTGTCTGAGCTGCCCCGCATGGAACATCGCTATTGCTACATCCGCCAACGTTTCTGCGAAGACAGGATGGACGGTCGTACTGGTGTAGAAGTCCCCTTCCTTCCCTACCTTTTGCCTATCGGTCATGTAGTAGCCCCAGACAGGATGGTAGAGAGCAAGCTCCATGAACCGCATGAAGGGAATTGCCTGCTCCGGACTGCTTTTTATTTCTTCACGTATCCATTCGGTTAGACCCATTCTTCTCTTCTCCTGCTATCCAAATTCAACTCTATAAGGCTATAATACGAAAAGAAGTCATACAATGTAGAGACAAAAGTTCCTTTCAATAGGCCCAGAGTTGCCCATCACGATATAAAAGGTGAAAATATGCGCAAATTCCTGCTCATCCTGCTCCTCGTTCTGTGCCCCTTAACCGTGTTTGCCCAGGAAGAGCAGTCTGTTCCTCTGGAGCAGCTGATCTTGCAGCAGCATTTTACGCAAAAGGAACTGGAGCGAACGCTAACACTGATCAAGGATGAAGAAACCCGTACAAAAAGCGATATTGCCCGCCTGGAACTCGACATGCAACGGCAAAAACTAATGATAGATGCGATGCGCCGCCACGCGGGTGAAGTGGCGCGCGCCTATTACACAGGCGAACGCGCCGACCTCCTGACCCTGTTGTTTCAGGCAGAGAATTTCAATCAGCTGCTTCTGATGGTTGATTTTATGCAGTACCTCTACGAAAGGGATATCACAAGACTGGAGATGTTCCAGGAAGAACGAACCAGACTGGCAACCATGCAGGCCGATCAGCAGAACTACTTGACCGAGCTCGCTACGCTGCGGGCAAAATACGAAGTTCAGCTGACCGAAATGCTCGCCATTCAAGCGGAAAAGGAGCAAAATGTCCAAAAGCTGGACGACCCAACAAGTGTAGAATCTCTCATGGACCACCTGATCATTGATTGGCAGCAGCGCGGATTGCCTGCATTCCAAACCTTTTTCGGCATGCTTGCCAACGTTATGGTCCAGGTTCCGGAGCTGGCTACTCCTGAGCGGATTCAGTCAAGCGGCTTTTTCACCCACACGCTGACGATCAAACAGGATGAGTTCAATCAATTCCTCGCTTCCAAGGACGAAATGTTCAAGCAATCCAAATTTATTTTCAGCGATAACAAGCTGATCGTGGAAGGTACCTATGACCATATGGAGCTTCGGCTGATCGGACGGTACGAACTGGTCTCACCCAAGCATTTGAAATTCCATATCGATTCTCTCTATTTTGACGGGTTCGAATTACCGCGCTCTACAGTGGATGAAATGGAGAAGATGTATGATCTCGGCTTCTACCCAGAGCTGATCTCCCCGAATATCCAAGTTGAAAAGATGAGCTTGAAGGATGAGGAGCTTAAACTGCAATTAAAACTAAATCTGCCCTTTGGGATGGGCAAACAGTAAAGCCAGCTACTGCGTTAGCTGGCTTTTTTCTGCGTGACTTCTTGAATCACATGGACGGGAATCTCTTGCTGCAAACGATTCATGTACTGAATCGCTTCTTTGGATACATTTACATCTTTCTCACTATTCTTTAGTTTTTCCAATGTTTGGGGAACAGGATAGATCACGTAGCTGCGCTTGCCGTTTTTACGTGAAAAATAGACATAAGTCGGAATCATTTCAGCATGCTCGATACTAGCTTCGCCATTCTCGCCCTTGTGCAAGGTCAGCTTGAGTATAGCCCCTACATCCTTGTAGTCCCAGCGTTGAGCCGAGATAAAGTTGCCCAGCGAATAAGCGATCAATCCTTTGTGCTCCTGCCCATCCTCAAGGGTCACAGTCTTCCACTCGTACGGCTGCACGACATGGGGATGCGCACCGAGGATGAGATCTGCTCCGTACTGAAGCGCCGATTCAGCTGTTTGTTTTTGAAAAGCATTAGGTAGACGCTTGTATTCATCACCAAAATGAAGGGCAACCGCTACGAGATCCGCTCCTTTTTCTCTCGCTCTGGCGATGTCTTTTTTCATCAGCTCATGGTCAATCAGATTGACCAAATAGGGTTTGCCCTCGGGTATTGGAATGCCATTGGTTCCATAGGTGTACGAAAGCAAAGCCAGGGTCAGACCGTCTTTACTGAGCATAAGCGACTCATCCCGCTCCTGCGGATTTCGAAACGTGCCCGTGTGCAAAAGCCCCACCTGATCGAGATGCTCGATCGTTTTGAGAACACCAGCCTCTTTGCGATCCAGCGAGTGATTGTTGGCTGTGGAGACAGCGGTGAATCCGACATCTATCAACGTCTGTGCCAATGACTCCGGCGAGTTGAACATAGGGTATCCGGAGTAGCGGGCCTCCTGTCCGGTCAAGGTCGTCTCCAGATTGCCGATAACCCAATCCGCTTCTTTAAACAAGGGTTGAACATGGACAAAGGAAGGGAGGAAATCATAGGATTTTTCAGCCGAGTTCCATGCACCTTCCAGCTGCTGGTCGTGGACCATGATATCTCCTACGGCCATGACAGACACCCGTGTTTCGGGAAAGCGTGAGGCATTTTCTTCCTGCAGAGGTTCAGGCGGCGGTTCATGGCTCACTTGCTCTGTGGCAGGCTCAGTGGCTGCTGAGGGAGGCATCGGCGGTGGTGGTTGAACTCTATTTTGTTCTTTCAGCTGTGTATTCGGCGGGACACAACCTGCGACCATTGCCAGGGCAAGAGCAATCGCCAACGCCCCGCAACGCCATTTCACTTTCATGCTTGTCGCTCCTTTTCTTTTGTGACCCCATCTTGTTTCGCCAAAAGTTTACAATTTCCTCCAATGCCTCGTGTTGTTCTCTCTGGCGACCTATCGAAGCAGCCCTGTTACGAAAGGATTGTAGGTCTTTTCCGTATCAATTGTAGTTTTTGGTCCATGACCCGGATAGACGATCGTCTCATCATCCAGCTCAAACAATTTATCCTGAATACTCATCATAAGCGTCTCGTAATCCCCACCCAACAGGTCTGTACGTCCGATACTTTGGGCAAACAAGACGTCTCCACCAAAGCAATGCTGTCCGATCACAAAGGAGCAGCTGCCTGGCGAATGTCCCGGTGTATGCAGAACGCGAATCGACAAACCAGCCAATTCCAGTAGCTGCTCATCCGACAGCTCTTGCTCTGCCCGTTCACAAACGATCGGCTCAGGCAAATTCCAGCGGCTGGAGCCATTCAAATCTGGATTCGTTAGCCACTCCTGCTCAACCGGGTGAATGTAAACCGGTGCATGGGTCAATGCTCTGACCTGGTTCAATCCGCCGATATGATCCAGATGAGCGTGAGTCAATAAGATTGCGACGACATTTTTGTTGGCAATTGCCTTTAGGAGAACATCTGGGTCCATCCCTGGGTCGATGACAATCGTTTCTCCGTTCTCTGTATTTGTCAGCACATAAGCGTTTGTCTGAAACATTCCCAGCGCATAGCTCTCGATAGTAAAGGATGCTTTATTCATAGGAACCTCCCTGTTTTTTTGGTACGATAAGGTAGAAAATCGTGATAGGTGGTGGGTCTCATGCAGCATATGTACGGTATCGAAATGCACGTACCCGTCGGCAAATTGCCCGGCTTCTATGCTCAAGTCATACATAAAATCGGGGATCATGTCAATGTGTTTGATCGTGATGATCTGCTTTTTGTCGTGGAATCTGAAGAAGATTGTGAACAGCTGTCCACAATACTTCAAAAGTCGAACATGCTTGGCGACCGTTTTGAGCTTCTTTACGTTCCTTCATCGGCATCTCTTGAGCAGCTCCAGGATATAGGCTTCGTCAGTCAAAATGACCGTATGTATCTTTATGCAGACCGGGTCTCATGTTTTTCTTTTGATCTGCAAACAGGCAGCTCACAGGATCGTTGGGCAGCCCTGGAGCAATTAAAGGAGCATGTACGAGGAAAAATTCCTGGAGCGGATGGACAGTCCCCCCTCTATATCCTCGATAGCAGCATGCCCGATCTAGCAGAAGGCATCGCAAAAGCTTATCAAGTCTCGCTGCAATGGTTGCACCGCTAAGGTTAGCATGCCACTCAAGTACAAAAAAGTGCGTTCATCAAGAACGCACTTTCATCCTCCCATTACAAGCGATCAAAACGGAACCAGACAACCTGCTCATTGATAATTCCGAAGCTGGCCGTCTGCTTGCTGCCTTTGTACACCACTTCTTTTTCCCCAGCAGCTTCGCCATACAGTTTTTTCAATTGTACCTCGCTGTCATACATGGCCAAACCGCGATTCGTTTTAAGCTCCTGTGCTTGTTCCTCGGGTACTCCTGCCAGCATAATCGACTGGATCACCCCATGCTCCACCATGACGATGACCTGTGCACGATCTACCAGCATCATGCCCATCACCATTTTTCCCTGGCCAGACGCCATCTGCTCCACGGTGTATGCTTCGCGTGTCTGCATGTCCATAAAATCAGCCTTGGCCGGGCGCAGAATGTCGATAGCTTCCTGAATGTTCTGTCCTACATACGTACCGTTAATGCCGTATTCTTTTTGATTTTCCGGATCAAAAGAGTCGCCAAGCTCGCTTTTGGAAGCACAAGCCGGAAGAATCAATACCGCGATCAAAAAGAGCGAAACGATTTGTCGATGTCTCCAGTTCTTCATTGTCGCACACCATCTCCAGCCTGTTTGTACATCGTTATCTTAACTCAGGTACAACGATGGAGCAAGAGCGGCTATCGATCATCTCGAGGGCCCGTCACCTTCCGCCTCGGTCGGTTCGGCGGATGATCAGTCGAAACCTGCTGTTTGAATCCTTCCAAAATTTTCAATAGCGAAGCAAAAAAAGGTGATCCAAACACGGCTACAATCCCCCATAGCCACGTGCCGACTTGCCAAGGATTCTCTACGTATGCAGAGGTAGCGCCCAATAGGATGGCAGCTGGATCAAGACCCAAAGCTCCAAAAATAACCCCTGCTGATACGACAGAAATCAGGAGATTAAAAAAACGCTTGTAGTTCATAAACCGCGCTGCCTCATTATGATCCTCCCAGCAGTCTTCTTTCGGCTCGTAATCGGTTGCCAGGAACGGGACGATCGATTTGCACGCTTCTGTGACACCGGCAGCAGCGCTGGATACAGCCGTAATATAAATTAGAAAAGCGATAGATGAGTCCAGACTTACCATATAATACCTCCCCTCCTTCTTTACATATCTATGGGAGGGTGGACAAAAACATGTGGGCGATGCCATTCAAAAAAACAGGCGATCCAAACTGTACAAACAAAACCGCCCCCAATAAGGGAGCGGTCCTTGTCGAGCCCGAAATGCTTTTTATGGGGTATTACCGGTTATTCTCTTTGGCACTTCAACCTCCATTATAGAGTAAAGTCACCTAAAGAATTCGGTTAA
Source organism: Brevibacillus sp. AY1 (assembly GCF_029870785.1). Classification (NCBI taxonomy): domain Bacteria; kingdom Bacillati; phylum Bacillota; class Bacilli; order Caryophanales; family Paenibacillaceae; genus Brevibacillus; species Brevibacillus sp. AY1. Next base: position 8,309 of record NZ_JAFLPN010000005.1, read on the forward strand.
CGCCAACGCGACTTTCGTCGATTGCTTCATCATGGTTATCCACGGCTCTTCGCCTCCTAAAAGGTTGCACCGTTTTATCATGAATCATCGGGCTCGACAATAACTAGTATGTTCCGTTCTCTTCAGCCTATACATGTCCCTCACAATAAATCTGCGGCAAGCTGTGCCAGCACGCTTCGTTCTCCTTTTTCCAGCCTGATATGTCCAGCCAGCTTCTGATCCTTGAAAACCTCCACGACGTAGGTCAATCCGTTGTTGCTCTCATCCAGATAGGGATGGTCGATTTGTTCGGGATCCCCCATCAAAACAATTTTGGAGCCGTCCCCTACACGTGTAAGAATGGTTTTGACCTCATGCTTGGTCAGGTTTTGTGCTTCGTCAATAATGATGAACTGCTCGGGAATGGAGCGCCCGCGAATGTAGGTCAACGCTTCGACTTGAAGACTGCCCATTCCAGCAAGGATCTTATCCAGGTCACCTGGTCGCTTTGTGTTGAATAAATATTCCAAATTATCATAAATCGGCTGCATCCACGGCCTCAGCTTTTCTTCTTTTTCGCCGGGCAGATAGCCGATGTCTTTTCCTAAAGGCACGATCGGTCTTGCCACCAATAGCTTTTTATATTTTTGCTGATCTTCAATTTGCAGCAAGCCTGCAGCTAAAGCCAGCAATGTTTTTCCTGTCCCTGCCTTTCCTGTCATGGTTACCAGCGGAACATCATCACGCAGCAATAGCTCGATCGCCATGCGCTGCTGTACATTTCGTGCGCGAATCCCCCAGATCGGATCATCGTCTGTCACGAGCATTTCCAGGTTCTTACCATCGGTATCCACTTTTCCCACCGCGGATATGGAGGGATTGCATTCGTCTTTCAATACCAGAAATTGATGCGGATAAAAGCGATACCGCGGAAAACAGATGGGTAAATGCAGCTTTCGGTTTGCGTAGTACGATTTGATCACGTCGGATGAGACCATCATTTTTTGATAACCGGTGTACAAGCTGGAGAATTCTCCTACTACGCGATCTGATAAGAAATCTTCCGCTGTCAGATTGAGGGCATCTGCTTTTACTCGCATCAGGGCATCCTTGCTGACGAGGATTACCGGACGTGGTTGTGGAGACAGATTTTCTTCCTCTTGCAAGTTGAGCGCTACGGCCAATATTCGGTTATCATTGCTCATTTCGGTGAATTGCTTTTGCAGCCTATGCAGGGATGAATGGTTCAGCTCTACGCGAAATAGTCCACCTGTCTCCAGGGTTATTCCTGAGTGCAGATGTCCGTGCTCACGAAAGCTGTCCAGCAAGCGCGATACATAACGGGCATTCCGTCCAATCTCATCCATATAGCGCTTTTTGGAATCAATCTCTTCCAATACTACAGCGGGTATGATGATTTCATTGTCAGCGAAGGAAAACATCGCCCGAGGATCTTGCAGGAGTACGTTGGTGTCCAGTACGTAGATTTTCTTCAAAATCTCGCCTCCTAATACCCATCTTATATACCCTATGCAATTTTTGAAAGGGATGCTCTGATGCAGGAGCGTGATGTACTAAAGTCTATGTGGTTCTTTTAACAGATAGTCTTGGACCATTTCACAGAATGAAAACAGGTCGGTGGGAACACAATACTTTTATCCCTGCCCTTCTTTCGGAGGAAAATAAGGAAAAGGAGAATGCGTGTGAAACGGAGCGTAATTGGAACACTCAGCCTATGTCTCTTGCTTACGGCGTGCACGACGAACAACAAGCCACCTGCTAACCAAGCTGCTCCACAGCCGAATCAACATATTCAGAAGACACAGCGTGTCCAGCAAACGAATCCCACACCTCCCAAGAACCAGTCTGCCGCAGCAACTGCTGATCGTCTGGTTGAACTGGCCAAACGTGTCCCGAAAGTGAATGGGGCTACAGCTGTAGTGGTAGGAAAATACGCGGTGGTCGGCATTGACGTAAACGCCCATCTGGATCGACCTGAAGTGGGAGTCATCAAATACTCCGTCGCCGAGGCGCTGAAAGAAGACCCTCAAGGCGCCACAGCTTTAGTGACCGCGGATCCCGATATCGTCCAACGACTGAGGGAGATGGCCGCAGATATTCGCCGGGGTCGCCCGATTCATGGATTTGCCGAAGAAATGGGAGATATTGTCGGTCGCATTATCCCGCAAGCTCCCCGGCATGTTCAACAACGCGAGGACAAGCCTTCGCGTGAAAATGAGCAACGCATCAACAAGGATGGCAGGTCTAAGCCACATGGAAATGACAAGATCAATGCCAACCGTACACAGGCACCATAGGCTGCATAAGAAAACCTCTATCGAGGCCATTTCAATGACGTGCGACCGCGTTTTAGAGGTAGGTTATTCTTGCAGTATCGGGACGTTTTACTCACAGAAGTTTATACTTTCCGATACTGTAAAAAAAGACATTCGTCCCAGGATTACGCCCGGGAGAATGTCTTTTTCTCATTGATTTTATGTTCAAATGGCGGAAGTGAATCGAGTGCTTGTGCCAGATCCTGCACAAGATCCTCAGTGTCCTCCAAACCTGCAGAAAGTCGGATCAATCCGTCAGTAATTCCTCTTTTCTCCCGTTCCTCTACAGGCATGGATGCATGTGACATCGCAACAGGATACGAAAGAATCGTCTCTACCGCACCCAAGCTGACAGCGACGATCGGCAGCTTCACCTGATCAAAAATCGCTTTTGCCCGCTCCCGACTACCGACATCAAACGAAAGGACTGCGCCATGACCGCTCGCCTGTCTTTCCTGAACGTGGTGTCCCTCATGCGAATGCAAGCCGGTATAATAGACACGGCTCACAGCAGGATGCTCCGCAAGCCAATGGGCAATGTGGTCTGCTGAGCGTGTGCCGACATCCAGTCTTGCTTTCAGCGTTTTTAATCCTCTCATCACCAGCCAGCTATCCTGCGCGCCAAGAATGGCTCCCATGCCGTTTTGAATCATATACAGCTGATCTCCCAAGGCTGCGTCTTTCGTGACTGCCAGACCAGCCACCACGTCGCTATGTCCTCCGATAAATTTGGTTGCACTGTGAATCACCACATCTGCTCCCAGCTCCAGGGGTCGTTGATAATACGGCGTCAGGAAGGTATTGTCCACGATAACCAGCAGCTCGTGTTGTTTGGCCATTCTGCACACTGCCGCCAGATCTGTGACCTTCAGCGTCGGATTGGATGGCGTCTCCAGATAAATGCCTTTGGTAGCCGGAGTAATCGCTGCCGTCACTTGTTCCACGCGGGTCGCATCCACAAAGGTCACCCCGATCCCCATGCGGGACAGCACCTTGGTCAAAAATCGAAAGGTACCTCCATAGACATCCTCTGCGACAATGACGTGATCGCCCGAGGAAAAGAGCATGAACACACTGGAAATGGCAGCCATACCGGATGCAAAGGCAAAACCCCTCTCTCCTCCTTCCAATACGGCAATTGCCTCTTCCAGCGCCTGTCTGGTCGGATTTCCAGAGCGTGCATAATCGTAGCGACCAGGGCATTCCAGATCTGCTTGATGAAAGGTCGAGGCTTGATAGATCGGTACCGAAGAAGCACCTGTGACCGGATCAAAACAAGATGTACCATGCAGCACTTTCGTTGCAAAGTTCATCGAACAGTCCCCCCTGCTACCAGGCTAGCGTCGAGTGCCTGTGTCAAATCCTCGATCAAGTCGTCAGGATGTTCAATGCCAACCGACAAACGCAACAACCGGTCACATACACCCACATATGCGCGAATTTCTTGCGGGATGTCTGCATGGGTCTGCGTTGCCGGATACGTACACAAGGACTCGACGCCACCCAGACTTTCGGCAAAAGAGATGACCTGCAGATTCTGTAAAATCACGGGCACCTGTTCAGCTGAACGGACACGAAAGGATACCATGCCGCTAAAGCCACTTGCCTGTTCCAACTGCGTCAGGTACCCAGTATGGTCCTGCAGCCCCGGGTAAAAGACCTCGGCAACGGCCGCATGATCTTTCAATCGCTGTGCTACTGCCCATGCATTAGCCTGATGACGTTCCATGCGCAGTGCCAGTGTCTTGAGGCCTCTGATCAACAGCCAGCTGTCTTGCGGTCCCAAAACAGCTCCGATGGTGTTATGCAAAAACTTCAGCTTCTCCGACAATTCAGCTCCTTTTGACACGATCAAGCCAGCCAGCACGTCATTATGTCCACCCAGATACTTGGTCCCGCTGTGCAGGACAATATCAGCGCCAAGCTCCAACGGCCGCTGACAATAAGGAGTCATGAAGGTATTGTCCACGATGGTCAACAGGCCATGCTCTTTGGCGATCTGCGCGATCAGACGAATGTCCGTGATCTGCATGAGCGGATTGGTCGGCGTCTCAACAAAAATGGCTCTTGTCTGCGAACGGATGGCAGTTCTCACTGCTGACGCATCACGCAGGTCCACATACGTAAATGCGAGTCCATAACGGGTCAATACCTGCTCAAACAAGCGATATGTACCGCCATACAAATCCAGTGAAACGAGAACGTGATCTCCTTGTGAAAACAAACCCATAACAGTGTGGATCGCAGCCATGCCTGAGGCACAGGCAAACCCACTGTCACCTGATTCAGCTGTCGCAATTGCCTCTTCCAGTATTGCCCTGGTCGGATTCGCCGTCCGCGTATAATCAAAGCCTGTGCTCTGCCCCATCCCCGGATGACGGTATGCGGTTGCGAAATAGACGGGAAAATTGATTGCCCCTGTGTTTTCGTCTCTTCCTACTCCTGTCTGAACCAGTTTTGTTTCCAAATGCATGATGATCTCGCTCCCCTCAAATTCAACTGCGAGGGCATGAAAAAAGCCCTCTTTCCTCTGAAAGAAGGCTTTGATTACGTCACCGTAAACAAATCCTTCTCATCTGTCAGAGTTGAATCACTCTGCAGGAATTAGCACCATTATCTCCCTGTTAAATACAGGTGATTGGTTGCCGGGCATCATCGGGCCAGTCCCTCCGCCGCTCTGGATAAGAAGAATACACTATTCATTTATGCTGTAATTGAACCTAATACTACCGGAATGGTTGCAATTTTGTCAAATCATTTTTTTCAAGAAAGTGGAATTGAATCTATGGACCTTTTCGAAGTGCTGCCATTACTTGACCATCCAGCTTCATCGCCGCTTTTTTATCATACGTTTTCTCGTATTGTGGTTCTACAGAGATTCGGGAACCATAAAACATGATGTCCCGGACCGAGTAAATCTCCATCTCAATCATCGCCAGCTTCAAAGGCACCTCTGCCATTCTGTCAGTCTTGATGGCTGCGCGTCCGTTGACAGCATATGAGGAGTCAGCTACGATCAGATGAAGCACGACCTCAGGCTGTTTGGCGATGTTTGCAAGGATCCGGGAACGGTTATTTACGGCGAAACGAATCAATTGCACAGATTCAGCAAACGTCCATGACAAAGAATGGAGCGCAGGTGCCCCTGTCTCATGGTCGATCGTCGCAAGTGTAACAAAGCGCTCTTGCTGCAGGAACGAAAACAATTCTTCGGACAATGTTTGGGAAACCGTTTCAGCCATGCCACTGCCCTCCCAGGAAAGATATGTAAATCCATTGTACTCTTCATTCGCCTTGATAGGCAACCGAAACTGCATGTTGGATCAAACCCGATCCAGAACAATCAGAAGGAGGCTAAAGCATGTCCCCAACAGAACGATTGCTTGCCCAAATCGATCATCTCTCCAAGGAAATCGCGGAAGTACGTAAACTGAATGAGCGAATGGACAAGATCGCCATGTTTCTAGAGGATATACGTTTAGCGGATGTCATTCAAAATTACACAGCCCCGCGCAAGCTGCTTTGGACGAATTTCCTCGCAGGTCTTGCCCGGGGGCTGGGTCTTACGATCGGGACTGCCATCGTATTGGCTTTATTCGGTTCACTTTTATCCCAATTTCTCTCGATTCCGATCATTGGCGATTACATCCGCCAGATCATAGACTATGTGGAGTCATATCGACAAATCAAATAAGATTAATCCTCATCTTCGTCATCATCGTCGTCATCGTCATCGTCTTCATCGTCGCGATCCTTGTCTTTCCCCTTCTTGTCCTGGTTTTTCCAATATCCGTAGGCATTGCCATTTGGATGCTTGTTATCTTTGGTCGTAACTGTTTTGTACGAGATTTCTTTTTCAATCACGAGCTTGCCATCTACATACAGCTCCAGCTTGACGTCGTCACCATTCCAAGACTTGTTTTTGCCAGAAAGAGAGAACGTGTGGTTGAACTCACCATGCGCATTTGGTTTTACAACCTTTTTCTGCCCATTCGGAGCGACAATCGCAAGACTTACATTTTTGTTCTTGTTTTTATCCCAGCCAGCAACCGTACCGCTGACCTTGATTTTTTTCTGCTTTGCATCGATTTCGGCAACTCCTGTAAGGGTATATACCTTAGCCGTATTCTCCGTCTTATTAATCACCTGGACATCGATCGAAGAAGAAGAGAGCTTCTTATCTCCCTTGTAGATTTCTACCAATGCTTTTTCTTTCCCCTCTGTTACATCCTTGAGGGTAAAGCTGAAGCTGCCTACATCATCCCACAGCTTTTGGACCTTCGCTGATTTTTTGACGCCATTGTAGGTAACGTATATCTTGTCAGCAGGCAACTTGACGATTCCGCGCAATTTCAGTTCGGATTTTTTGGCATCCAGCACCGAATAAGTATGCATCAAGAGCTGTGCGTCATCTTCTGTCTGTGGTACCAGCTTGACTTTTTCACTGTCCACCAATTTCGTTCCCGCATAGGCTTTCACAGTCGCATACTCATCCTTGGAGCTGCCATTCCACAAGAAGCTGACGGCAAAGGTAAGCTCACTGGTCGGCACCACGGTGATGGTATCGCCATTCGGCTTGGTGACGACGATTTTGGTTACATCAGGTGTGACGATCCCTTTTATATATGCCTTGATACCCTCGGTCTCTGCTTGGACACTGACGATTTCCTGATCATCCAGGAAGCGTACTTCCAGCCAAATATTCTTGTAGTGCTCCTGATAGATTCGTTCCCATTCCTCCGTATGGTCCTGCATGAATGTCTGCAAATGGGTATCCAGGCCGATTTCGTCCACAACCATATACAGATGCTCCGCTTGTTGCTTCAGCAGGATTTGCAAGGTGTCCGGATCGTTCAAGGCCAGGTCTTTCAAATTATAGCGCGTCGTTTTTTTCCCCTCGTCGTTCATCACGACCTTTGTCGATGTAGGCTTCAAACCGGAAACAGCACTGGCTGTTACCTGAGTTGCAGTTGCGGGGCTGGCTGCTTTTTGTGTGGTCGCAATAAGCTCCTTGTTCGCGATCGGTGTCGTTGTGACTTCTCCGACTGTTACCTTGGCAGGGGCAGAGTGTGTTTCTACGCTTGCACTTGCCAATAGTGGTGTTACTCCACCAATCAAGACGGCCGTCGTTACAACCGCTACTACGGGCCTGGTCATATATTTTTTCATCGATGTTGCCTCCCTCAAGTCTACTAATATTTACCTACATCACCCTGCGGCAAACTTACTGACGAGGCGTATTCAAGAAAGGTTGCAACTCTTGAAAATCTATTTCTTTATACACAGGCCCAAAGTCCTCAGAAGTCAGCCTCCATGCATAAAAAGCTCCTCCAAGTCGCCCTTTGGATCTAGGGACTTGAAGGAGCTTTCTCATTTTGGCCTTTTATGTATTATACCGGGGTTCATTATTAATCGCGATCAACAAGGCTTGTACAGACTCTGCGGGGTATCTGCTTTCCCATTCTTCACTATCGGACCGCCCTGTCAAGACGTACCAATCACCATCCTGCCGATAAGACAGCTCATTCATTTCATGATCCTCACGCAACATCTCCCGAAAGAAAGAAGCTGTATTCAAAGCGGATTGATCATCTGGTCTGGCATCGGCTACGACTTGGATTTGAATCCAGTTAAACAAGGCGTCATCACGCTTCATGCCGTATCCTCCTTAACTCCGTTTATTGGCATCAGGTTTAATCCGTACTTTCACAATCACTAAAATGGCGATCGCAACCATCATAGAGCTCTTCACCGGAAGCTGTACGTCTAAGATAGCAAAAATAAGTGAGCCAATAAACAAGAAAACAAGCAGCAATACCGTCTTCAATATCGGCATGCGCCAAGTGGTAGCAAATCCCAGATAGTACACGAGAATCAACTCCACGAAGATGATCCATGCCCGGTTGCTATCTGCCCAGATCCGAAAGCTATCATAGGCTGAGAGCTGGTCCGGATTTGCAGGAACGTATTGAGATGCAAGTATGAGCCAATCCATGTCTTATCCCTCCTGTTTCACCTGGGACAAGCCACTCTCGTGCAAGCCATGCAGGCAAACCTTTTCTTCTCGTACTTCATTTTCCTCGTCCACTGAAGCTTCCAGAATGACTGGCAGTTGTTCAAACATTGGAGATACGAAAAATTTCGTCAACGTCTCGCTGCAAGCCGCATCCATGTCATTACGTATTTTCGTGTGAAGCCCCCGCGGGTTCCTGGTGAACGCCTGCAAGGACTCGGCTTCCATGTTCAACGCGTCCAGAGCAGTATGGTACTCATCCTGTTCGACGCGAATCTGGCATTCGACTTTCAATCCGGGTCCACTCCTACATGATCAAGATCTATCCTTTTCACTTTATCAGGTGCACGTTGCCCTGTCAAAACTCCTGCTGCCCTGCACATCCCCGCGCTTCCCGAGCTGGCAAGCTTTGGAACGCACATGATATGATGGTTCTATCTGATAGAAAAAGGTGGGAATACCATGAGTATTTACGAGATTTCCGTCAAGACGATTACAGGAGATACGACTACGCTGGAGGCGTATAAAGGAAAAGCTCTGCTCATCGTAAACACAGCGAGCAAATGCGGTCTTACCCCCCAATACAAAGGCCTGCAGGAATTGTATGATCGCTATCGCGAGCAAGGCTTCGAAGTCCTCGGTTTTCCCTGCAACCAGTTTGCTGGACAGGAGCCCGGCAGTGAAGAAGAAATCGCTCAATTTTGCGATGTCAACTACGGTGTCACTTTTCCGCTCTTTGCCAAAATTGACGTCAACGGAGCAGATACACACCCGCTTTATCAACATCTGAAAGCACATGCGCCCAATGGCGAAAGCCAGGACATCGAGTGGAATTTCGCCAAATTCCTTATCGATCCGGATGGCAGCGTCGTAAAACGAATTGGCGCTCGGGTACAGCCAGAAGAACTGACTTCAGACATCGAAAACCTGCTCAAGTAATGCCAACCAGCTCCTGCATGCGCAACGTGCGGGAGCTCCAAGCAGCATCCTCTTGAAAGCAAGAAAAAGCCGCCTCCTCCTGTACACAGGATAAAGCGGCTTTTGATCTATTTCATCCTTACGCTTGCGGCTGAGCTTCCCAACGTCTTTGCTTTTCGTAGCGCTCACGATCGGATTTGTTCAAATACTTTTTGCGGAGACGAACGGATTGTGGAGTTACTTCGCACAGCTCGTCGTCATTCAAGTACTCCAACGCTTCTTCCAGTGTCAAGATGCGTGGTGTTTTCATTTTCACCGTCTCATCCTTGGTAGCGGAACGAACGTTTGTCGCATGCTTTTCTTTACATACGTTTACCGTCAGATCGTTGTCACGGTTGTGCTCACCCACGATCATGCCTTCGTACACTTCAGTACCTGGATGAATGAACATAATCCCGCGATCTTCTACCGACATCAAGCCGTAGGTTGTCGCAGTTCCTGTTTCATGTGAGATCAATACACCTGCATGACGGCCACCGACAGCACCTTGTACCAATGGACGGTAGCTGTCAAAGGAGTGGTTCATGATCCCGTAGCCGCGAGTGATCGTCAGGAATTCCGTACTATAACCGATCAGTCCACGGGATGGGATAATGAATTCGAGGCGCACTTGACCGAATCCATTGTTAACCATGTTGACCATCTCCGCCTTGCGATAGCCCAAGGTCTCCATGACAGAGCCGGTATACTCCTCTGGTACGTCGATTACGAGCATTTCTGCAGGCTCCATCTTTTGCCCATCAATCAAGCGAATGATTACCTCCGGCTTGGAAACGGCCAGCTCAAAGCCTTCGCGCCGCATATTCTCCACCAGAATAGACAGGTGCAATTCGCCGCGTCCAGATACGACGAATGCATCTGGCGAATCTGTTTCGTCCACACGAAGAGATACATCTGTCTCAAGCTCAGCCATCAGACGGTCGCGAAGCTTACGAGAAGTCACGTGTTTGCCTTCGCGTCCTGCGAATGGACTATTGTTGACCAAAAACGTCATTTGCAGGGTCGGCTCATCAATTTTCAGCAGCGGCAGTGGATCTGGATGGTCAATGTGGCAAATCGTTTCTCCCACGTTGATGTCATCAATACCCGCAATGGCGACGATATCGCCGGCTTTTGCCGTTTTTTGCTCGACACGCTGCAAACCAGAGAAACCAAACAGCTTTTGAATCCGTACTTTTTTCACAGAGCCATCACGTGTCGTTACCGATACCATCTCGTTCACGCTCATGGTACCACGGTAAATACGGCCAATCCCGATACGGCCCAAAAAGTCATTGTAATCAAGCATCGTCACTTGCATTTGCAGTGGCGCATTCTCATCTGCCTCTGGAGCTGGCATATGCTCAACGATCGTATCAAACAACGGACGCAGGTCTTCCTCCAGCTTATCCGGCTCCAAACCAGCAATACCTTGCAGGCCTGATGCATAGACGATCGGGAACTCCAATTGATCCTCTGTTGCATCCAAATCAATGAACAAGTCGTAAACTTCATTAATGACTTCTTGCGGACGAGCATTCTCCCGGTCCACCTTGTTTACGACAACGATTGGAGTCACTTTTGCTTCCAATGCCTTTTTCAATACAAAACGCGTTTGCGGCATACAGCCTTCAAAGGCATCAACGATCAACAGAACGCCATCCACCATGCTCATGATCCGCTCTACTTCACCACCGAAGTCAGCATGCCCTGGCGTATCCAGAATGTTAATAGTGAACTCGTTATACTTGACGGAAGTGGTTTTCGCCAAAATGGTAATCCCACGTTCGCGTTCAAGATCATTCGAATCCATCATTCTCTCTTCTACTTGCTGGTTGCTGCGGAATGTGCCCGATTGGATCAAAAGCTTGTCGACCAGTGTAGTTTTCCCGTGGTCAACGTGGGCAATAATGGCAATGTTGCGTATGTCAAGACGCTTCATGTGTACCTCCTCTATTTTGCATACCTTCCATATTAGCAGTTCATGATTCTAGGCACAATGGGTAGTTTTAACGCCCCAAACTTCTGAGTAAATCCTCACATCCTTGCCATACTAAGGATGGAGGTGGCCCCCAATGACGAAACTCTGGTCCATGACCCTGACCATTTTTCTGTTGTCATCATCCTTGGTAGGTTGCGGAAACGCCGGAAATACCGGAAACACCGGACAGGGAACTGATAACAGTGTACAGTCCCAAAATTACCTTCGCCATGTACCCAGCCGTTATAACAGTATTGTTCACGACTTTAGGGCTTATCAAAAAGACACCAACGAAAACAACTATCGCAAAGGCTTTACATCCAATGGCTTCAACCAAAACCAGGCAGAATTGCTCTCGAGAGCGGCGAACGACATTCCTGGCGTGATCCGTACCAGCGTGGTCGTAAACGGTCCTGAGGCAATAGTCGGGATTATGACGCGAGATCATCATGTAGGACAACAGGTAAAGGTCATCGAGCAGCAGGTTCATTCCATTTGTCGTGCGACTACACCCAGTCTCAAAATCCACGTTACCTCGAACCCCGACCATTTTGCCAAACTGCGTGCCATGAATGCTGCCATTTATCATGAGTCCATCAATCGTGTGAACAACACTCCTGTGGCTCCCAATGTCAGTCAAGGCTCTGTGGCCACCGACTTTTCTGTGATGTTAAACGACCTCGGGGCAGGTCTTCGAACCAATCACCGCTAATCAATCCAGGAAGTACGTTTTACGCACATTTTTCACGGAAAAGAGGTGCGGACAAAGTTCCGCACCTCTTGAATACTTACTCATGAGTTACTTGCTTGCCATTTCAACGACTTTAATCTCAGGCTCAACTACTTGCAATTCACCAGTTCCACGAACCAGTTTCTTCGCGTAGGTTTTTTCCGGCTTCAGCACGGATACGAGATAGTCAATGGCAACCTGTGGATCCACTGTGTCACCACAAGTGTAACAATCCAAAGCAGCAAAGCCGCGCTCTGGATAGGTATGAATGGACAGGTGGCTTTCCGAGAGAAGAACCAGAACGGTAGCACCTTGAGGAGAAAACTGCTTCGCTTGTACACTCAGTACAGTAGCACCACACGCCTCAGCAGCCTCAATCATTTCCTTTTTCAAAAATTCTGCGTCGTTCAACAAGTCAAACTGAACTCCCCATGTGTCAACAGCAACGTGTCTTCCGAAAGTCGAGTATTCCATCTTTCGGTTCCCCCTTCCTAGCAAGTGTAATGTTAAACATCGCTAGGACCTGCGTCATTCACTAACGGGGGCGGTTTCTTCTTGTTATCCACCCTTTAAAGTGAATCCTGGTTCCTAATCCTGTTTCCAACGAAAACAAACATACCATGCTTATGCCTACTTTGACAATACCCTTTTTTGCGGTGAAAACTGGAAATCAGACAAACGTTAAAAATGTGCCTAGAGCTTGAACGGATCAAGTGTGGCAAAAGGCCGTTCTGACTGCATCACGCTAGGCGATTACGCGATTTGCCAAGCAAATGAGCACAAAAAAATGGGCGCTACAAGGAGCAGTCCCATTTTTTATCCTTACACTTCTAATTCAAATAATCGTTGAGACAATGCGGTTAGTCGTTCATCAATCGCACTTAGCTTTTCCGGGGCAGTTCTCTTTGCCCAATTTCGCAGATCCAGCCATCGGTCGGTCTCCTGACGAATCGACTCAATCTCCTCTTCGCCGCCTGTCTGCTGGAACAGCTGATCCAGCTCGCGCGAAACGTAAGAGGCAGTATTTTCAAAGATGGACAATTCTTCGTCACCGGTCACTTCATGGATACTGACTACCGATCCTTGATCGTAGTGGTATACCATCGTGAAGCCGTCGTAAATCCGGTGTACGATTCCTTGGCCTCGAAACGTTTTCATGGCTTTGCGCATCGCTTCAGCAAGCTGTCGATCCCGGATGAGATACGAGCTGTCGCATGAATATCGATTGCCTGCACGCAGGAAATTCAGCTGAATTTCTCCGCTCTTGTCATTCAGAATAACGTCGCGATCACCGTTGTCGCATACTTTGACATCGACTGAAATGTGTTCATTGGTGAAGAGAGAGACAAATTGTGCCAGCTCTTCTTCATTCATCGTAAAATAGGCCTTGGCGTAATTGGTTGCTAAACGCTGTGCCATACTATCTCCTCAATTCTTTTGGTTTGCATGGGCCAAATGTGACCGTTACAGCTTCCAAGTCATGAGGAGACACGCTAAGTGTCAACGAAGGAACGTTGTAGAACCTGGCCTTGCCCCGGGAATCGAGAATCGATTTGGGTATTGAAGGCGGATCACCTACTTTTTGTATTTACGAAACAGCCATCCTTGACAAATTAATTATACATCAAGGCTTATAAAAAGTCTTGAGCATTTAATGGATGAATTTTCGCAAAAAAGCCGATTATCCGGATTTAACCCTTGGGAGGGATGATCATCTCCCTCATTCTCTGCTATTCTAATCGTTTCAACGGAATTGCTCAGGTTCAAGCGCCGATTTGCGGATTCATCGCTTTACGGATGGCAGCCAGCTCCTCTTCGGATAAGGCGTATTCAGAATCTCCCGCTTGTACGGGCTTTGCATACACACGCGATTCTTCACGTCCAAAAATGCTCGTAATGACGACGCCATTTTGTGCGTCATCGACCAACGCCACCGAAAAGCTCAGGTCGCTGCCGCGTTCGCCAAACGCATTGTAGCGAATGACAGCAACATTGCTACACTGGCCAGCCATTCGTTGTGCAAGACGGTTGATTGTAAATTGCTGGTCACTTTGCAATTTTTTCACTTCACCCACCTGATCGAGCAGTCGATGCATACCTTCCTCCAAGTTCGTTCCACTTGTTCCCGTAAGAAGCCGATTCATGGATTTACGCAGTCGGCTAATACGGACAGACTGCATAATCATGATAAAAATGAGAATGACGAGAAGCACCAAGACGGCCAAGAGCAAGATCGGCATACTGGGGACTTGTGATAGGAGGTTTTCCATGAAACGTTTTCTTCCTTTCTATTGCTGGGGTTCCAAAAGACTTCTCCATTGTACCTCCACCGAGCCGACGGTTCAAATATTCATGCTGTATTTTGTGTAAGTTTGGAGGGAGACATACGGGTAAATGGTTCCGTTTCCTCTCACCAAAAAAAGCGACACTCATCACGAGATGTCGCTTTTTTTATTCCTTATACGTTTGTGTCGAGCTCATCGTCCTTTTGACATCCTCCAGTCGTGCTATACTTCGAGCAACAGCATCTCTCGGCGAAGTTGCTTCAATCTTTCTGTAGAGCGCTTCACTTGCGTTTTGTCTTCTTGTGTCAGAGCATCGAACAACGTGGCCAATTCATAGTCCAGCTCCAAACGCAACACGGGGATCCGTTCTTCTGAATCACGTCTCTTCAACGCGGCTATCACCTGGTCCATCGTAACGTTGCAAGATTTTTCGTAGATCACTTTTTTCTCAGCTCCTTTAATTTCCACTATTCTGACGGCTTCACCGTACCGAATGTACTTCATCAATACACTCTCGTCGTCCACACTTACCTTGACGACCGCATGCCCTTTCGCTTGCTCCACGAATCGGTACAGAATCACGGCTACCCGAGAATCCTGCACCGGGACACCAGCCAAATGGAGTCTGTATGAGCCATTTAGCTTTTGCATGATCCATTCGGTTTGACCATCAGTGGTTTTCACGAGGAGGTGAAACTTCTCGGGAGATTCTTTCCACGTGACATTCACCCCAACTTCCACCAGGGCCTGCAACATCGCGTGCAGTGTTTTTCGATTAAACCAAACAGCCAGATTCAAATACTCCAGATCATGATCCAGATGCATTCAGGCCCCTCCCAATTGCAGAATACTCTGATAAAAAAGGCGCCTGTTAAGGGAGCGAGTGGTATATCATATTATTCAGACTTCGGTTTTGCTATTCATTTCCTGGCGTGTATTTTTTTCCTGCTTGGTATGATATCATATGGAGGATTCCAAGCTCCCTTGACAGGGACGTGCGCCCTTTTCTTTTCAGTATCCGTCGATACTGGTTGAAAAGCTCCCCATCTCTTGTGCTGCCACTAATGCTTAAGCAGGCAATGCCGGAGGATTTCTTACGGCGTACGATGATTGTCCGAAATGAGGTGTCTGAACATGTCAACATTCAAAGGTTTTACGCAAGAAGATTTTGACGTTTTTGCCATTGACGGCCTAGACCCACGCATGGAGGCCATCAAGACCGTTGTCCGCCCCAAACTGGAGGCACTCGGTCATCACTTTTCTCCTTCCTTATCCATTGCTACTGGCAATGAAATGTTTTTTCACGTGGCCAAGCATGCACGTCGAACGGTTAACCCCCCAAGCGATACATGGGTAGCCTGGGCGGCTGACAAACGTGGATACAAAAAACATCCGCATTTTCAGGTCGGATTGTGGGGAACCCATCTGTTCGTCTGGTATGCTGTCATATACGAATCTCCAGTTAAGGATCAGATCAGCAAGGCAATGCGTGCCAACTTGGATGAAATTCTCTCCCTTGTTCCTGCGAATTTTCACTGGTCTCCTGATCACACCCTTCCCGACAGCACGCCCCAGTCTGAATTGGGCAAAGAAGGTGTGCTAAAGCTGGTGGACAGGCTGGCTCAAGTTAAAAAAGCTGAGATTCTCTGCGGTATTCAGATTGATCGTCATGACCCGATACTCGCGGACAAAGATGCGTTGCTAACTCGTCTGGACGAGACGTTTGCCATTTTAAGCAAATTGTATCGCATGGGCCAAAGCCATTCTTAATCCGCCTTCTCCCATGTTGATAAGATATATGCAAAAGAACAGGTCCGCTTTCTTTCGAAAAGCGTTTGCCTGTTCTTTTGTTTTTGGCATAACACCGTCACGAGGGGAACACTAATGAACGAAGCTACTTGTTCGAGTATCCCTGAAGTCGGTCCAATGTAGCCTCTACACCCTGAAACATACGCGTGAAAAGCTCCTGTACGGACGGTACGTCATCAATCAGACCGATGACTTGACCAGCCCATCCGAAGCCTTGCTCCGCGTTTCCTTCATAAATGAAGATGCAATTATTTTCGCCGCTGATATACGATTTTAACTGCTCATAGCCTGCTCCCTCTTGCTCCATTTGCAAGATGCGATCCGAGCCTTTCGTACGAACCACGCGTGCAGGAGCCCCCATGGTTCGCTTGATGACAGCGGTATCCTGCTCGGTTGCTTGCAGAATGGCTTCTTTATAGGCAGCATGCGCATGAACGCACTCCTGGGTAGCAATAAAACGGGTCCCCATTTCCACACCTTCTGCCCCGAGTGCCAATGCGGCAAGAATGCCGCGACCATCACCGATCCCTCCGCTTGCAAGGACAGGGATCTTTACAGAATCCACGACTCTAGGCACGAGCACGAAGGTGCCAATATCATCCCGTCCGAGATGGCCGCCACCCTCCTGACCAACTGCCATGACGGCATCTGCCCCAATCGCTTCCGCTTTCTGTGCCTGTCGGACGGAGGCGACCAGTACCAGCTTCTTGACATCGTGACCATCCAGCCTGCGAATCAAGGGCTCCGGATTTCCGCCTGTAACGGAGATGACAGATACACCTTCTTCCAAGGCGACATCTACCATACCCTCATAGGTGCGATTGTATTGTCCGATGGCAAAGTTTACACCAAATGGCTTATCAGTCAATAAACGTACTTTTCGAATTTCTTCTCGCAGCGCTTCTTCGGACGTTAGGGACATTGCTGTAATTTGACCTAGACCGCCAGCGTTGGAGACGGCAGCAGCTAGATCTGCGTAAGCCAGGTAGGCCAAGCCTCCCTGGACCACTGGATACTGGATTTGAAGCAGTTCACTTACCCTTGTTTTCATGCCTATCACCTCGTTACTTCAAAAAATTCGCGGCACCTATTCCGAACTCCTTCTATGCCTATAATGATGAATAAAAATTCGCTTGCTTTCCCCCCCTATTTTGCTATACTCAATTTGTTTGTTTTTTCCCCTTTTATTCTTTATTCGTAAAGCGAGGCGATCGTAGTGAGACAAATGAAAACACCTTTGTTCAGCGGGTTGTTGGAGCACGCCAACCGGAACCCGATTCAATTCCACATTCCGGGCCATAAAAAAGGCATGGGCATGAATCCTACATTTCGCGAATTCATCGGCGAGAATGCTCTCTCGATTGACCTGATCAATATCGCGCCACTCGATGACCTGCATCATCCGAAGGCCATGATCAAAGAAGCTCAGGAATTAGCCGCCGAGGCGTTCGGCGCTGACCATACATTTTTTTCCGTTCAGGGGACAAGCGGTGCCATCATGGCCATGATCATGGCTACCTGCAACCCTGGCGACAAAATCATCGTCCCACGAAACGTGCATAAATCTATCATGTCGGCGATTATTTTTGCAGGCGCCTATCCGATTTTTATCCATCCCGTCATGGACGAAAAACTCGGGATTTCTCATGGAATCACCGTCAAGTCCGTACAAAAGGCTCTGGAAACCCATCCCGATGCAGCAGCCCTTTTGGTTATTAATCCGACTTACTTCGGGATTGCAGGCAACCTGCGAGAAATCGTTCGGACTGCGCATAATTATGAAATTCCTGTCTTGGTCGATGAAGCTCATGGTGTGCATATTCAATTCCATGAGGATCTTCCTATCTCTGCCATGCAAGCAGGTGCCGATATGGCCGCGACCAGTATGCACAAGCTCGGCGGCTCTCTGACCCAAACCTCCATCCTGAATGTGCGGGAAGGCTTGGTTGACGTGGACCGGGTCAAAACTGTGATGAGCATGCTTACGACCACTTCTACATCCTATATTCTCTTGGCATCTCTGGATATGGCTCGCCAGCACCTGAGCCTGAACGGTCACCTATTGAATGAACGCGCGATGCAATTGGCTGAAAAGGCCAGAAACATGATCAACGAAATTCCTCGTATCCACTGCGTTGGCCGTGAAATTCTTGGTAAGCCAGCCACTTTTGCAATGGACACCACGAAGCTGTTGATCCATGTTCGCGATCTGGGCATTACCGGATGGGAAGTCGAAAACTGGCTGCGCGACAAGTACAGCATCGAAGTGGAAATGAGCGATTTGTATAACATCCTATGTTTTGTCACCGCTGGAGATACCGAGGATACGATCCAAATTCTCGTGAATGCCTTGCGTGAATTGGCTGTTGAATTTGCTCATGTCCAGGCAGAAGACAAGCCGACCATTTCGCTGCCTGAAATTCCAGTACTTTCGTCAACACCACGAGATGCCTTCTACGCGCCAACGGAGACAATCCCCCTGACAGAAGCAGCTGGCCGGGTTATCACCGAATTTATTATGGTATACCCACCTGGGATTCCGATCTTTTTGCCGGGTGAAGTGATCACGCAGGAAAACATTGCGTACATCCAGGAAAATATCCGCGTCGGTCTGCCGGTGCAAGGACCAGAAGACGAGTCCTTGAAGACCATCAAGGTCGTGAAGCGACAAACGGCTATTTCGGGTTGAGCTACGAAGAATGAAGATAAAGCAGGCTGATTGGTATTCCACATACCATCAGCCTGCTTCTTTTTAGTCGCTTTACTTGTAAACGCGGATACTCAAATCATCCATACCGGCATCATCGAGTAAATCCAGCAAACGATCACTATTATCCAATGCATCATTCAAATATAGAACGATTTCTTTATTTGTCCGAGCAAAGGCAACAAAAGCAATGTCATCGAAATCATGGTTGTCTAGAAGGTCGAGGAACAGATCATCTTCCAATGCTTTGGCAAACGGATAATCGGTGTAATCCCCATAATCGATCCCGCCGTTATCTGTATCATCGTCGTCATCTTCGTCTTCACGTGCTTTTGCAAATGCCATCGTGTACACAAACGGATCTCCATCCCGCTCATCGATCCACACGACACGGTTTCCGCCTATGCGAGGCGATTCCATCTTCGCTTCGTCTTTCCAGTAGTACTTGCTGAAAGAGTCTTCTTCAACATCAAACAACTCAAAGTAAAAATCTCTAGGTTTAGGCGACAAGCGGTTGTCCGTAAAGAGAACCATGTTTCGCGACGCTTGAGGATCCAACTGATCACGAGAATTCCATCTCAGCAAAAGGTTGGTTCTACCACGATCGAGGTCGTAATAGTACATATCCCAAGAAGGATCAGTACCTTCTGCATATTCGCTCCATACGACAAAATTGTCGCCAATGGAAGCTTTCTCCACTTGTACTCCTGAGCGAATTTTCGAGTCGCGATCTCTGTCGATGTCGTACAGGTAAATGGTTGCTTTGTTTCGGCTGTCCTCCAGAACCCAAGTGATGTATTCACCGTAGATGTCAATGCTTAACGGGTCTTTGCTCAAACGAGCGACATCTACATTTTTTCCGGTAGACAGGTTTGTTAAGACGAGTTGGTTTCTGCGATCTTCATTGATCCAGATCAAATTGTTGCCATCCAGCTCATAATAATCTCTGAGCGGTTTTACTGATTTATCCGTGACTTTGGACAATTTTCCTTTTCGGATATCATATGACATCAGAGCTTTATCCGACTTGTCATACCAAACCGCATAGCGGTTGCTTACCAAAGGACGAATTGGATCTGAATCGGTCTTGCTGATGACTTGGCTTGCTCCAGTCTCCACATCGTACAAAATGACGTTAGAAGCTCGTTTTGCAGAGGAAACATACACAACATAGCGATCCGAGCCAGCAGGGTCTGAAGGATCACCTGATTCTCCGCCAAGTGTCACCTCTTCATCTTCATCCAGGTCGTACATATGCAGGCGTACTCTGCCTTCTTCATCAGTCTTGGCAAAGAGAATGTAGTCTTCATAGATGCGTGGCTGTAATCTGGAGTATACGCGAGAGGAGATTTTCTCCACATCATCTTCATCAACATCACCAAGCATCAGCGTGCTTTTGCTCAGGTACACGTATGTATCTTCATAGAGATGAGGTACACTTTTTATACTGCTGTCTGAAGTGAGCCTTTTATTCCTTTTGGTACGAATCGTATACATGTACAATTGGTCGCCACCGAATTGTTCGTAAACGATTTGATCGCCATCGATGACTGGGTTCGTTTGCTCCCCGGTGCTGACAACCGCTTCTTTTTCTTCCTGTGCTTTAATGTCGTAGTAATAAATATCAGCGTCTTTTTTATTGCGTTTATCCTGCCATGCTACATAGGATTGGCTTACGGTTGGCTTACTCGCTGCACCGCTAGTGGAAACCTGCTCCTCTGTATCTGTCGAGATATTATACAGGTATACATCCGTTCCTTTGTTGCGTGTGTCGGTCCAGACGATGTTGTTTCCGTAGATCTCGATATCTGTTCCTACTGTTGAATCACTGGTGATCCGCTTCTCTTTCTTTTTGGAAATGTCATAGAGATAGACATCCGAACCACCATGCCGCGAATCGATCCACACGACATACTTTCCGTCCACTTTCGGATTGGTTTTTGCAGATCTGCTATCTCCAATTTTCGTCTCGGTCGAATCATCAAGATCATATAGGGTAATGGTCTTTTCACCCTCTACAATCCAAACAGCGTAATCTTCGGCAATGTCGAAACCGTCCTTGGAGATTTGCGGCTGTCCCGAGTTGATTTTCACTTCTGCTCCAACGCTATTGGCAAACGCAGGCGTCCCGCTCCACAGAGTGGTGACCAGCATAACAGCGGCCATCATACTCTGGATGGGTTTTCGCTTCATGCAAAGATTCCTCCTTTACCAACAATTTTCATTCTTCCATATCCACACTATTATCCCCCATCATGAAAAGGTTGTCAAAAAAAATAGGACTCTCCATGAGTCCTGCGTACCTAGTATATTAATGATTTTCTTGTTTTTCATTCAGACATCCGTCGCAATTGCAAACGGCATAAAGCGTTTTCACTTGATTGCTTTCGAAATGTTCGATAATCGTTCCACAAGTTTGACATACAATTGTACCCATGTGTCGTTCCCTCCGTCATCACCTTGCCTCAGGCAATGTGAGTGAAATCATGCTCAAATAAGATGGTACCTCTATCTTAATATGTTACACTATTCGGAGTCAATACGGTAATTTCACACAATTATTTATCAATTAGTATGTCACATTTCGTTTTATCTCTTGATTCATCCATTCTTCCATCTGGTTTAAAATTTGCTCTTTTTCCGGTTCATTCAAGATTTCGTGACGAAGCCCTGCATATTTTCGGAAGGTGATTTCCCCACGGACACCATCTACAAAATTTTCAACCGCTTTTGCATTTACCAGGAAATCATCGCCCGCTTGCAAAACGAGCATCGGTACATCCAGCTTGTCTCGATTCGCCCATGCTTGATCCATCGCATGATGCAGCTCCTGAAACCAGCGCACACTCACTTTATGATAATTAAACGGGTCCGTACGATAACGCAGTTGGATATCCGCATCCCTGGAAACCATATCCGGAGTTATGCCATTTGGAATGGTCAGTGTAGGCCAAAAGCGATTCAAAGCTTGCGCTAAATGTGCTTTCCACGCAGGCACTTCCAACTGCAACTGCAAACAGGGAGAAGTCAAGATAACCCCGCTTAGCTTTTTGCTCTTCTCGTCATTTTGTACAAATCTTGTCACGATCAAGCCTCCCAGACTGTGGCCCATAATAAAAACGGGTCTCCCCTCGGCATCCGCACAGGCTTTGAGCGTCCATTGCCGCACCGTGTCCACATATTCGTGAAAGGAATCGATATGCCCCCTCTTCCCCCCGGAACGCCCACAGCCAGGTAAATCGCCAGTATATACGTCCCATCCTCGCTCATTGAAGTAATTTGCAACATGCTCATAGCGTCCATGGTGCTCGCCAGTACCGTGTACAAGCACCATCGCTGCCTTCGGGTCTTTTGCAGACCATTTATGTGTGTACATGTTTATTCATCCTCCGATACCTATCCTGCATGACATCAGCTAAATAAAATCAAACGAGCAGAAGTATAAACTTCTGCTCGCTACCTAATACTGATTTTCTTCAAAGGAAATGGTAGGTAAACACTCGTGGAAAAACTGGGCGAGGGCTTCCGCTTCACTCGCAGAATCTAGGCGAAATACTTTTTGCAGATAACCTGGATTCACCGCATCCTCCGAACAAAGGAGTGTCGATTGCCCGGTTTGCATACAGATGACCAGAGGCTTTCCAAAAAACTTGTGGGTAAATACAATCCCGAAGTCATGTCGAGTTCCTTCTGAGGCAAATCCGAGAAAACGTACTTTGGCGTTCTCAGATTCGTCGTACAAGTGGTCGAAATGCTCCATCAGCAATCCCTCCTCGTTTGAAGTTTCACACCGAATCGAAAATTAATGAAATATTCGGTGTAACATTAAGTATAAAGCAATTACCCTATTTTTTCCACCCCCTATTATCAGCTAATCAGATGCTGTTGGTTGGGAATTCTGTCTTCGCCCTCCTGAATCCAGCGCACCTTTTCTGAACCGTGCAAGGATTGGGCCAGGAAGGACAGGCATTCAAAGAACAATTCTACTACTGCTGTACTGTAGCGTTCCTCCATTTTCTCCAAAGCATACGTCAAACGGAAAATAGAGGGTACACTTCGACGACTTGCTTCAATGACTTCTTTCCCTTTGGGGGTTGGATAGACATGAACGACACGTCCATCTAATTCTGACTTTTCAATCGTGACCATCCCTTTATCCATCAATTTCTTGATGTGGATTACGATCGACGATGGATGCCAAAAGGTCCATTCAGCAATCTGTGTGACACGCACTCCTTCGTAGCAGTAGATAATCCAAAGGATGTTCAATTGAACAGACGAGTCCAGTTCTGCTTCTTTGGCAGCCTTTTCCCAGTCTTCTTTGTTCACGACATCAATGGCGCGCATCGTGTTTAATGCTTCAAAAACATTCCTGATAGAGACCTCCTGCATGGCTTATTCCCCCATGATCCTTTATCATTCTACGAATCTCATTTAAATAATAGTTATATTTTACACTTTTCAGAAAAGACACGCAATTAAAATTCGCTACAATTTGATACATTGCCAAAGAGTGGAAGCAATGCTACACTAAACAAAGTATTTCCATGTACGAGGAGTGATGGCAATCGTGAAGCTGCAATCCGCCTACATTTATTTTGTAGAGGGCTCAACAGCCACTCATGCAGACATTGAAGATGTTAAAGCCAAGTTTACACGATACATCGAAATGACGAAAAAGACCGGCGAACAGCTCGGTTGGTCATATGCCGAATCTGCATTTCCCTATGTGCTGGAGGAACGTCCAGAAGGGAAGGGCTCCTGGTTCCTTTTGAAAGGAATAGATCCCACTGTCTACAAAATGATCGTAATTGGCGTAGGCTCGAAAGAAGAGGACGGCAAAGAAAAACACTACGTGCAAGTCTCGCTACCTGAATCTTCAACAAACGGAGACAAGGGAAAGGCCAATGAATTCTGCCGTTATCTTGCACGTGATTACAAGGCAGAGCTACATCTTTTCAACAACCGCGTACAGTATTTCCAACCTCGCAAGCCTTAAAGGTTCAACCAAAACAGCCGCGCATCCTGCGGTTGTTTTCTTTTTTCCACCTTTCCCTCATACCGTTCGGACCTCTGTTCTCATACTATATAAGGAATTGTGAATATTGAAACGAGGTGACCGTATGGAGCAACAAGCTTTCATCGACCTGATCGCAGGGTCTGCACGTCAATCGTTTTTGACACACCATCTATTTCCCTCCGTCACGATCGCCCAAGCCATCCTGGAATCAGGCTGGGGCCAAAAAGTACCTGTCGATCCCGCAACGGGGCGTTCCTCCTATAACTTATTTGGCATTAAAGGTACGGGGCAAGCAGGTTCCGTCACCGTACGGAGCAAGGAAGTGGAAAATGGTGTTACAGTTGAACGACCTTCTCTATTCAGAGCTTACTACAACTATCAACAGTCCTTTGACGATCACGCCCAATTTTTACAAAAGCCAAACTACAAGTCAGTCCTAACATCTGCTACCCCTGAACAGGCTGCACAGGAGCTGGAAAAAGCAGGGTATGCCACGGACCCGCAATATGCTGAGAAACTGATACGCTTGATTCGCACCTATAATCTTACCCGCTATGATCAATTCTCACCGACAGATACACTTCCTTACCCGCCTTGGAAAGTAGATCTGGGCAAACGAGCATTGACGGAAGGGCTGCTCACCTCACCCGAATGGCTGAGTAAGCTGGATGAACCCATGCCAGTCTGGGCTGTACTTGCAGTAGCTCTAAGGCTACTGGACCAACAACGGAATGTAAAATAGCGCACCAATTCCGAGAAGGAAAGCAAAAGAAAAGAGGCCCCAAGACGTGGGCCTCTCTTGAATGAGCACGATGATCAAATCATTTGAGATCTCGACAGCGAGTAGAACCTTCCATCCACCATCCGGATTCCCAGATCGACGCAATAGGACAAGCCTTGCGTAACGCCGTAGAGAATCCACTCTGAAGAGAGGTGGTTGATATCAAAATCTGTGTAAAGGTCACTGCCATCCTCACGTATCTCTTGCCGGTCCGTCAGATCGAAAAGGCGAAGGACAAACGGTAGTTCGGCGAAGGGAATGGCGAATTTTTTCTCCACGTCCTGCTCGAACT
Source organism: Brevibacillus sp. AY1 (assembly GCF_029870785.1). NCBI lineage: Bacteria > Bacillati > Bacillota > Bacilli > Caryophanales > Paenibacillaceae > Brevibacillus > Brevibacillus sp. AY1. The sequence goes on from NZ_JAFLPN010000005.1 coordinate 33,199, forward strand.
CCTTTGTCATGCTCCACTTTGCCTGGATAGAATGCTCATCCTTCCAAGCAATGCAAATACTCGGGCCTTCTACGTCTGTTGATGACCGCGCGGGATTTGTCTCCATTTGCTCCCATCGTTCCTTTCTATCATGTACTTGCTGTTTACAGGTATTGATACATTTGTCTGTCATTATACCATGTTCACAAGCCATGTGAAAACGCATCCAAGCTATTCTTTTATCTTCCGACTGTAAAAGTATTCTCGCCTACCATGATGTAATCCTTCGATTTTTCGTATTTCATGTGTACCTGCACCTTGTATGTCCCGTATTTATCCAGCTTGGTCGAGACGAACGGTTCGGAGAAATAGAAGCTGTTTGCGTTTTGCGTCGAATACTTCCACTCTTTTCCCTGATCCACTTTCTTGCCATCAGGTGCGATCAATTCCACCCGTATTCTCAGGTCCTTCGCGATTGGTGCTTCATCTACCTCTACAAATACGTTGAATGTGCGCGGAACATCCTTGTCGCTGTATCCTTTGATCGGGTTGCTGAAAACCACCGTTTTATTGCGAGTCTGCTGAATTCCCTCGAGAACCAGTATATTCACGTTCGGCTTGATAATTTCCATCTTTCCCGTACGATCGTCGTAGTCGACAAAACCACCCATGCGGTTGATTACATCTTCTACTGGTTCAGCTGAGGAAGCCGGCAAATTGTTGGCAACTCGCTCACCACCAAGGAATACACGCATTTCCCCTTCTCCCACCGCAGCGCTGCTCCCTACACCCGCTACCGCCAGTACCATCAAGGCAGATAACCATACTTTTTTCATTCCACAATCCTCCAATATGAGTGCGCAACTGCGCGTATTATTCCGAAAATGTTACCCAATATATAAGACGCCCAAACACGCAAATAGTTGTGGCATCTTCATAAATTTTTTCAACAATATCCACACTATCCACAGCCCTCTGGATAATAGGCACAAAGACTTATGCACAGGGTTTTGTGAATAATTTCAAAGGATCATGAACAAAAAAAGAGCATCCCCCTGTAGAGACGCTCTTACCCTCACTGATTATGCTTTTATTGGCTGTGAAGAGAGCCACACAAAATAACGAGACACAGTCCGAATCGCCACATCGATTGCCTCTTCATTCGGCTCGATCTTCGCATGGTGCAGCCCAAATGGAGTATTGACCCCCAGCCAGAATAAAAAACCTGGTATCTCTGACAGGAAATAGCCAAAATCTTCACCCGTCATAGCTTCCGAACAGTGGATCAATGTAATGTCTGGACAAGCATCCTGTACCCATTCCATAAACGCTTCGGTCAAGCTTTCTTCATTATAGACTTGACAATAGCCGCATCCGTAATCAATTTCCGCAGAACATTCAAATCCTGCCTCGATGCCTTTTACGAGTGCCTCAATCCGGCCTTTGACACGAATCATGGATTCCATCGAGAACGTACGGATCGTTCCTTCGAGTCTGCCTTTTTCCGCAATGATGTTCTGTTTGGTGCCGCCCACGATCTTGCCAATCGTAATCACTGCGGAATCGAGTGGATCGATATTGCGTGCTACGACCGACTGCAATTGTGTCACCAGATGGCTCGCAGCGACCACCATGTCATTGGTCTTGTGCGGAAACGCAGCATGGCCGCCCTTGCCAAGCAGATCAACGAACAATTCTGAAGTGTTGGCGAATAGAATACCCGGTTTGGTAGCGATATGCCCTACTGGATACTCGGGAGCAATATGCAAGGCAAAGATGCAATCAGGTCTCCAAGCGGCGAATTCCTCACTTTGCATCATCGGCTCTGCTCCACCAGGCCCTTCTTCCGCCGGCTGAAAAACGAACAGCAAGTCGTCAGAGATCGGATGGTGAACAAAATGGGTCAAGAGACCAAGCGCAATGGCCATGTGCATATCGTGACCACATGCGTGCATATACCCCTCATGCAAGGAGCGGAACGGATAAGAGGTCTCCTCGTAAATCGGCAGGCCATCCATGTCCGTGCGCCAGGCAATCGTACGCTGCGGGTTCGTCCCGCTCACACGAACCAAAACTCCGGTACGCCACGTCTTGATCTGCATGCGCTCTTGTGGAAGGCTATTCAGATAGTCAAGAATGTAGCGCTGTGTCTTGACCTCCTGAAAACCCGGCTCGGGAATCTGGTGCAAATCCCTCCGGATCTGAACAAAGGCAGAGGTACTCATCCGTTACGCCTCCTTGGCAGAAATCGCGTTCAAATGTCGCGTGAAAACACCAAGGAAGAAATCGACATCCTCTTTGGTCAAGGTTAATGGAGGCAGAAGGCGGACAATCGTTTTTTGCGTAATATCGACCAAAATTCCGTCCTCCAGAAGATTTTGTTGCAAGCGACTGGCTTCCTCCGGAGACACACTCAGCGGAATTCCCACCATCATCCCTTTGCCACGCAATGCCTGCAGCTGCTCTGGCAAGCGCTCCTGCAAGCTGGCCAAGCTGCTCCACAAGTATTCAATCACTTCCTCCACATGGGAGGCAAAAGCAGGATCTGTCCATTCATCCATGACCGCGTTCCCCAGGGCAGCGGATAGTGGCGAAGGAGCAAAGGTGGTACCGTGGTCACCCGGTTTGAACTGGTTCATCAGTCTCGGACCAGCGATCACGCCCCCCAAAGGAAGTCCTCCCCCGACGCCTTTTGCAAACAAAATCAGGTCTGGTGTAATGCCTGCGTGCTGGTAAGCAAACAGCTTTCCAGTTCTCCCCATCCCTGTCTGGATCTCGTCCATCGCAAGCAACATGCCTTCTTCCTGACAGACTGCGGCTACGTCGCGCAGAAAGTCCTCAGATAACGGAATTACACCGCCAGAACCAAGTACCGGCTCCATCAAAACAGCAGCAGGCTTCTCGTTTTTGCAGATCGCTCGCAAGCCGTCTATGTCCCCAACCTCCAGCTCATAGACAGGAAAGGAAGGTTGCGGGAAATCCTGATACACATGAGCTTGTCGCGTGAGGCGAACCGCCCCCAACGTCCGGCCATGAAAGCTGTTGCGCAGGACGACAATCCCGTCTCTTCCTGCTCCATCGGTTTTCGACCATTTATGGATGAGCTTGATGGCTGCCTCTGTCGCCTCCGCTCCCGAGTTGCTGAAAAAGACCTTTCCCGGGATTGTCGCGTCCACCAAACGTTTTGCCAGTTTGATAGCAGGCTGATTGAGGAAGATATTGGAGATGTGCAAGAATTGCGTGCCCTGTTCTTTGAGCGCCTCCACAATTTTTGGATGAGAATGACCAAGCACGTTAACAGCAAGCCCAGTAAACAGGTCTAGATAGCTTTTCCCTGTGGTGTCGTACAGGTAGTTGCCCTCACCCTTGGCAATTGCGATCGGCAAGCGTTTATAGGTTGAGATGATGTATTGTTCATCGAGCGAACGCCAGTCCATGAGTCAACTCTCCCTTAGAGCTGACGCAGCTCTTGCATGATTTCGGTTTTGGAGCGTGTTTTGTCATCGATTTGCTTGATCACGCGTGCAGGAGTTCCCGCTACTACCACGTTTGGTGGTACATCATCAATGACGATAGCTCCAGCAGCTACTACCGAGCCTGTACCAACGCGAACGCCTTCCAGGATCACCGCATTGGCGCCGATCAAAACGTCATCCTCGATGATTACCGGTGTAGCAGATGGTGGCTCTACAACACCCGCGATGACAGCGCCCGCACCGACGTGGCAGTTTTTACCAATCGTTCCACGTCCACCTACAACAGCATTCATATCAATCATGGTACCTTCGCCAATAACGGCTCCAATGTTAATGGATGCGCCCATCATAATGACGGCATTATTACCGATGGTAACCTGATCACGAATGATCGCTCCTGGCTCGATACGTGCTTGAATACCTTTCATGTCCAAAAGTGGAATAGCGGAGTTGCGGCGATCGTTTTCCACCACGTAGTCTTCAATTTTTTCGGCGTGCTGAGTCAATACAGGCTCGAGATCTTTCCATTCACCAAACACCACACCTGTATTTCCCGTAATGAACGCTTTGGAGTTCACACCAAAATCGATGCCTTCCAGTTCTCCTTTTATGTAGAGCTTCACAGGGGTTTTCTTTTCGCTTTTCTGAATAAACGCGATAATTTCATGGGCATTCATCATGTTCATGGGTAAAATCCTCCTTTTGATTAAAAAGCATGTAAAAAAGCAATGAGTGCACATGCTATCTCATTGCTTTTGATTTCTCGCCAGCAAATCGTAAATAGCACTCCAAAAAAGGCCCTATGCCTTCAATGACAGGATTTTGGTTCTTCACGTCAATCCCAGCTCTTGCTATCTACGGGGTGTAGCAAAAGCTTCGGCGCTTCAGCCTTTCCGTCTTTTCCTACCCCCATGGTAGTTGATGAAAAGATGTACTCTTCGTCAGCGCACCTCTATTTAGATTTATCTATTGAATTTCATTTAACTCTACCAAATTCAACTTCAGGTGGCAACAGCTTTCTCGAGCATGAAGATGAGACTTTTATGAATAATCTCCTTAACAACAAAAGGAATTCTGTGGTACACTTTCGGTCCACGTCTGATAATCAAGGAGAGTCAATCATGCTCATACGTAACCAAGAAGCCATTTATCTTCGTCCTATGCAAGTAAGCGATGCATACGAACTGCACTCCCTCCGCACGCGCAACCATCATTTCTTGCAGCCGTTTGAACCCATTCGTCCTGCTGCACATCTCACACTCACAGGTCAAACCGAGCAGCTAGCGCAAGCAGAACGTGATTTTGCAGCCGGGACCGGATATGCTTTTGGCATTTTCCTGAACGATACAGACCAACTGATCGGAAGAATCGCATTGTCCAATGTGGTGCGTGGTGCTTGGCAAAACGCAACACTTGGCTACTTTCTCGATCAAGTCCAGAATGGCAAGGGATACACTTCGATGGCTGTGGGTCTTGTACTGGACTTTGCGTTCAATACGGCTGAATTACATCGTGTACAAGCCGGCGTCATGCCTCATAATTTGCCTTCCATTCGCGTGTTGGAGAAAAACGGATTTCGTCGTGAAGGTCTTTCCCTACACTATTTACAAATCAATGGTAAATGGGAGGATCATCTGATTTTTGCTCGTACCATCGAGGATACTCAATCTCCTTCCTTATGATTCCGATCGTTTCCACAAGCATTGGTTTCTGAGTAGCTCTACGATGAATTGTCGCAAGTCATCTGCGTGGGCATACTGCTCTACTTTCTCCAGCTGTATTTCGACTCCCGTCTTCCTATGCTTTACAATGCCCTCTTCCACATGAAAACCGTACGACTTCAGCATAATTATTTGCTCCTCTGTCATCGAATGACCTCCAGGTACACGTAAGACCCTCGCCGTCAGCAAGGGTCTTACATGCGCTATCCTTTATTTTACTTCTACGGTGAATACCAGTCTTTGGACGATTTTTTCATCGTCGATTTTCTTTTTATATGCGCTGTATCTTTCCACAATTATGCACGTGCGGTACGTTAAGGTGTTCTCAACCTCTACTGTATATTCGCCTGTTCGTCCATCTTGTTCAATCAATCTGCCCAGATCAAGGGAATCGTATCCGCCCGGTTCATAGTCCTCTGATTTGCGCGGTTTATACGCTTTGATGACTTCCCCATTATACTTCACCACTAATTCGTTTTTGGCAGAAATCTCACCGTCACCGAAGTCAAACATCGCCCCATACGGTACGGCACCATACTCCCATTGCAGATTGGTGATGTAAAGAAATCTGTTGTCTTTCTTGCCTTTATCCCGCCTGATTTTTTTCAAGCCCTTGTTGATTACATGTGTGGCCGATAGCTGCAGCTCTTCCAATTCATCAGGAGAGTTGACAACCATTTTGTCACCATTTGCGTACTCCTTGCCATCCTTCGTACGCAGCTTCATCGGGGTTAGTGTAGGAACTGTCCCCTTGTCCCCAACCTCACAGGATTGGGTAGATGCGGTCGGTGGCGTGTCTTCAATAATTTCGATGTAGCCACACCAAGACAATTCAGGATTTGCTTTGCTGTAGTAATTAATTTTATGGCGTCCCGTTTTGTAGCGGGATAATTCCAGACCTGTATGATCCCCGTTGAGGTAGGAGGTGTCTACGACCACATTATTCACCGCCCAAACTCCAGGCCCTTCTTCTGCTGATCCAGAGCCAAACCTGAAATGATCCGATGCCGTAGCTACCCATACCTTATGAATCGGATTTTGATAAATTTTTACGGTTGCATCCGATGAGTACAGATTCGATCGCTCCTCCTGCAAAGAAGAGGATTTATTGTTCTGGACCAGGACATCCAATGTAGTTCTCGCTGAGCTCACATCACAGCTCTGAGAATCTCCAGGTATTTGGATTTGGATGGATGTCGCACTTCTCGACGCTCGCTCTGTTCCCTCATCTTGATCTGGTTCGAATGTGACGGAGATGGTCATGCCCTTCAGACTTTCTGGAATCGCCACATCAATGTGTTGGGAACCTGAAAGAGTCTGCCCTGTACCATCCACCCACCATCGACCTGAGGCGGATGAAAACAGCTGAATCGTTCCCGGCACTGATTCAGCTGAGATTTTTTGGCGATCAGATAACTTCTGACCATTCGAATCTGTTCCAAGGTATAGGGACGGAAGCCCTACCTGAATCGTAATCTGCCAAGGAGACAAATTCGCATCATCAGGTATAAAAGTCAGTTCGTAATCACCGGCTAGTAACACTCCCGTAGAAAAAACCTGCCCTGTGAAATGATTGACTTCACTATTGGAGCTTTTCTTCACAAGTTTCCATGTTCCAGATTTGTTGCTGGTATACACCTTGGAGCCGTACTGCCCAAAGAGGGATTCCGTTGCACCGGTGGGAATGCTTGCGCCTGCTGCCTGCTCTCCCGGATAAATAAACGGAAAATTATACGCCTCGACACGGAATCGCACATGTACCGTACTTTTCGTATCGACTGCATCCGAAACAACAAAGCTCAGTGTATGTACTCCTGCTGACAACTGAGCAGCTGGAATCGTAAAACGCGGAACCTCCCATCGAAATGAGGTCTGATTGTCAGCTGTCACAGATGAAAATTCCGGCATCAGAACGCCATCGAGATAAACCTCTTTTTTATTCATATTTGTGCCGCTGCCGAAGGTCGTTTGGATCAAATCAATATCGAGTGGCGTGTCGGGCGGTAGAATAAACTCGTCATTTCTTACCCAATTCCAGCCTTCTTCACTCAATCCCGCTACCTGATAATCATTGAATACAATCAATTCGTGAACTGGCTTTTGATGTTTGGTAGTCTGACTGTCCCGTTTCACGGCTTTTGTCGCTCCAAAGGCAGGAGAAACAGAGGCTTCTGAGTAAAAACTGCCTGTCACCAGACATACCAGAAGCACGGATGCGAGCCATTTCTTCACGTTCTTCCTCTCACTTTCTGTATGGCAAACTTCATTTCGTTCTTATTCGACAAAAATGCTTGTTTTCCTGTCGTTTAGCAAAAATAGAAACGTATGTCTAACCTCTATTTCGATAGGTAAAAACTATTTGTTTTATAATTTATATAGATTTGACTTATAGTCTATCGGACTGGTAAAACAGGGGTAAGGAGGGGTTTTGATGAGTCAAGCGAATCAATGGAACGCAGAATTGTACGATGAAAAAATGAACTTTGTCTCCTATTATGGCAGAGGTTTAATCGAATGGCTACAACCTGTTTCAGGCGAACGCATTCTAGACCTAGGCTGCGGTACAGGAGATCTCACTGCCCAACTCGAAAAGGCTGGTGCCACAGTAACCGGGATGGATTATTCGAGTGAAATGATTGAATCTGCCAGAATAAAATATCCTCATCTCCCTTTCTTGGTTGCAGATGCTCATTCGTACCGCACAGATGAAATCTATGATGCCGTCTTCTCCAATGCAGCCCTGCACTGGATGACGCGGCCATCAGAAGTGGTGCGCTCTGTCTGGCTGGCACTGGCCCCAGGGGGAAGATTTGTCGCTGAGTTCGGAGGAAAAGACAACTGTCAGCAGGTCGTAGATGCGATCGGGACTGTTCTTGCCAAAAATGGCCTCTCCGCCCAAGAGCGCTTCCCGTGGTACTTCCCTTCCATCGGGGAATATTCAAGCCTGTTGGAAGCACAAGGATTTCGGGTAACTCTCGCCTCGCATTTCGATCGTCCAACGCGGATGCCTGACGGAGATCTTGGACTTCGACATTGGCTGAATTCATTTGGTGATTCCTTTTTCGCAGGCATGTCTGCAGAGGAAAAAGACGAGGCCTGCGCACAGGTAACGGAGCTGTTGCGTCCAGCACTTTTCGACGAGGACGGCTGGATCGTGGATTACAAGCGAATCAGAGTGATCGCATACAAATAATAAATCCGGAGCTGGAGCTTGTGTAGACAAAAAGACACGATTGTAAGAAAAATCCCCGAAATGCAAGACGTAATGTCCTGCCAACGGGGATTTTTCAATTCAACACCGTTACATGCCGCCCATGAGCAGCACTTCGTCTCCTTCAGCCAAACCACTCACGATCTCCAGATAATCCGTACCTTCTACGCCAATCTCCACTTCTTTCGGCATCGGCTCTCCATTCTCCGGATTCTTCACCATTACCGTGCCTTTGCCTTCTTCCATGACTTCAACAGCATTCAGCGGCAGGCGAAGGACGTTCTCTTTTTGCTCGATGAAAATGTCGCAGTCGCCCGTCATACCATGCTTCATTTCAGATGACTCAGCGAGCTCTACCTTTACCTCGAAACGAACTGCCTTGTCCTCCTTGGTGCCTTCTTTTGGCACTTCAACGACCTTCCCGACAAAAGGACGATTTCCAAAGGCTGTCACGTAAACTTCTACAGCTTGACCAAGCTTGATTGCCGGAATATCGATTTCATCAACCGCTGCCATAAAGTAGACGGATGAGGTATCCATGATGACTGCTACAGGCTCTCCGCCACTTGGTGTTTCCCCTTCCTTGACATTGAGCTTGGTAATGACGCCGCTGATCGGTGCTTCCACTTGTTTTTTCTCAATCTCACGTTTCTTTTGCTCCATTGCCAACAAAGACTCTTTGACGGAAAGCTCTTTTTCCCGAAGCTCCAGCTCTGCTGAGGAAACATCCATCCTGAAGAGCACTTGGCCTTCTTTGATCATGTCGTCTTCCTTGAACATCACCGAATCAATTTTTCCATGTGTATCGGCAACGACTTCCAGGTCATCCGGAAGCTCCAACGGAGTGGGATACTGACTTGCAAATAAAACGCCTTTATCGTTAGTAAATTGTACTTCCCCCATATCTCCGGCATACAAGGCACCTTGCTTACGCACCAAGACTTCCACGTCATGCATACCGCCACCCACTCCCTGAACCTTAGAGCCAGTCAAATCTATTTTACTGATGGTGCCATCCACATACGTGAGGGAAGCCCTCAAAAACACCTTCACTTCTTGACCTACTCGAAACCGCTCGGCTTCGAAGGCAGTAAACTTGCCGTTAATTTTCAGATGGTCAGTATCGACAAGTTTGACTACTACTGTATCTGGAGTCACTTCAGCGCCTTCCTTGACCAGAATCTCCTTCACTTTACCCGATTTTTTGGATATGATCCGGTCCTTTTTTTCCTTGAGTTCTGCCAGATCTTTTTGCGCCCGGGTAATCACCAGCTCCTGCCTTTGCAATTCGAGCAAAGCGTCTGTGGTATCTACCGTATACAGGAGATCTCCCTTACTTACCGTTTGTCCTTCACTGACCAGCAGTCGCTCCACTTTTCCGCTAACTTCCGGCTTTACTTCCTCTCTCGCTTTGGCTGCCACCGTTCCTCCTGCGAAGATGGTCTTCTTCACTTCCCCTCTCTCCACGTTTGCTGTCGGAAAGGATGGCTGCTCCATCGTCATTTCGTCACCATTTGAAGGGGTGGCGTTTAAATAGGAATACCCGAAATATCCTCCTCCACCCAGAAAAACGACTACAGCTGAAATAATGATCCACTTTTTCTTATTCATCACATGTTCCCCACATTTCTTTTATTCAGATCGAATCGCTTGCAAGGCGCTTAAACGGGAAGCGCGAATGGCAGGGAAAATTCCAGCCAGCAAGCCGATAATAAATGAAAACCCGATTGCAAAGAGAGCCAGCCAGCCAGGAATGTAGGCAAGGCGCATATTTTCACCATTCGGCCCAAAGCCCATGTTCAGACTATCCATCATGCCGCTGGAGGACCCGAGGTAATTGACAATCTCGACCGCTCCCCATGCCATTCCCAATCCGGCCAAGCCACCAATCAAGCCGATAAAGCCCGACTCCATCAGGAACAACCAGCGAATGTTGAATACGGTAGCTCCAATTACCTTCATAATTCCGATTTCCTTGGTGCGCTCCAGGATGGACATGATCATCGTATTGACGATCCCGATCGTAGCGACCAGCAGAGAAATCGCCGCGATACCGCCCAGGACGAGCTGAATGACGAAGAAGAAGTTGTTAATCGTCTCCAGCTCACGCGCTGGTGACCAGACCTCAAATCGCTTCTCTTGCAGGGCTTTGACCACACTCTCTACCTGTTCACGCGATTCGACTTTAACTGTAATGGAATCGAACTCCATCTCATTTTGCTTGTTTGCTTGTTCACGAGTACGCGGCGATGACGTACTGCCTTCGTCCCCACGACTGCGCATGACCCAGTCATTCAATTCCTTAATTAATTCGATCGGAGCATAAACAGCTCGCTGATCCCGGTAGCCTTCCGTTTGAAGCAATTGTCCGACTACCCGTACACGCACTTCTTTTTTCTCGTATTTAGGCTCGTCATCTACGCGATATTCACGTGTTAATTCCAGAGTGGCTGCTTTATCCACCAGATTGAAGGAAGAAGCTTGCCCCCCCATATCAGGAGGCTGCTCCCACATCTGCGGACCGCCTTGCTGTCTGCCGCTGTCCGCATTGCGTCTTCGGGCTTCACGCTTTTCCCGCTCTACGTCGCGCAATTCGCGAGTGACACCGAAAGCCACTACGACTTCTTGGGGCGAACCACTTAAATAGGTTCCTTTTTCGATATCGTTTTTCCGGTAGTCTGCCGATTCTCGTACATCCACCCCGATCAAATCGACATGCCCTTCCCGTCTGCCGACTTTCAGCTTGGCTTGCTCGTACAACCGCTTCATCGGCATAACAGCTGCGACACCCGGAATCGATTTCAGCTCTTGCACAGCTGCTAGATTCAAACGCTTTCGTTGATCGTCCGGAATCATCTCTTCTGTTTTCCGGTCCCAGTACATTGGTTCTACGTCCATTTCAGTCAAATTCCCAAAATTCTCTAAGCTTTTTACAGCGTTGTCCTTGAGGCCCAAGCTTAGTGCCATCATGGCTACAATAGCCGCCGTACCAATCATGACCCCGACAGAGGTCAAGGCGGTACGAAGCTTCATTCTCCAAAGATTTCTCCAGACAATACGAAAAGAATCAGTCCATCTCACTTGTTTCATTCACCTCGTAGCCAACTAGGCAGGCCTTGTTCTTTTTTGTACAATACGTCCATCCTGCATGTAGATCACCCGGTCAGAACTTTCAGCCACTTCCTGCTCATGGGTGACAATAATGAACGTTGTTTCATTTTCCTTGTTCATTTCTCTCATCAGCGTCAGGATTTCCTGTTCCGTCTTACTGTCCAGGTTTCCTGTCGGTTCGTCAGCGAGGATGATCGTCGGTTGATTGACAAGCGCCCTCGCGATACTGACCCTCTGCTGCTGCCCACCACTCAATTCGTTCGGCCGGTGGTGAATACGCCCTTCCAGACCTACGCGATTCAGAATTTCCGTGGCTTTCATTCGTCTTTTTTTAGGGCTCTCCCCCGAAAAGATCAACGGAAGCTCCACATTTTCCAATGCAGTCAAATTCGGAAGAAGGTTGTACGATTGAAAAATAAATCCCATGCATTTTCTGCGAAACAAGCAAAGCTGATTTTCATTAAAGCGTGAAATTTCTTCGCCGCTGACATAGATGCTGCCTTCTTCCGGCTTGGTCAGTCCAGCCAGCAAATTCAAAAGCGTGGACTTTCCTGAACCGGAGGAGCCGCACAGGGCGACAAATTCTCCCTTGTTGATATGAAGATTGATATCGAACAGCACCGGAACCTTGATCTTGCCTGTTCCATAGCTGTGATTAACATCCTTCACAGTCAATTCTCCTGCTGAATTCATCTCTTCTCTCTACACCCCTTTTACACATCGCTAAGAACATCATAAAGACATACTCCCATATAGACGTTACAAACTGGTAAAATGTAACGTCATTTTTGGTTATTATACAAATTTCATAAAAATGCAAGAAACTCTTCAAGAATATGTAACAAGCGCTTTAACATTTGCTCCCAGTCTCCTGATACAATGAAGTCAGTGAGAAACGAAGAGAGGGCAGATAGCGATGAGCATTTACCGATTTTTATTCGAAACCGCCACACGCCAATGGGTAGAAATCATCAAGGCACCGAGCATGTTTGAAGCCGCCAAGCAAGCGAAGCAGCTTGCTCTGAAACGCTCCAAGAGCATGTCTACGCCGATCCACTTCTCCTTTCATCACGCTGCTTCTGTGTAGACAAAAGCTCAAACAGAATCTACAGCCTTCTCCTTTAAAAGAGAAGGCATTTTTGTTCGTTCCCCAAGGCGCATCCCTTATTGACATCGACCTTTTTTTCCTCTTCAATAAGAGATAGTACTAGACTCGCATTCCGTATTGTTGCGGTTATAAAAAGGGAGATAATCGAAAATGACTATTCGCAAAGCACTTACCATCGCAGGTTCAGACACCAGCGGAGGGGCAGGTCTTCAAGCAGACCTGAAAACGTTTCAAGAGCGCGGCGTTTTTGGAATGACTGCTATCACGGTCATCGTGGCACAAGATCCTCATAACAGCTGGTTCCATGAAGTGTTCCCCATCGATGTTGCCGTTCTGGAAAAACAAATCGAAACCGTACTGTCCGGGATTGGTGTAGACGCCGTGAAAACAGGGATGCTCGGCTCCACAGATTTGGTCGATCTCGTCGCTCGCAAAATGAAAGAATACAATTTGCAAAACGTGGTTGTAGACCCTGTCATGATCTGCAAAGGCGCGGATGAAGCTCTCCACCCTGAGATTGCGGTTAGCTTGCGAGAAGTTCTCTTGCCTCATGCCACTGTTGCTACCCCCAATCTGTTTGAAGCAGGCATCCTCAGTCAGCTGGGTGCACTGAAAAGCGTGGATGACATGAAAGAAGCAGCGAAGCGCATTCACGATATGGGTACTGCAAATGTCGTGGTAAAAGGCGGCGGAAAGCTTGCCCATGAACATGCTGTAGATGTTTTCTACGATGGACAAACCTTTGAGGTGTTGGAAGCTGAGCGTTTTCAAACAACCTACACACACGGTGCGGGATGCACATTCGCAGCAGCCATTTGTGCGGAGCTGGCAAAAGGGAATTCCGTACGTGAATCTGTGCTGGTTGCCAAGGATTTCATCACGGAAGCCATCCGCCATTCATTTGCGCTGAATCAATATGTTGGCCCAACCCATCACGGTGCTTACCGCATGGCAAAACAAGGTTAACTCCAGGGCTAGAAAAAATTCCTGACTCTCTTGGCTGATCGGCCGAGCTGTCAGGAGTTTTTTGCTTTTCCATCCTTATGTTCGCAGCGCAACTGGCTGAGATTTTTTCCGCAAGGAGCTGATCGTAAAGACGATCAGAGCTGCCCAGATGAAGGAAAAGCTGATGATATGCGTGATCGTAAAAGGCTCGCCAAAAATGAAAATAGCCGAAAACATGGAGATGGTCGGTGACAGATACTGGATGAAGCCGATCGTGGATAACGGCAGTGTTTTCGTTGCCTCGGCGAACCAGAATAGCGGCAATACCGTTGCCACCCCGGTCAGGGTCAGAAGCAGAATCTGCCAGCCTTGCATATCCCACGCCGTGGCCGTTCCGTTCGCTTGTATCGCGCTCAAATAAAGGAGGGCAACCGGTACGATCAGCAGGGTCTCACAAGCCACGCCGGTCAGCGCATCCACCTGCACCTTCTTCTTCGCCAACCCGTACAAGGCAAACGATAATGCGAGCGCAATCGCCACCCACGGAACTTCTCCGTATTGAAGGGTGTTGTATAGAACTCCGATGGCTGCTAGCGTTAGCGCAATCCATTGTCCCAACTGCAGCCGTTCCCTTAAAAAGATGACACCAAAAAAGACACTCAAGAGGGGGTTCATGTAGTAACCCAAGCTCGTTTCGAGTACTTTTTCGTTATTAACCGCCCAGATATAAATGAGCCAGTTCGCTGATATTAAGATCGAGCTGAGAATCATCGCCCCTCTTACTTTAGCCCCAGAAAGAGCGTTTATCATGCTTCTCCAACGCTTCTTGATCAACAAGACGATTCCTACAAATACAAATGACCATAAGATCCGATGGGCAAGTATCTCAAATGCTCCTACGGTTTGAAACACGTTCCAATACAACGGAAGCAAGCCCCAGACCAAATACGCAATGACAGCGTATACGACTCCTCGTCTCATTCTCATTAGCCCCCAGTGGAGAAATGAAATCTCGTCTAATGCTCCTAGTGTAGCGGATTCACCCGATTCCTGCTATCACATTCTCGCTCTAGATTACAGGTAGACGGTTTTCTCCGTTATTTCACTACCACATTAGTAGAATAAAGTGCCAAAAATATTAATTGTACCAATTTTACCTCTATAGTACAATATTTTTATTCACCAAATTTTTAATGTATCGAAAGGAAGTTCACCTATGACATACTGGCGCTCTGTAATCCTCGTCTTGCTCGGGGCATGTAGCTATGGCGTATTATCCATGGTCATGAAGCTTGGTTTTTCAGTTGGCTACACACCCACCGAGCTGAGTGGCAGCCAGCTTCTTTTTGGCGGAATCATCATGTCTGTACTTGCACTCCTATTTTCCAAAGAACGGTTTCGCTTCAAATACGTCATGTCCCTTGTACCCGTCAGTCTGATGATGGCTTTTGCCAGTTATTTATATAATCTTGCCGTGAGTCATCTCTCTGCGTCGCTGGCTATCGTCCTGTTCTTTCAATTCACCTGGTTCGGCATTCTGCTTGAATCCATCTCAAAGCGTCAATGGCCAAGCCTGGATAAATGGATTTCGATCATCATGATCGGCGGCGGAACGGTTCTTGCCAGCGGCCTTGGCGAGACAGGCTGGAATGATGTCAGTCTGTTCGGCTTGGTATGTGGACTGTTATCCGGCTTTTCCTTTGCCGTCGTCATTTTTATGAGCGGCCGTATTCTTCCAGACCTGAATCCGTATTTGCGAAGTGCCATTTCGATCAGCATGGCATCCTTGATGCTCTCACTGGTGTACCCGCCGACCTTTTTACTGAATGGACGATTGCTGGACGGATTATTGCCATACGGGCTGCTCGTAGCCTTGTTCGGCTCGGTTATTCCGATCTTTTGTCTCTCCGTCAGTGTTCCCCGCCTTGGAAACGGATTGGTCACCATACTCAGCGCGATGGAGTTGCCTGCAGTTGTCCTGTTGGCCAGCTTTGTTCTACACGAGCCAGTCAGTTTGACCAAATGGAGCGGCGTCTTGTTGATCCTGGCCGCGATTGCAGTACCACAAATCAAATGGCGGCAAGTCCTCCCTCCATCACAAGCCATGAGGGAAAAAAGCGGTTGAGACGTCTATGCATACACAAGAAGCTGACTCCTGTCTACGAGAGACGAAGAGTCAGCTTCTTTTACAATAGAAAGAAACCAGCGATGCTGGCTCGAAGGCCAACAAGCTGGTTTTGTTCGTGTACGTCCTATGTAGATGGTGCGGTCGGCGAGACTCGAACTCGCACGGGTCGCCCCGCCACCCCCTCAAGATGGTGTGTCTGCCAATTCCACCACGACCGCATGGTTTAATAGGATAGTATATGTGTAGATTTTAAAAATGGGGCGGGTGATGGGAATCGAACCCACGAGACGAGTTGACCCCGCCTACACGATTTCCAATCGTGCTCCTTCGGCCGCTCGGACATCCATCCAACATCATGCTCAAAAGACGAGCATGTGCAATGATTAATCTATCATAACTCTCCATTGAATTCAAGGGCAAGTCATGACAGATTAACCCCCCTGCTCCAGCACTTCTTTTCGCACGACTCCCATCCGCTTCACATCATCTTCCACAATCGCAGACAGCTCATTCAAAAACTGCACCTGAAAGCTCCCTGGGCCTTCTTCTGCAGATTTTTTGGCCGCTTTTTCAGCTGCTACCCCATAGCAAACAAGGGCCGATGCCCCTGCCAGGAGCAGATCGCTTTCCACCGCAGCAAAAGCACCAATCACAGAAGTAAGCAGACAGCCTGTACCGGTCACCTTGGTCAAGATGGGATGACCGTTCCCGATGCAATACAGTGTTTTCCCATCGGTGATGACATCTTCTTTTCCCGTGATGGCAACGATCGTTCCTAATTGCTTGGCCGCTTTTTGGGCGAGTGCGACGACATCCTGATTTCCTTGTGCCGCATCGACGCCTTTGATCTGCCATTTTTCGCCGATGACATTCGCGATTTCTGCTGCGTTTCCTCTGAGAATCGAGACCTTGACCTGCTCGACGATTTTTTGAGCGGTTGCTGTACGGTACGCAGTAGCACCGGCACCTACCGGGTCAAATATGACGGGAACTCCATGTTCGTTGGCCGATTTTCCCGCAAGGATCATTGCTTCAACTTCGGTTTCATTCAAGGTTCCCATATTGAGGACCAATGCACCTGCAATGCTTGCCATTTCGGCAACTTCCTGCTTGGCGTAGGCCATAACCGGCGAAGCTCCCAATGCTAAAAGACCATTCGCGGTGAAGTTGGTGACGACCACATTGGTGATATTGTGAATAAGTGGATTGACTTGGCGTATTTTTTCCAGCGATTGTCCCACGACTTCCGATTGCACTTTAATATCTCCTCTCTATGCGCTTGACTCGGAGCGAGAAAGAAGCTTATGTACCTCCAACACCTCTCCAAGCTCGGGATGGTTTTGCATGACCCCCATAATCATATAAGATTGATTCAATTCGGGCAATTCACGTGAATGCGCCAATACCTTGTTTACTTCACCATCCAGGCAGACTACTTGGCCCAAATACACATAGTGACCGGGACCTTCCTTCATGATCTCGATCTCTTTGATGTGTCCTGTAATTTTTATCCTTTCGTCCTCTTCCCTAATCGCTTGCTCATCGACCCACTTTTGCTTCAATTCCTCGATGGACAATTCATGCGAGCGAACCAGAAAATCCCAATCTCTGGAATGCGGGAAAATATGCTTCGTTTCTTCTAAAAAAACATTATATTCATCATGCAAAAGATCTACATAGTGTACGACGTCCTCTGAGATGATCCGGATTGAATCCTCTCCACATTTATTGATGTGATAGGCAAGAAATTTGAATGATTCGATCATGTCAAAATTTCCCCATCCCCATGCCTGGCTTCCTAAGGAACCTCCTCTGGTCCCACACTTTGTACAAGTGAAATAATAGTAGGTTGTCATCGTGAGTTCCCCTTTATCCATTTTCTTCTCTATTCTGGTATCGGATGTGGAGGCTAAGGGTTTTATGCGCCGTTAGTCGCAACATTGCGTATCATTGAAAGAAATTTGATCAAAACTAAACACCCCTCCATGCAGACAGGCAACTCCACAAAGGGGTTCCCATCTCATCATGAAGGGGTGTCAGTATCAGTCGTTCATCGCGACGTTTGATCAAGAAGTGTTTATTAGATGCGATGCGTACCACTACGCACATCTCTTTCATTATCGATGGTTCAGGGACACGCGCCCGTGTCCGTGACCTTGATGAGCCTCCATTTGAGGTGCAGCACCAAGACCCATACTCCAGTTAATGACGCGACTGGAGATCACCACTGCAAGAATCGTGTAAAACATCTCTTTTGCAGGCAAATACCAGAAGGAAAGACTGAGGACCATCACGTCCATCAATAGGAAAATCGTCCCTACTGTAAGTCCTGTGTATTTGCTGAGCAGCAAGGAAAGGATATCGTCACCGCCTGTAGCGGCTCCAAAGCGCAATACCAGCCCTGTCCCAAGTCCAGTGAGGACACCGGACAACAGTGAAGCAAGCGGCATCATGGAGCTCATGTCCAAAACGATAGGCGAATACTTTTCAAACAGCTCGTAAAAACCCGTAAAAGAAAGAGATGCGACCACCGTGTTCCAGATAAACTGACGTCCTTTTACCAGCCATGCCACCAAAATAAGTGGGATGTCTAACGCCAGCATCATGAGTGCCGGTGACAAGTCAAAGATGTACTTGGCCAGTAAGCCCAGCCCGACGAACCCTCCTTCTGACAGGTGGTTCTGAAAATTAATGTGATAGTAAGCAAAAGCAAGCAAACAAGCTCCAAACAAAATCATACCGTAACGTTGAATGAACTGCAGCGCTCTCTTCATCTTGAATTCCTCGCATTTTTGTCGGTTTAGGCATGGGCTGCCAACCGACTACGGAGGATATTCGCAAGTATAAGTCGCTACTCATACAAATGGCCTCGCTTTCGTAGTAGGTTAACCGCCCGAGTGACGATCGACTACTACGAAGCTAGATGTAGGAGAGGTCAAATTGTTTCCAAATCGTCCTGTGGGGACGCATGGTATCCTTATCCCTTCCATTGCTTTTTTTTAATTATATCATAAAAAAAGCGATTATAGAAGCCTTCACAATGCCCGTTACCATGATCAGGACGATGGTCACACATGCTGTCCAAGCGTTACCCAAGGCTGCATGGGCTTGATCGCAAAATACTTTTCCAACAGCTCAGGATAATCGCTGCATTCATCCAGAACGATTGCATGACAGAGTCTGCTTTTTTGCCTACTGTTCAGAACAGAAAGCTCAACCATGGCTGCAATGCCGCTGTACTTGAGCACCCTGGCCTGCAGTCTACGATTGTCCTGGTGAAGCTCCTCAGGATGTTCCAGCAGTTCAGACAATGCCTCTCCAGTCGGAAACAGCGTTTTCATCCATGCATACGGAGTAGCCAGGTCCGCATATCGTTCCATGCTGTAAGGAACGGATGCAGCCGGAAGAAAACGGGTAAGCGCGTCTCTTAGGACCTCAAGCGGAGCTTCGCCTTGTTGAATCGTTGTTTTTATCTCTACCAGGTAAACGTAAGAAATCCATTCGGCTAGAGACGTATCCTGCAAAAAACGCTGGACGAGAGAGCTCCAAAGTCCCTGTATCGTCCCCTGATCAAATTGCTGTCCCGTTATACGGCTGACGAGCTGCGACAGTTTCTCATTGATCGCGCACTCTGCTTCCGGAAACAAGAGATACGTTCCGATGAGCCGCTTGCTATCCGAACGAAATCTTTCCTGCTGCAGGACGAATCTAGCCAAATCAAAGGGAGCTCGCTCTGGACGTTTCGGATCGGCTTGATTCTCGGCCAACAGTTCTGCGTCAACCTGGACATGGACTTTCATCGGCCGATCAATCTGTCCATGAAAAATAACGGCCTCTCCTTGCTTCAACCGAATGATTTCCTGGATCTGTTCATCATCCAGTCCGATGGCGTCACCAACCAATTGCCTGTCATCTTTGGCGAACAGCCGATGAATGATTTTCAGATTCGTATTTTTGATAATATCAGGAGACAGCTTTGTCGGTATCTGGTCTGCGATAATCATGCCCTGGCCGTACGTACGGATCTCGGAGAGCATGTGGTTGAAGGTCTCGACAGCTTTTCCCCGCAAATCGCCAATTTCCTGATTCGAGGAGCGTTGCGCATTTTCCAACAGGCGGTGAGCCTCTTCGATGACAAGCAAATGCTGAAGAGTGCCGCTATGCTTCCCCTCGGAGGAGTAGTGCTCGTAAATGGAGACGAGAAGCAGCCCCATGAGAAACACCTTTTCTTGGTCATCTCCGATATATTCGAGCTCCATCACCGTTGGCGTCTGCAAAAGCTCTGAGATGGAATGACCCTCCTGCGTGTTCAATATGCTCCCTTTCGCGCCACTGAGCAGACTGCCGATCCGCACCTTCAATGCCCCGCGAATATCGCTGGTCAGATCAGCTGAATAGCCTACAGCCTCTATAGCCTGATCGATGGCTTGATGCAAATCTTCCATAGTCGGGAAAAGCGCTTGGCGTTCCAATTGTTCAGCAAACAGATTGGTACCGGAAATGAAATCCCAGCCGGTGCGCTGATAGATGTGATAGAATGCCGTCTCCAGAATATAGGGCATCGGTCCATACATCGGAAAGGCTGCGACGAATACCGACTTCAAGTGATCCAGATGGGTCTGAATATGAATATGCTCTGGAAAAGCAAAAGGGTTGATCCGAAATCCATTTGCACCCTCGATGCCAAGTGTATAGCGACGCAGGTTCGGAACCTGATTTTCGAGGTATTTGTACTCGGTCTTAGCAGGCTCCAAGACTAAAAACGGCTTCTTCGCCTCTACGGCTTTCATCAGGAGGCTCTTGATCGTGCTCGTCTTCCCGCTTCCTGTGACACCCGAAACGAACACATGCTTTGTCAGATCCTTCAACGCGATCTGGACAGGAATACGGGTAGCGTGATGCTTGACCAGGGTACCCAGCTCGATTGCGGGATACTGAGGTTCTTGCAGATCGACGTCGAATTCAACGCGTCTGTTCAGCTTGATCCCAGGGACGCCGCTCGTCGGCAGCGCGATAATGGGTGCAATACAGTTCGCGGCAGCATAGTTGACATACTCCAGGCTGCTGCTGGCTTGTTTGCGCAGCTGATACATGCTGAGCGATCCAGAGCGTCGAGCGAATGACTCCATTTTTTTCGCTATTAGGGACGCAATGCCATCCCCAGCGTAAATATGATAGTCCACCTGCTTGAAAACAGTGCCTTGCGTGCTCAAAACGTAGAGATGATTCTCCAATACTTCCAGCTGTTGCTGAGCAGTCACATCCTTCAACTGATACGACGTGTTTTCTCCTCCAGCAATCATTTTCATCAGATTCTCACCAAGATGCCCCTGCTCGCCCACTTGAGTCATGCTTTTTTGCGAAAGCTTGGCAATGTGATCGTGCAGCAATCGAAGTTGTTCCTTGAAGACCGACTCTTCCTTCAGGTGGAATTTGACCTGGATGAGAAAATCCTCCCGTGGGATCATCTTCACAAGTTCGTCCAGCAGGTTTTCTTTTCTATCCTGTAAAACGAGTGGGGACACACTGCCCGATAGCGTTACTTTCTCCGCAGCAAAAGCTGTATCCAGGTCCCGAGGCAGCTTCTCCCACACGCACGAAGAAAAGTGCTTGTTCAATTTTTCGCGAAGCTCACTATCAGCGGTTCCCAGCATATAGGTGAGCTTTTCCTTTTGATAGACGATATAAAGGGACAGCGGTTCACTCGCCTGCGAATGATGCGCGATAAACTCCACAATCTCCTTGGCTATCGAAAAGCCGAAATTCAACTGGATCTGGATCTCGTCCTTACCCTGATAAAAATAATAGCTGTCATGCTCACTGGTCCGATCCAATTCTGTTAATTGATAAAATGGCACCTGCTTCCAACTCCCCGGTGTTCCATATCAAAATAAAATGCTCGCTTGCTTCATTCCGCACAAGCGATTGGAACAAGCTCTCCAATTCTGACGGTATCGCAGCTTCGTGCTTGTCCATCAGTTCTTTTAACTCATGCGGCCCATACAAGCCATTGAGCAGGCTGCTTTTGAGAGCAGGCTCCTGTATGTCATCCCACTGTGCAGCAGAATAGCATGCCGGTTCAACGCTTCCGCTTTGGAACAGCTGATGGATTCGGACTTCGATCTGTTGAGCAAAGGCATGCAGTTTTTCAAGCGAGTCCACTTTGCTGGCAAAAGGCAAATCCCGATCTGCTGCCGCAACAGAGCATGACGCGTACTGCTCATAGAGGGTCTGCAAGGTTTTATCGTCCGATTGAAGAATCAAGACTTTCATTTCCACTTCACTCACGCCCTTCCTTACTACAGGAACATAGCCATTTGTACGGATTGCTTAGGCAACCCCACAATCAGCTTCCCGCCTGCGTCTTGGATTTGTTCGATCACAGCTCTGGCTTGCTCTGGATTTTGCAGAAGCGCCTGTGCCGTATCTTCATTAATAACCACAAAGGAATGGTCCGAAATCTGTCTTCCTGCCTGAATCTGCTGCTGAAGCTCCCCTGCAGCCAGTTCTTGACGAAGATAGGACATTCCGCCGTTCTTCACTTCGTACGAAGCAGAATCACCCTTCATCACATCGTAATTGGCATCCACCACCACGTGATCTTTGTCCAGTCTCAGCTCCCACTGCTTTAAGCTCGCGTCCGATTCAAGCAATTGAAGGTCAATTTTATTGCCAGTTGGGACGCCATCCAGCTGGACTCCGATTTGTGTCCGGACTTCGCCATGCTGCATGAGGACGGATTCCATCAAGCTTTCCCCGAATTGACCTTTCAAATGAATGTCATTGTAAGCTGCTCGCACCATCTCTGGCGAGTGTTGTGACAATTCCCGGAATTCGGCCAGTTTTTTGTAGCGATCCTGATCCAACAGGACGTTGATGTTTTCCATAACCTGCTTGTTCATTTGCAACTCTGCCGCGCGGTTCCATTCTTGCGCCATACTGCTGACTTCTGCCAGCTTCTTGCCCGCCTCCTGAATCGCAAACGTCTCTGCTGTCTTCTCCGCGACAACCGCCGTCATGACTGGTTCCATAGCCGCCCCTCCTCCCCTTTACATGCTCGCCTTCGCTTTTGGTGGCTCCAGCTCGTATTGGACTTCTCCACGGCTGAGCAGCTCGGCTTGAGCCTCTTTTGTCAACCGGCTCAAGGGTACTGTTTTCCCGATCTGTTTTTGAATCCATTCGCCTTGTTGATTCTGAAAGTACATCTGGATATCGAGGCGGATGCTGTCAACCTCCGCTTTCTGCATACAGAATCTGCCCCCAACATAGTGCAAGGAGCCTTTTTCTGACTCCAGCTCGATCATCCGATCACATTCATCCGAATATTGAGCTGCCAACTCATCCAATGTGACGCGCTGGTTGTCCTTCTTCATCTTGTGCTTCCACATGAGATAGCAGCCAGCTGTGACAAGCCCACCCACGATAATGGTTTCTTTAATCATGTTGTTCACCTTTTTCCGGATGGGTAAGTTCATAGGCGATCCGTCTTTCTTGTTTCAGCGCACGCCTGTCGTCCAAAATCAATAGCTCGATGGGATATTTGCTGCTTTTGTTCTTTTTCACAACCCATTCACCGTCCGTTTTTTGAAAAAAGGCCTCCATCCCGACCAGAAAATGCTGTTCGTCCTCCGTGATTTCAATAGTAAAGGAGCCACCTATGAATAGTAGCCTTTCGCGTGCAATCGCTGCGAGGATGACAGCGTCGCAATCCGCTTCGTAATGCTTGGCAATCGCTTCAAACGTGTTTTTTTCTTTGTTGAATTCAATGATGAGGTTTTTATGTAATAAGTCACTAAACTTCTCGACCGACTTTATCATCTTGCCCGGCATTTCTTTCACATCATCTCACCCCTACAGGATCAGCTTTAGCTCATCTTCCAGTTCTTTGGAAATATCGACTTCCTTGTTGATCACGCGGGCTTTCTGACGAATTTCAGGCGGGACCTCTGATTCCGAGACGCGCTTGGTTTCGGTGGTTTCATACCATTGTCCCTTGCTGTCCTGCTGATATGTCTTGGCAATTTCTTCGTACGCTTCTTTCATTTTTTTCAAAAAGATCTTTGCGCCGATCACCGTTGCTTTCACTGCTTTCCTTGCTTTTGCAACCAAAGATCGCATCCAGTTCTTGATTTCGTCCCAAAAAGAAATCGCCAATACGGCAACTGCGCCGATCAGTAACGCGGTAAGTATCACCCTACTTCAACTCCTCAAGCTTCAATTGGCTTTTGACGTATTCTTCACTGACTGGTCGCGTTTCCACTTTGACCGAATCGGAACGGTCGGACCACGTGTTATTCGCCCTTTTACTCTTCATGATTCCTTGCAAAGCATCCGCCAGGTATTCATGTTTGACGAGTGGTTCTTCCGCTCTCGCTGCACGAAAAGCCGCCATGAGAATCGCGTTGGAGATATCGCTACCGGAAATCTGGTCAAACTCTCTAGCCAATTCCTCTGTACGAATATCGTGTGGGAGCTTTGTCGGAATCAGCTTTTTCAGAAGTCGAACACGACAGTCAAAATCAGGCAGTTCAAAATCGATGTGTGCCAGGATTCTGCGCATAAAGGCTGGATCGTAATTGGAGATGTAGTTGGTCGCAAACAAGATGACACCCTGGTAATCGTTCAGAAGCGTAAGCATAACCGAGCGAGTCTGATTCACACTGGTATCGGTCGCATTGTTCATATTCGTTACTCTTCGACTCAGAATCGCATCTGCCTCGTCAAAAAATAAAATGCTGTCAGAATCTGTGGCGATGCGGAAAGCCTCGGTCAAATTTTTTGGCGTGTCTCCCACAAATTTGGACTCTATGTCGGCATAGTTGATGACTAACAGCTTTTTACCCAAATATTCTGCGATCGCATGAGCGACCATTGTTTTTCCCGTGCCCGGCGGACCGTACAGATTTAACCCAACCTTGCGCGAGTGTTTATGCGTTTCCGAAAATCCCCAGGCGTCAAAAACCTGATCACTTTTATCTTTGATCGCGAGCGCATTCTGGATAGCTTCCAAAGTCCGGGCTGGCAAAATGACGTCTGCAAAGCTGTACTTTGGCGATTGCGGGATAAATGAAGCCGCTTGGGGCTTGCTGTCTTTACCTGCTTCTGCAACAGCCGGCTTTACTGGCTCTATATTTTTGGGTCCAACGATAGACCCTTGTGCACTCAAAGGCATAGTGGGCGTGCTTTGATCAATCCTTCTGCCGATTCCCATGTCAAATCCCCTTCCTCACTCAGTCCAATCTAATATGCTTGGTAATAACTCCGTTCGGATACTCGCGTTCGTCTGTCCAGCGATACACGCGTTCTTTTCCCTTGAAATCCAAGACCTCCAGTTTGCCCGTATCCACGAAATGCTGGACGGCTCTTCTCATCTCAGAGCGATCCATCTGACCTTCAAGTCGCAGCTTCTCGTGGAGCTCGTCCATCGTTGCCATTTCGATATCGAGAAAGATCCGCTTTACTTTTTGCCCTGTACTCTCCGGCTTGAAGTAGACGATGGCCGTCACAATCAGGCCGCACACGGCAAAAATGGCAATCGACCAGTAGCCGATGACGGTGTACAAATAGTAGAAACCATATAGAATACCGGCTGGGATCAGCACGTACAAAGAGAGTTTGAACAGCTTCCAAAGGATAACCAGAATGAAAACAATCGCGTAAAATAAATACTTGAGCAACGTCACGACCAAGCCAACTGCTATGAATAAAAGAACGATACCAATAATAATTTCCATGTTAAGTCTCCTTTGGCTATCGCGTCAGCTGAGCTTCCAGTTCATCTGTGATATCGGTCTCGCGGTACTTCTGGGCCATGGCTCGGATGTCTTCTGGAACATCTCGTTCGTTGACCTTTCTCGTGATCACCGTCTCCTGCCAACGTCCATTTTCCTTGGCGTAATGCTTGGAAATTTCCTCAATAGCCTCACCGATCTTCTTAATGAATACCTTGGTTCCATAAACAGCAGTCTTGATCACTTGCTTCACTTTTTGAAGGCATCGCTTGAGCCAATCGACAATACTGTTCCAATATTTCGCCACCAGGCTTCCCCCTACCAAAAGGGCAGCTCCTATCAATAACGCTTCAATAATCATTTGCATCGACTCCATTCCTCATGTTCCATCTAATACCCAGATCCAGACATGGATTAAACATTGCCTGCGACCCCATAAGTACATATACCCATATTCAATAGCCCCATAGACGGATTCTAGAGACTACTCACTATAGAACTTTATTCCCACTAAATTATTTATCATACTACGATATTTTCAGACAATTGTCGATCTCAAAATTGCCAGTTTCTTCTGTCTGACAGCTATTTAATGGTGAAAAAAAAGAAAGAAGGCATTGCTTCACCTTCTTTCTCACTAAAATTGAAAGGCTTGCTTTTTCATTTCCACCGGGATGCCAGCCGTGACGAGAAAAACCTGCTCACATTCCTGGGCAATACGCTGATTCATGATACCGGCGACATCCCGAAAGACTCTCCCGAGTGGATAATCCGGAACAATACCGTAGCCCACCTCGTTTGTAACAAGCAGTAGAGAACCTGGAAACGTGCGAATGACCTCCTGCAATGTCGTTATCTGCTCAAGTAAATGCTCTACTGAAGGGTGCCCTTCTCCACGCACCAACCAATTGGACAGCCACAGAATCAGACAATCGACCAAAAGGACAGTGCGACCATCCTGCACGTCCGGCCGTCCACCTAGTTCCGTCAGTTTTTCCGCCAGCTGAAAAGGTTCTTCTACCGTCTCCCAGTGAAAGGGAGAACTCTCCCGTCTTGCTTGGTGCTGCTTGACCCGCTGCTCCAATTCCTCGTCAAAAACGGGACTCGTCGCGATATAGATGCCTCGTTCCCCGAGATGAGCGGCGTATCGCTCCGCAAACGTACTTTTTCCACTACGGGCTCCGCCCGTCACCAATGCAATCATCCTGCACCCTCCAAACGCTGATCCTTCCCCTTGCGTCCTATCCACCTGCCTGCAGCATGATCTGCGGCAAATGATGAACCGGGTGCTCCAATACGATCGGTCTAGTGCCATAGACGTCTTCGATCAGACTGCTGCGCAATATTTCTTCGGGACTGCCCACGCTTACCTGCCTTCCCTTGTGGAGCATCAAAATCCGATCACAGTACAACGAGGCCAGATTCAAATCATGAAGCACCGCAACAACTGTAACCTGCGTCGTCTTTTGCCAGGAGCGCACGATATCCATCAGTTGGATCTGATAGCCGATATCGAGGTATGTCGTCGGTTCGTCCAGGAGCAGAACCATGGGCTTTTGCACCAATGCCTTGCCCAGCGCGACACGCTGTTTTTCTCCTCCACTCAAGTGATCGAGCGAACGCTGCTCAAGCTCACTCAGATTCAACATGTGAATGATCTCATCAATCAAGGGAGTAGGGTCCAAAGCTTCCTCGCCCAGCCAGTTCTGATAGGGGAATCTCCCCATCTCCAGCACTTCACGTACGAGAAATCCTACAGGTGGAAGAGCTTCCTGCTCCAGCACCGCCAGCATTCGGGCGAGCTCCTTGCGAGAGTAGCGCGTGAGCAGCTTTCCATCTAGACGAATCTCACCCTGGTCCATTCCGACGACACCAGAGATCAGCTTGCAAAGCGTCGATTTTCCGCTTCCATTCGGGCCGATGATGCCGAAAAACTCCCCCTTGCTTACGGAAAACTGGATATCCTGCAGGACAGGTGTCTGATTGTAGGATTTATGCAGTCCGCTTACCTCGATCATCTGACTATCCTCTCCCCTGTTGTTTTCTCTTCCTTAACAAATAGGCGAAGAAGGGCGCGCCCAGAAAGGCCGTAACGACACCCAATGGTATTTCTGTCGGGCTGAGCAGCATTCGCGCCAGCGTATCTGCCCACAGAACATAGATTCCTCCGAAGATCGTCGCCATCGGCAGCAGCAAGCGATAATCAGGGCCCATCATCAGCCTGACCAAATGCGGTACCACCAGTCCGACGAACCCGATAATTCCCGAGATGGATACTGCTGCTGCTGTTAACATGGTAGCTGTGACCAGGACAATCAATTTGGTTCGATCGACATGGACACCGAGATGCGCTGCCTGCCGCTCTCCCAATGCAAAAAGATTGAGTGAGCGCGCGTAGCTGATCAGCACAACCAATCCGATGATCAAATAAGGCAGCAGGACGTACGAAAACGCCCAGCCCCGAAAAGAAAGGCTGCCCAACAGCCAAAAGATGATCTCATTGACCATCTTGTCTGACAGAGAGACCATGAAGGATACCAGTGAGCCCAAAAAGGCTTGCACCACGACGCCAGACAGCAGCAAGGTCTCGGTCTGGATCTTGCCCTGTGTATTCGCGAGACGCATGACAATCCATAGACTGAAAAGCCCAGTCAGAAACGCGACTACGGGTGTGCTCCATTGTCCGAGAAAGGCAATTTGCAAGCCAAAAAGCAAGAGAAAGGAAGCCCCGACAGCAGCACCCGATGCTACCCCCATCGTGTATGGATCTGCCAGTGGATTGCGCAATACGCCTTGAAAGCCCGCACCTGCCAGAGAAAGGGACGCTCCCACCAGAATGGCCAAGACCACACGTGGAAAGCGCACCTTCATCACGATTTGTTCAGCAGACTCTGGCCAGGTGACCGGGATGTGCTCTGCCATGCCAGGAAGCTGATGCAGAAGGATCAGCCACACCTGCGACAGCGGCAGGCTGGCAGCCCCCATCGAGATACTCACGACGATAGAGAGGAGCAGAGTAGCAATCCCTACACCTCCCCATGCAGCCAGTCGTCTCTTCATCCTACTTCACCCGATCGGGATAGATGGCCTTCGCCACTTCAATCAACCCTTGCGTGATCCGTGGCCCGGGACGGGACATGACATTTTCGTCCATGCCAAAAACCTGTTTTTCTTGGATCGCCTTGATTTTTTCCCATCCACTTCGTGTGACGATGATTTCCTCCAGATTTTTGCCGGTATTTTGATCGACGAGCCCTTTTGCATACAAAATCACGTCCGGATCATCTTGGACGATTTTTTCCTCACTGATCTGATTCCAGCCTGTAGTATCGGAAGCGATATTGATTGCCTTGGCCAGTGTAATCAGTTCATCCATAAACTCTCCCTTGCCCACCGTCCAGCCGGGAGCAAATTCGAGGTATACCTTTTTCATTTCCTCGGGCCCTAGATCTTGAACCGCCTCTGTTACCCGTTCGATATCCAGCTTCATCTGGCTGACAATCGCTTCTGCCTGTTCTTGCTTGTTGGTGATCTTGCCCATGAGCAAAATATTGTCCATGATTTCAGCCACGCTATTGGGGCGTGTGATGTAAATTGGCAAACCTAAAGATTGGAGCTTTTCTGCGATCGGCTTATCCATCGAAATGCCGCCGATGACCAAGTCTGGACTCTGGGACAGAATCGCTTCTTCGTTGGGCTTGACAACTCCACCCACTTTTGGCTTCTTTGTTGCTTCGGCAGGGTAGTCATCAAAATCGGACACACCCACGATGTGTTCTCCAAGACCCAGGGCAAACAAGATTTCCGTCTCTGCAGGAGACGTGGAAATAATGCGCTCAGGTGCTTTTTCAAACGTGATCTCTTTTCCGGTCGCATCCTTGACGGTAAGTGGATACACGGTCTGCTTGGAAACCGATTCATCTGTATTTTGATGTGGTGTTTCCTGCTTTGCTTCAGGTGCAGGCTGAGCTTGAGGGGCTGCCTGCTCCGAACATCCCCATAATCCAATCGTCAACAGGACAGGGAGTCCCCATTTCCAAAAACGTTTCATCCGTGCTTCTTCCTCTCTTCTTCCATTCCATCATCACGATTCCTATGAAATCGACACCTACTAACGAAAAACCCTTTGAATCCACGAAGGAAACAAAGGGTCGGCTTTATGCTCAGGAGGCGCGGACACACAACGATATCCTATACTTCCCAATCCAGCCGATCCTCTCCGCGAAGGAACGCAGGTAAACGTACAACAGGCAGGTCTCCTGGCTCACGGGTATCAGATGCCCTCCCCTTCCCGTTTCCATAGAAACAGTGGCACGGAGGACCCTACCCGATTTACAGTGGCGGGACCGCGCCGGATTCTCACCGGCTTCCCTTTTCACCTGTCCATTTCGGACGAGGCACCTGTTGTTTTATACATAGTGAACGTGATGAATCAACCATATTCTCGTATCATCATAGCATTCCTGTCAGCAAAAAAGAAGGAGGAATGGCGAGGCTCGTCGGGATTCTGTATCCATCCGCCGTGGAGGGATCTGTACTGACGGTATCTGCCCCTTCGATCGGCAGGTTTCGCACCAGCGCAGAATCCGTATTTTTTTCAAAGGCAGGCCAGCCACCGTCGTCGTTTTGCATGGATAAAAGCCAAACCAGACCACGGTTCCAAGCGGCGGCTGCCAGTTGATCAGTCTTGGCCTGATTATGCAGGGCTCGCAAGGCAGCCGTCGTATCATCGATATCCGGATTCATCGTGTTGTGATCGGAGAATCCCCAACCACCGGGTTTCACTCCGGGATTGCGAATTTTCCAGTCTCCGTAAGTCGTTTGCTGTTTGCTCAGGAGATAACGATTGGCCTGTGAAATCGCGGGGTGAGAAAAGGAGAGTCCGCTGCGCTGCAAGGAATGGGACGATAGAGCGGTGTCCCAGACAGCGGAGGTCGCAAGCTGCAGGTGTACGCCAGCAGCTTGCGAGCATACAGAGGCTTTGAGCCCAGCTACAGCCTTCTGAATGACAGGATCTCGAGAAGAGTAGCCGCGTGCAAGCAGCGCATAAATCATGAGGGTGGTGGATGTGGAGTAATTGTACAGCGTTCCGTCCGGTTCAATACGCGAAAGCATAAACTGCTCCAGTCTTCGAAGGCCTACTTCGTGAAGCTTGCCAGGCAGAAAAGGAAGTCGCTGCACATAGTCGTGGATCGAGGATAGCAAGACTTGCCCATCTTTGGCGAAGCGTTCGAGGATACCATGTGGATAGATGCCCGGAGCGATGGGGTGAACGGCGTACAAATCAGACAGATCGGGTGTGTCAGGGAGCTTTTTTACGTATTTTCGATCGGCACAAATCATCATAGGCGCCAAATGAACACGGGCATACCCGACAAAATCATAGAAGCTGACGGGCAAGCTCGGAGGAAGTAAAGCCAGCTCTACAGGAACGATAAAATGCGCAGGCCACTGGTATTGTCCTGTCAATGCAGTTGTGATCTTGGTCAGCAGGTTCGCCTGGGTAAGCCCTCCCCTTTCTCGGATAAAGGAACGGGCTAGCGCCATTCTCGGCTCATTTTTCGTATACCGGCCAGAGAACAACAGGGCGTAGTAAGAATCAATCGTAGCAGACAAATTCCCTTGTGGTTCGTCCGGGTACAGTTTCCATGAACCGTCATCCTGCTGCTTGGAAACGATATGGCTGACCAGTTTTTCAATCAATCCTTCATCATCAATAGAAAGGGTTCGCAATAGGATGATCATGTGCGAATCTGTCATGGGAGAGGTTTCTAGACAAAATCGCCAGGATCCGTCTGCCTTCTGCCATTCGACCATAGAGGTCTGAATACGCCGAATTTCCGTTTGTACATCGCTCACCTGGTTCACCTCCGCAAAAATATGCTAGTAGAAAACTTGGCTGCTCCAAGCTTTTGGCGGAGCCTAAGTACCCAAAAGGCACAGGTAAACTTTTCGATCGTACAACGAAAGGAGGAGAGATCTCATGGAATTACCGTGGTTCTTGGCTCCCCATCTCCTTTCCTTCGCTAAGGAATGTAAGAAGGTAAAGGCAAAAGGCCACGCAAAGCAAGCAGCAGCATCCCTTTCAGAGAAAGATCAGGAAACGATAGAGCGCATCCAACAACAAACGCGTGACTGGAATGGTGACAATATCAGTCGAACCAGTGCCTATCTAACATTTTATCAAAAGCGCCCCGAGGTTCAATGGGCTTTGCTAGCTCATCTGGTCTCCCGAAACGCCGGATGGAATATGACCGATCTGCGCGGAGAATTCCTTCCACGGCTGCTTTCAGCCAATTATTACTGTATGAGGAAAGCGTCAAGCAACAGACCAATCTTTTTCATCTACTCTCCCGGCTCCATGCCTCCTCGTTCATGCAGGGTGCCTGGAATCACTTTTGGAAAACAGGGGATCGCAGCTTTTGACCATCAGCTTGATCATCAATGAACAGCACTATCTTGAAGAGCAGGTCATGCGAGATCAGAAGTACCAGAAAACAGTCATACAGACGCTGCCCTTTACCCTTCAGGAGCTGCTATCTCTAAGTCACATTCTTTTCCCTAGCCAGATGAAAGGATCAGGAGGAAGTCCGTTGCGGCTATACGGGGATAAAGTCTCACATTTTGCTTCCCTATCTGAGCGCATTGCATTAGGCAAAAAATTGTACGCGCTCTTGTTCAGGGATTCAGCTCGGTTGGAAGGAATTCTGGCATGGACCGTCAACCAACCACACAGCGGGTCGAGAAAAGATTATTGGCCACATCTCTTTCACGATGTAAACGAATCGGTGCCCGGTCAGCCTAACGTCAAAAAATTGAGCAATTGTCGGCTCAGAGCCGGTGCGAAACGCCTGTATTCCCCTATTCTCCGGCATGCATGGGAGCCTGAAGAGCATGCACCACCGACGCATCAAGACTGGTATCGTGGTGATCTTAGCGTCTTGCGCTTGTTCATCTCGTCCGAGAACCTTGTACGCGACGAAGAGATGGGGGACATGTATTGCAACGCACTAGAGACGATTGAGCTTGCCGTGATCGCCCGAGGCAAAATTTTTCCTGCCTATCCACGCTCTCCCCGGAATAAACGGCTCCATATGCTTGCGCCGCCTTCTACGCATCGATCATCATCTGAAGACGCAAAAAACCCTTGAATCCCTAAAGGGACCCAAGGGTTGGCAACTCAGCAGCCATGTGCAGGCTAGGCATTCCTTTTCTTTTGCAAATAATCCTCAATCCCCATCGCACAAACACTAAGATCAAGCTTGATGATATCGAAAACAGCATGGCCATCGCCAATTCCAAGCGGCTTCAAATGTTCTGCAACTTTTGCCAGAAGTCTATCGCAAAGTACGTCATGCCCCAGACCTTCCGCGATGACTTTTTCTCCCTCCGCTACAAAAATCGGAAGCCACTCTGTTACCTGCCGGAACGCTTCTTCTACCTGCTCGCTCATGCCGAAATGCCCGAAGTACAGCCTGTCCAATTTTCGTTCCCGGAATCTCGCGATAGAAGCCAGCATCGCATCCGGGCTGAATTGGTTGGGAGATGTGGAGGGCAAGAAGAAATCGATTCCCTCCCTTTTCAAGGTGCAATAGTAGACACCTGCCGTATCTCCTGTAAACATCCCGTTACTCACCGGATCATAGATACTGAAATGATGATTGGCATGCCCCGGAGAATCCAGGAATTCAAGCGTGCAATCAGGCCCGATCGTCAGCTTTTCTCCATCAGCGCGAATGAGCAGCCTCTCCTCTGGAACGGGCAGGATCGGATCAAACAATTCATCGAACTGCTCGCCATAGACTGCCCTCGCTCCTGCAATCAGTCGGCTGGGATCTACCAGGTGGCGCGCTGCCTTGGGATGGAGCACGACTGTAGCGTTCGGGCACTCCTGAAGAAGCAACCCCGCTCCCCCAGCATGATCGAGGTGAATATGTGTCAGGATCACGTATTTGACCTGCTCCAACGAAAAGCCTAGCTGCTTCAGCCCAGATCGGATGTATGGAACAGAAGGGCTTGGTCCCGTTTCAACCAAAGTCAGCTGCTCTTCTGCGATCACGTATGTGCCCGTTCGTTCCGGAAGCCCCCAGTCATAGCCGTCGATCAGATGAATCCGTTTGCCCAGTTCGATGGGTGAGTGGTCGTGCATGGTAACGCCTCCTTTTTCGATCACATCGGAATTGACCCAATATTTCCACTTTAAATGTAACATGAAAGCAGGCTGCCGGGCATCTCCCCACGGCAGCCTGCAATTTTTCTTTTTATAGTGCTTGGAACGTATCGGTCAAGACTGGTACAACTTGTTTCTTGCGTGATACGACGCCTTTGAGAACAGCCTTGTTGGCATCCAGCTGGACGTTGTAGGCTTTCTCAACGACGTGAGCCGCTTTTCCTAACGCCAAAGCCACGGAATCGTTATTCAAAATATCCGTTACGACGAAGAGGAACAAATCCAGTCCCTTTTCATCGATGATCGCGGTCAATGCCGCTTCCAGCTCAGCTTGACGATGCATGATATCATTTACATCTACTGCGTTTACTTGGGCGATTTCCACTTTCGCACTGCCCATTTGGAATTCTTTCGCATCGAGGGAGATCAGCTCTGTAATGGTTTTATCACTCAGGTCAGCACCTGCCTTCAGCATAGCCAGACCGTATGTTTGCAAATCTACGCCTGCGATTGCAGCGAGGTCGTGTGCAGCTGCCACGTCCTGCTCTGTGCAAGTTGGCGATTTCAGCAAGAGGGTGTCCGAGATGATAGCAGAAAGCATCAAGCCTGCGATTTCTTTCGGAATCTCCACGCCATTTTCTTTGTACAGCTTTTTGAGAATCGTGGTGGTGCAGCCAACTGGCTCTACACGCATATATAGCGGGTTGCTGGTTTCGAAATTGGCGATGCGGTGATGGTCAATGACTTCCACCACTTGTACCTGCTCAATATCCGAAGCGCTTTGTTGACGCTCGTTATGGTCTACCAGAATGACTTCCTTACCTTCATTCGCTACGGTTTCTACCTGGCGAGGTGCTTCTACCTTGAAGTAGTCCAGCACGAATTGCGTTTCACCATTCAGTACTCCCAGGCGAACCGGTTCAACGTTTTCACCCAGTTTGGATTTCAGGTCTGCGTAAACCAGTGCAGAGCAGATGGAATCAGTATCAGGATTTTTATGGCCGAAGATCAGTTTTTTTTCCACGTCACATACTCCTTAATCTTGTTTTGGCGAGAAGATTATACCATAGTTTAGAGGATATTCGCACGTATCATTATAGGTTCATCTCGAAGGATTGGAAAGCCTTGCCTGTCGGTAATGCACGACTGCCGATTGTACAAACGCGATGATTTCGGGATCGATCGGATATTGAAAAGCAAGCTCGGGTGCTTCCTTCTGAATACGCCACGCCTTTTTTTGCAATTCTTCTCTTCCGGCAAAAATCTGATCCGACGCCTCCGCGATCCTCCGTGCCCAGCTTTGTGCCTTTTCCGATAAGGGATCGCGTTCTCAACCACGGTATCGAGCGTCTGTTTCACCTGCTCCTGATCCGATACGTTGCAGGAAATGGCCATCGCTAGCGCTACGCCTCGTCCAACACCACGACCTGCTCCAGTGACAATAACAATCTTGCCTTCTAGTCGTTTACTCATATCTATCATCCTTTCGCGCTCTATCTGCAAGGTAATGTTCCATATAGATTGGTTGTACCAAGCTGTTCGTCACATCCTCATTGTAAAAGGTGACGTAACGTCACGTGCAAGAGGGTTTTTACATTAGAAAACTTGGCTACGCCAAGCTTTTGGCGGAGCCTTAGTTGCACTTATACTATCTTCCGCTAATCTTTTTAGCGCTTTAGCGCACTCAACACTTTCCGATAGTACAAAAAAAGATGGGAAAAGTCCCATCCTCTTCGTTACTAGTGTTCTCCTACTTCAGCAGGGACACTAGCTTTTTTTATGATCTCGATTTTTCGCACACGATGCTTATCCTTTTTCAATACGGTAAACACCATGTCCTGGTGCTGCCACTGACTGCCTTCCTTCAACGCAGGGTTTTGATTGTACAGCCACCCACCAATGGTATCCAATTCATCTTCCTCGATGGATGCGCCCAGCAGGTCATTCACATCGGAGAGCAGCACTTTTCCATCCACAATCAGATGTTCATTTGGCTGCAACACTTCAATCTCCGCTTTTTCCTCACTGTCAAACTCATCTCGGATCTCCCCTACGATTTCTTCAAGAATATCCTCGATGGTCACCATACCTGAGGTACCGCCGTATTCGTCGACCAAAATCGCAATATGTGTCCCTCTTTTTTGCATGGTCTTGAGCAAATCCTTCACGGGTGTTGCTTCCGAGACGGTGAGCACAGGACGAATCAGTTTTTTCAAATCGAGATTGCCGTCTTCTGCATAGCGCAGGAAGAATTCTTTCGTATTGATAACCCCGACGATCTGGTCCTTGCTCTCTGCAATAACAGGAAAACGTGTATATTGTTCTTCCTTGATCGTTTTCATGTTCTCTTCCAAGGAATCCTCACGATACAAGCAGATCATATCCGTACGCGGCACCATAATTTCGCGAGCAAGCAGCTCGTCGAAGTTAAAGATGTTGCTTACATACCCGTACTCAGATTGATTGATTTTTCCACTTTCGTAGCTTTCAGTCAAAATAATGCGCAGCTCTTCTTCAGAGTGGCTATCTTCATGCTCTTTTGCTGGTTTCATACCCATCAGCTTGATCAGCTTTGCAGCGGAACCATTGAGCAACCAGATCGCTGGGTAGAGTACCTTATAGAAGACAATAATCGGCTTGGCAACCCACAGACTGACTGCCTCCGCTTTTTGAATAGCAATGGTTTTCGGCGCCAGTTCCCCGACTACTACGTGCAAGAAGGTGACGATCGAGTATGCGATCAAAAACGAGAGAACGGCTACCACCTGTTCCGGCAGGAAAGGCTGCAAGATAGGATACAAAATGGCTTCTACGGTCGGCTTACCCAACATACCCAAACCAAGGGCAGTAATCGTGATACCCAATTGACATGCAGACAAGTAGCCATCAAGATTGTTCGTTACCTTTTGTACGGCAAGCGCGTTCTTTCTCCCTTCCATGACTAGCTGGTCTACCCGACTTGGGCGAAGCCGGATGATTGCAAATTCCGTCGCTACGAAGAATCCGGTAGCAAAGATCAGAAGTGCAATCAAGAACAAATTTAGCGTAAGCAATATCCTATCCCCTTCATATAGCTGATTTCTTATATGTACTTAATTGTAATGGATGCAAGGGAAACGTATCAAATCTCCCTGAAAAGGGTTCTGGCCGATTTTTACCCGTCTGGGGTGAATTTTTGATATTACGTCTATCGCTCTCCCGCTCAACTCTTCTTTTGACAATTAGCTTGACTAGTCATAATATGAGTTCATAAGAACTTAAAAATAAGGGGGACGTTATGGAAATCCTACAACTAACCCGAAAAGAAATGTCACAACTGCTACTCTGCTTGAATGGAGCTCGGGAAGACTCCCCTCTCACGATTCTTCGGGAAGCTTGGTCAAGCACGCATCAGCATGCCATTCAAAATGGACAAAGCTTTTCAGCCTTTATCACCACTTCTCTTTCTCCGATTTTCGAAAAGCTGATCAAGGCTGATAAAACCGAGCGCGGTCTCTCGCTGCATGATATCGTAGCACTGGGTAACCAGATTGAGTACACACACTTTTCGGTTACTGCCGTACAAAACTGGGTCAAACGAGATATGAAGGAATGGATTGGTACTCCCCGAAACGGGAAAAAGTATTCCATTGAGCAGGCGGCACTGCTGTACATTATAGAGGATCTGAAGGCAACGCTTGATTTCGAATCCATTCGCAAGCTGTTTTCCCTGATTTTCAACAATCCCGAGGATCATAAAGACGACCTGATCAATCCAATCGATCTGTATGCTGCCTACTCGTCCATTTTTGAGGAGATGGATGCGGACAACGATCATATCGTCGATACAGCAGCCGTGCAAAGCACGGGAGGCAGGGCAAAACCAATGATGGATTCCCTTATTCAGATCAAAGCAAGGGACTTTGCGGATACACTGACACACCTCAACGCCGATCAGAAGGAAGCTATCATTCATACTATCGTCATCGCTATCCTTTCCATACAATCCGCATTTTTCCAAACGCTGTCCAGACGTTCCTTGAATGCTGCACTTTTTTTGAGAAATCTTCATTCCTAATCCAACACGCAAAAAGGACCTCACCTGCATTTAGCAGATGAAGTCCTTTTTTCTTTTCAGTCTGGCTTTAAGGAAGCATGTAGCTTTTCATAACCAATGTCATATTATCGTACTCATATCCCCCAATCATTTCCGCAGGTCGAGAGGCTACCTGTTCTCCTGTGGGCAGGCCGAAGCTGCCATCCATCAAACGAAGGGAAACGGGAGCCGTAGGAGTCGTGGTTTTTAAGCGAAGAGTGACCCGCAGGCCCTCTACCGGCACCTGGTAGTACCTCATTCGCCAATTCCAGTTACGCTGTTCTGCGTAACGGTAATCAGGGGCGTTGCCATTGATTTGCACTTCCTCCACATCTGCATCCACTACTTCCAGCATGATGTAGTCTTTGGCACCCCTCCCCGTATTCAACAGGAGCTCAACCGTGCGGTACTCTCCGTCCTTCTCGTCCTGGAGTACAGACAATTGAGGGGACGACAATGCTTGATAGTTCGCCTCCTCAACCCAGACCCTCCGCTCTCTTCCTCCATCGATGATGAAATCGTTGAGATTGGTCTCATGAGGTTGCTGGAGAATAGTGCTGATCCATGCATCAGGACCTGTTCTACTCACCCAGTACGAGCTGCCTGTATCTGCATTTTCCACAAAAAACAGGTTGTTCAGTTCCGGCGTATCAGCACTTGGCTGGGTTTGATAATGAAAGCTCCCAAGCAAGACAACAGAAAGTACGACGAGTCCTAACGCAATGAGTCTACTACCCTGATTCACAAGAACGAGAAGAGACGGGTACATCCAAAATCCGATCAGGACAAATAGCGTAAACAGGACAGGCATGAAGACGAGCGGCAAAAAGTGAATCAGAATGAAGAGAAAGGGCAGGAAAAACCAACCTACTAATGCAGCACTGGCTGCATGAAGCAACCATCCCCGCTCCCCCTCACGCTCACTTTCTTTTCCAAAAACAAACAGAGCATAATGCAAAAGAAAAGGGAACACAAAGAAAAAGCTGGCACCTGGAAGATAGAGCGTCGTGAGCCATAGCAGCAAGAGACTGATCAGCACCCCTGCTGCGTGCATATGCCGCAAATCGGCCCATCTCTGCAAAATGGGAAACGTACAGGAGATCAAAGCCAGGATCAATAAAAGCATCGCTGCTGCCATCCATTCGATTCGGTACAAGAGCATATCTGTCGTCCAAAACATGGTTACAGCAGACCAGATCGCATACATCATGGCCCATGTCCCTGCCAATCCCCCCAAGATGAGCAGAATGGCCTTGCCTAAACTTTTCCACTGCAAGCACTGCGCTTTTCGGCGACGAATCAGCGTGTACACAATCACTGCTGTGATGAGCAGAGCAATGACAATACTCCATGTTTTGGGATAGGAGATCACTTGGTTCAACATCGAGAAATAAATGCGATCCGGTCCTTTGATCTCCAAAAGGTCAGCATGGCCAAAATGAACGATCGACTCAAAGACATTCTCTCCTTGATGCTGGAGCGAGCGCATATTGACATGTTCCAGATCATCCAGGGCGATATGATACGTATAGCCACCTTCGCCGTAAGCAAAATACAGCCCGATCACACCTTGCTCCCGTGCTATCGTAAAATCTGTATCATTGTTCAAAATTTCGTATGCATTGCTCATGCTGGAATTCGTTACAGGGTGCGGAAGAGCAAGAGCCATTTGCTGAATGAGCCAGCCATTTTGTTTTCCGGTTTCAAACATCATCGATGGTCCGGATGAACCTTTTGATTCATAATTCAGAACCATTCCCACGTCCTTTGCCCACGGATGGTCTCTCCAGAACGCACGGGCCCCTAATAAATCCAGCTCTTCCCCATCTGAAAAGAGAAAGATGACATCATTTTTCAATGGTTCCAGGTAGGTAAGTGCTCGCATCGTCTCCAAGATCGCCGCAACCGCTACTCCATTGTCATTCGCACCAGGGCTGCCGATTGCCGAATCGTAGTGAGCGGAGACAAGAATGGCCTTGCTGGAGGATGCACCCGGGACTCGTACAACAATATTATGCAAGGTGGCTGAGGTGACCAGGTTCCGATTTGCCCCTGTCAATGCATACTCGGCCACCTGAATTTCCGGCTTGTAGCCCCATCGCTCGGCCTCTGAAACAATATATTCCCTGACACGATCGTTTTCTGCAGAGCCTGTCGGATGAGGTGCACGGGCAATTTCCTGAAGAATCGCATACGCCCTTTGTGCAGAAAAGCTGTGATCTGCCGCTTGTGAGAGAGGCACCGGCGGCTGAATTTGCAAAATTGAGACAACAGCGACTCCAATGAAAAAGAACAAGAGTACTGCTTTTTTCAGGTAAGACATGTGTACGCCCCCATTGCACCAGTTCCATGATGTACCTATTTCTATGTAGTAAAATGGCCCCTTCATTGGCATGCTTCAACAAGACTGAAGTGATGAACGCTTAATGATCCCGCCATTTCGAATGGATGAAGCAGGCTTGTAATGGCAGGGTGGAGCCTTTGTTTTTGCTAAACATTAAAAATCCTTTTATTGCTCAGACTATTTTACCACCTCCTGGCTTGGGAACCCATCCCTTTTTTCTTCATTCTTTGCAAAATGCATTGGGTATTTTTTACCATTTCAAAAAAGAAGTGTCCCCCAAGTCGTTTCCAACTGAGGGACACCGTTCAAGCATTCGTTTACATAGTTACTTTGTCGGTTACCTGCGACTTTTTCGATGCACCGTACAGATAAACAAAAGCCACGACCGCCACCAACGTCACCAACCAGACCCAAACAAGCGAGATTCCTTGCCACACGCCTACCAATGACAAAAATGCAGGAACCGTAGCCGTGATCCAGGATTGAATCAACGTAACGAAACCGGTATATCGTCCAATATCTCGCTTCAAACCCAATAAGATAAAGAAGAGCGTCCATAAAAAAGACCACATCAACCAGATGATTCCGAATTTGATATCTCCAAAGTACATAAAGTTCACGAGAGAATACCCAATGGCTAAAATCGCCACCCACAAGGAATACCACCCAACCCCAGTCGTGTCCAGCTTGCAGAGGTTGGTAATTCCGACGTACAAATACGTAAATCCAAAAAGAAAGATGCCGGAAGCACCGAGAATAGCGGCAGTATCACCCTTTGCCTGAAAAATCAGGTACAGCGGAGTGATGACTTGAAGGACACCTACGAACAGATTAAAGATGCCCGCACTCTTCCCTTCCACTCTCCCCAGCAGCATGATGCTATTCAGAAACAATACTCCTCCAACGTACAAGAGACCTACATCTGACATCAGACATCCCTTCCTCTAGACTCTCAATGCCCTACCATCCAGGGTCTTTTGGGAGCGTGTTGATGAGAGTGATTGCTTTTGGCATGGGAGTGACCGCCTTGCTGACAGCTTCCCCCTTCATGCGAATGACTTTCTTTCCTCACGATCTTGGGTTCAACTCCCCGTTCAATGCGCTGACGCAGTGCTTGAGACGTGAAAATGAGACCAGGTGCAGAATACGCTCGATTGCTCATTTCTTCGCATGCTGGACAAATGACTTGCTCGGTGACCTCACTCATGCTCATCCATTGGATGAAAGGACCACACGAATCACATACATATTCATATCTAGGCATCGTTTTCTCTCCTTTTGCCAGGTTCACTGTCAGGTATAGAAGATGGGGAAAAAAGAGCAGGGCGAACATCGTGCCCCGCTCTGTCTTTCCGCTGTTACTTGGGCAGGATGTCGCGATCAAAGATGCTGGTCGGGATGGACAACGTGCAGCATGCATTGGGTATATCGACAATGCCGGCGATTCTTCCCTCCACCGGAGCCGTGCCGAGAAGCATGTATGCCTGTTCACCAGTAAAGCCCATTGCCGTTTTCAAATATTCAATTGCATTGAGGCATGCATTGCGATATGCGACATGAGCATCCATATACAACTGCTCTCCTGTCGTCTCATGGACAGAAATGCCTTCAAACACGAGGTACTCGGAATAATGCGGCTCTACTGGACCCGGCTTGAATACGGGGTTGTTAATGATGTTATATTTCGCCATACCGCCCTTGATCACATCCACATGCAAATCAAGCCATCCTGCCATCTCGATGCCTCCGCAGAAGGTGATCTCACCGTCTCCTTGGGAGAAGTGCAAATCACCCATCGACAGCTTTGCCCCTTCTACGTAGACAGGGAAGTAGATTCGCGTTCCTTTGGACAGGTTTTTAATATCGCAGTTTCCACCGTGCTCACGAGGAGGCACCGTACGCGCTGCTTCTCTGGCAATCCGATCAAATTCTGCTCCATGCAATTTACCCAGCACCGCACTTTCCGGAGTAGGCAGATTGGCAAGAGGAGGAACCCTTGTGGGGTTTTTCGCTACGAGTTCACTTTCGCGTTTGTTCCAACGATCCAACAATTGGTGGGATGGTGCTGTTCCAATCAAACCGGGATGAAGGATTCCAGCAAATTTGACGCCTGGCAAATGCCTGGAGGTTGTGTAAATGCCATGGAAATCCCAGATGGATTTGGCCGCCTGAGTATAGTGGTCGACAAGGAATGAACCTCCATTCTCTTTGGCAAAGATTCCATTGAATCCCCATTCGGAGTTCGGCAAGGCTCCGATATCCAGAATATCGACGACCAGTAGATCTCCCGGTTCTGCGCCATTTACCCAAACAGGCCCGCTGAGAACGTGAACGCGGTTCAGATTGACATCGCGAATGTCGGAGGGGTCGTCATTGTTGGAAATTTGGCCATCGGTCCAGTCTTTACACTCCATCCGAAACACAGCGCCTGGATTGACGGACACAGTCGCTGGAATATCCGGATGCCACCTGTTGTGTCCAGGAGCTTCCTGTTCCTCCATCGGCTTGTTCAGGTCTACACGAA
The DNA here is from genome assembly GCF_029870785.1 of Brevibacillus sp. AY1. Classification (NCBI taxonomy): domain Bacteria; kingdom Bacillati; phylum Bacillota; class Bacilli; order Caryophanales; family Paenibacillaceae; genus Brevibacillus; species Brevibacillus sp. AY1. Next base: position 75,722 of record NZ_JAFLPN010000005.1, read on the forward strand.
ACAATACGTCTGGCATGCTGTTTCCTCCTTATACTCATCTCGGTCATTCACCCTAAGACAGAAGCAAAAGACATGCCAAGAAGACTTCGTAAAAGAGAAATTCGACGGAGAGTCCATATTTGCCTGATAAATCTGACTTTGTTGGACTACCTGCCGGATGATTCAGGTATACTAAAGAAGAGTGTGTGTCTCATTTTCAATCACCTACCACCATTTTTCGAAAATGGCTTCGTTGGTTACCTGTGATCCTGCTCTTTGTCTCGTATTCGGACAATGTCTCATGATCGGACAATCCAACCATTTGCTGAAGGAGGCTGGCCATGTATGGAAAGAAATGATGATGCAAGCTTGCACATCCCCTTAGCGGGTGTTTCTCCTGATGTGGCAACTTCTCCTTGTCATTCGCTTCTGTGCGCATGGGGGAAGGTCAGTCAAGAGTATGTCATCGCAGTTGCTCGCAACCGTGTCGTCTATTTTGTCAACCGCCGTGCATCAGAGCGCTTTACCCTCAGACCTGGCTCTGTGCTAGACGATGACTGGGAACAGCTGATACAGAAAGAATGGACGATCGAAGAGGTTGATTTGGAAGAAGAGCAGCTCTATCGCCTTTATTTCATCCGTCCCAAGCTAAAGCCCAGCGTAGAAGCAAATGCCGCCTCCGCTTTTCCTGCCATCAAAACCAGCAGCCCGCTGTATCAAGCTCAGCTACATACCGCGCGAGTCGCCGCTCACTCCGTCTCCAACACGATGATTTCGGGTGAAACAGGATCGGGAAAGGAAGTGTTGGCCCGTGCCATTCATGCCGCAAGCAATCGCAAAGATAGGCCTTTTATTGCCGTTCACATCGCCTCTCTCCCTCGTGAGCTATTAGCGAGTGAGTTGTTCGGGTATACCGACGGTGCCTTTACAGGTGCAAAAAAAGGGGGAAAAATCGGAAAGCTGGAAGCAGCCAACGGTGGAACGCTGTTTCTGGATGAGATCGGCGAATTGACGCCTGAGATGCAAGTGGTTTTGCTGCGCGTTCTGGAGGAGCGAAAGATTACTCGATTGGGCGACCATGAGGAAAAGCCTCTCGACATCCGGATCATTGCTGCCACAAATCGTAAGCTTCAAGATGAAGTGACGGCGGGACGATTTCGCGCTGATTTGTATTACCGGCTGCATGTGCTTCATGTCAAGATTCCCCCGCTTCGAGAACGAAAGGAAGACATTCCCGATCTGGTTGAACTGCTCCTCCACAAGCTACAGGCTCAATACGGCAGAGGACCGCTTTCCGTATGCAAGGCTGCCTGGCAGCTCTTGCTTTCACATACCTGGCCAGGCAATATCCGAGAGCTTCGCAACGTCATGGAACGGGCCTTTTTGCTGGCGCTAGACGAATCGATCATCACCATTTCCCATCTCCCTGTAGAATGGAACCACTCCGCCCCAATAGTGGAAGCAACGGGCTTCAGACGTTCATCACTGCGTGATCTGGAGAGGGAAACGATCCAGCGCGCACTCGCTGACGCAAAATCCATCAGCGCTGCAGCCAAACAATTGGGCATTGCACGCAGTACCCTGTATCGGAAAATGAGCGAGTGGCACGGTGTTTTGTGAACGTAATAAGGCGTTCCTTCCGTCTGTGAAAGACTTTGGGAACGCCTCATTGTTTTTTTATGCCTTCAGGTTATTCAACGGTCGCATATTCAAAGTAAGTATGTCCGATGTAGTTTTTCATGACTCCTTTGACATGCGGTTTTGCCAGATAAGTATCCTGGTAGAAATAGAGTGGGAAGACAGGCATTTCGTCCATCAGGATTTGTTCAGCCTTGGCATAGTTAGCAGCGCGCTTGGTTTGATCTTGAATTTCCCGGTTTTCTTTCAGCAAGGCATCGTACTCCGCGTTGCTCCAGCGAGGGCCGTCTTTGGCATTGACGGTTTCAAACAAGGTCAGGTTGGTCATCGGATCCAGATAGTCTCCCGTCCAGCCATCGCGAGCGATCATGAAGTTGCCCATTCTCATTTCATCCCAATAAATTTTGGACTCCAAAATATTGATGGTCACTTCGACACCCAGGTTTTCTTTCCACATGCTGTGCAGGGCTTGTGCGATATCCTTGTCGGTATTGCCGGACATCGTCATGAACTCGATCTCTGGCAAGCCTTTTCCATCCGGATAGCCTGCTTCAGCCAAGAGACGTTTTGCTTCTGCTACATCTTCCTTGAACAAATCTCCTACCACATCGCGGTATTCCTTGGTAGGATCGACGAGATCTGGCATGCCGTAAGGGACAAAACCAAAAGCAATTTTTTCATTGGATTGCAGAACGTTTTTCACAATCGCCTCACGATTGATGGAAATGGCGAACGCTTTTCTCACACGAGGATCATCGAAAGGCTTCACGCTGGTATTGTAGTCAAAGTAGTAGGTACCAATACGCGGCTCTGCAAAAAATTCAGGTGTGTTCAAGTATTTTTGCAGCGATTCATTGTTGATGTTATCGGAAACGTCGATCTCACCATTCGTATAAGCAGCCAATTCGGCTTCTGCCGCTTCGATGAAGACGATTTCCAAAGTATCGAGCTGGACTTTATCTGCATCCAAATAATTCGGGTTTTTCTTCAGCACGTATTTTTGCTTGGGATGAATCTCAGAGAGTGTGAATGGACCTGTGACCAGATACGTCTCTGGTGTTTTCGTCCAGCCATCATTGCCGTCCACGACATCTTTGCGAACTGGATAATAGGACGTTGCACAAAGCAGGTTCAGGAAGTAGGTGGTCGGATTCTCCAGCTCCACCTCGAGTGTTTGATCGTCGACTGCTTTTACGCCAACCTGGTCAGCTGTCGCCTTGCCTTCGTTGTATGCCTGACCGTTTTTCAGGTAGAACAGGTCAAAAGCAGCTTCAGAGGCAACATCAGGATTCAACACCCGTTTCCAGGAATATTCAAAGTCATGCGCTGTGACAGGTTTGCCATCACTCCATTTGGCATTTGGATTGATCTTGAAGGTGTATTTCGTCCCTGTCTCATCGAGTTTCGTTTCACTAGCCAAAGATGGAACAGGAAGTCCATCTTGACTAATTTTGTAAAGTCCTCTGAACAGGTTTTGCATCACGATGGACGAACGTGAGTAAACGTTCAGCGTAGGATCCAGCGTTTCTGGTTCGGAAGGCAGTGCGTAAATGATTTTCTTTTCTTTTCCAGTTGATTCCGCGGGCTGTTGTGTTGCTGGCGCCTGTGTGTTCGTGTTGTTGTCCGTGCTTGGTGCTGCTGTGTTGCTGGAGCTACAACCAGCAACGACTACCGCTACTAATGATAACTTGAAAAAAAGGCCGACAAGCTTTTTCATTTTCTTCCCCCTCTGTCTTGTTTTCTTATGAAAAACTGTCTGTGACAGCTTCCATACCTACTGATTCAAGCATGATCCGGCATAAGCTTTATCATGAAGAGACGATGTGACAAGCGACCTGGTGTCCACTGCCGATTACCTTAAGCTCTGGTTTTACTTCTCGGCAAGTCGCGACGGCATAGGCACAACGCGTCTGAAAAGCACATCCCGGAGGCGGATTGAGCGGGCTTGGGACATCTCCTTGCAGATGAATCCTCTCACTCTTTTCTGCCAGGTCCGGATCTGCGATCGGCAAGGCAGACAACAAGGCTTTTGTATAAGGATGCTGCATGTTCGTGTACAACGTGTTGGCGTCTGCGATTTCGACCAAGCTGCCCAAATACATCACCCCAACTTTGTGGGAGATGTGACGCACCATCGACAAGTCATGCGAGATAAACAGATAGGTCAGACCGAATTTTTCCTGCAGTTCTTCAAGCATATTGACCACCTGGGCCTGAATCGAGACATCCAGCGCTGAGATCGGTTCGTCACAGACGATAAACTCTGGTTCCACAGCTAGCGCGCGGGCGATGCCGATCCGCTGTCTTTGTCCACCTGAGAATTCATGGGGATAACGGTTGATATGATCCTTTTTCAATCCAACCAGCTCTATTAGTTCCCGAATCCGATCTGCTCGATCTTTACCGCTGCATATCTTGTGGACATCCAGGGGATCGCCGATGATCTCACCGACCGTCATCCGAGGATCGAGTGAAGCATAGGGGTCTTGGAAAATCATCTGCATCTTTTTGCGAATGGGAAGGATTTCTTTGAACTTCAAGTGCTCAATCGGTTTTCCCTGAAACAGGATTTGACCTGAAGTCGGTTCATACAGCTTGAGCAGTGTTCGGCCTGCAGTCGTCTTGCCGCAACCAGACTCCCCTACGAGTCCAAGTGTTTCTCCCTTTTTAATGGAGAAGCTGACGTCATCCACCGCTTTTAGCTGGCGATCGCTTCGAGAGAACAATCCTTTTTTCACATCAAAGTACTTCTTCAAGTTTTTGACTTCAATGAGATTCTCGTTATTTTCCATCAGCTGCCCACCCCTCTTTCCACCTTTGCGGCTTTCGGGTGCATCAACCAGCATGCTGCCCGATGGCTTTCACTCAAGGAGATCGGGACAGGCGACATTTGTGTGCAGATCTTCATCGCGTGCTCACATCTGGCTGCAAATGCACAACCCTTGGGCGGAGATAACAGATCGGGTGGACTACCCGGTATCGGGATCAGTTTTTTCTTTTCACCCTCTGTGACTTTGGGCATGGAGCGCATCAATCCCCATGTGTAGGGATGCTGCGGGTTGTAAAAAACTTCCCGGGTCGTTCCTTCTTCTACGATCTCTCCACCGTACATGACGATGATCCGGCTGCACATGCTGGCTACGACTCCCAGATCATGCGTGATCAACACAATCGAGGTATTGCCCTTTTTCTTCAAATCGCTCATGAGATCCAGAATTTGAGCCTGAATCGTCACGTCCAGTGCCGTCGTTGGTTCATCTGCGATGAGCAGCTTCGGATTACAGGAGATCGCGATGGCAATCATCACCCTTTGTCTCATCCCGCCAGAAAACTCGTGCGGATATTGATTGAGACGGCTCTCCGGGCTGGGGATTTCCACCATCTTGAGGACCTCGATCGCTCTTTTTTTGGCTTCGGATTTGGACAGCTTTTGATGAATCCGAATCGGTTCCATGATCTGATCTCCGATAGTGAATAGCGGGTTTAGCGAAGTCATCGGATCTTGAAAAATCATCCCGATGTCGTTGCCGTGCAATCTTCTCATCTGCTTCTGGTCCATATCCATAATTTCCGTACCGTCAAAGGTCAAACGGTCGGCATCAATCTTTGCATTTTCGGGCAGCAAACGCATGATAGACAGCATCGATACACTTTTTCCTGAGCCAGACTCTCCAACAATGCCGACCGATTCTCCTCTATCTACATGAAAGGAGATACCGCGAACAGCTTGTACTTGTCCTGCTTCGATATGAAAAGTCGTTTTCAAATTGTTGATTTGCAACAGCTTCACCGGTAACCCCCCTTTATTTCTTCAGACGTGGATCAAGCGCATCCCTTAACCCGTCACCAATAAAATTAAGTGAAAACATCGTGAGACTGATCGCAAGTGCAGGGAACAACATCTGATAAGGTTGGGTAAAGATGGTAGGGATCGCATCATTCACAAGCGTACCCCAACTCGCAATCGGAACCTGGATACCGATTCCGAGAAAGCTGAGGAAAGCTTCCGAGAAAATGGCAGATGGCACCAAGAACGTCACCGTTACAATAATCGGGCCAATGCTATTCGGAATCAGGTGCTTAAACAAGATCCGCAGATTGGATGAACCGATGGAACGAGCGGCCAGCGCATACTCCTGATGCTTCAGCGTAACCACTTGAGAACGAACAATCCTCGCCGTACCGATCCAGGACGTCAGGCACAAAGCGATTAGTATACTTTGTATGCTGTTGCCCAGGAACATCATCACCAAAATGATGTACAGCAAATCCGGAACCCCGATCATGATATCGACAATCCGCATCAGGATCATATCAACCCTTCCGCCAAAGTAGCCGGATAATCCACCGTAGATAACCCCAATGACCATGTTGATGGCGGCAGCAACGAAGCCGATCAGCAAGCTAATCCTTGCGCCGTACAACGTCCGTACGAAAATATCGCGCCCAAACTTGTCCGTACCGAACCAGTGCTCCGAGGATGGGGGTTGGTTTCCATTATTTAAATCTTGGCCATCATATGTATATTGCGAAAACATTGGACCGAATATTGCGAAAACAGCCATAATCAGAACGAAGCATAACCCGATCATCGCCAAGCGATCCTTGCGAAAGCGGCCCCAGGCATCCTGCCAGTACGATTTGCTTGGGCGGGAAATCTCTTCGTTGTCTTGCTTCGAGTCTTCTCCGACCTTCTCGAACAGTTCATCTGGAAGCTCGTTTATGTGTTTCCCTGGAAAACGATCCTCTTCCTTGTCATTCATATGAACCGAAATACTCATTTTCCTCACCCCCTCTACTCATCTATTTTGATGCGACGATCGATTACCGCATAGAGAATATCGACAATGATATTGCAAATCACGATAAAAGCACCGAAGAAAACCGTCATACCCAAAATAACCGAATAGTCACGATCGCTGATCGAGGACACGAAATCCCTGCCGATGCCTGGAATGGAGAAGATTCTCTCAATGACGAAGCTGCCTGTCAACAGAATCGCAACCAGCGGACCCAAATATGTAACGATAGGAATAATTGCATTTTTCAAAGCATGCTTGCAGATGACTTGCAGCTCGTGTACGCCTTTTGCACGTGCCGTACGGATGTAGTCGTAACGCATAACTTCCAGCATGCTGGATCTCATCAACCTGGCGATGTAAGCGATCGGACTAAAAGCAAGGCATGTCACGGGTAGAATATAATGCTGCCACGAAGTCAACCCGAATGTAGGCAATATCTTCAATACGACTGCAAAAAGGAACAGCAAGAGTACGGATAGAACAAAGTTGGGAATCGAAATGCCTACGGTCGCAATGATCATGGATAGCCAATCAGCCCACTTTCCCCTTTTGATCGCAGAGGTAATCCCCAGTGGAATACCGACTAAAAGAGCGACGATGATCGCGATCAGACCAACCTTGGCAGATACCGGAAACCCTTGTTCGATCAACTCATTGACCGTTACACTGGTTTGCTTGAACGAGATTCCGAAATCTCCCTGAGCAAGGTTTTTGAGATAATTTACATACTGAACGGGCACCGGATCATTCAATCCGTATTTTTCCTGAACTTTTTCCATAACAGCCTTCGGTACCTTGCGCTCCTCAGCAGGGCTAAACGGTCCCCCTGGAATGGCATGCATCAAGAAAAAGGTTACCGTAGTCAGAACAAACATAGTAATGAGACCAGCAATGATCCTTTTGATGATATATCGACCCATTTCCACACTCCTCTCCTTCTGGACAGTAAAGCACTACTGCAATATTGTGTAAGACTTTTAAAAATTTTCTATCAAATCGAAATTATAGATCAATTATAGCTTATGAGTCATATAAATCGTCAAGTAGTAGTAAACATTTGAAGATAATTGCATATATTTGTTTAATCTAACTTTCTATAAAAAATTTTTATAATGGATATTATTTTAGTGAATATTAAAAACCCATCCTGCTTTCACATCCAGGATGGGAGCCTTTGTATCATAAAATTGGTGTTGCACATAACTCGTATCAAACCAGCGAAATTCCTACAAAAACGCCGGACAAGCGATACTCTGGTGGAGGCAGTTCATAGGCATCCATTGAACCATAGGAACATTCCCCAAAGCTGAATACCGAGGATCCCATTGAACAAGAACAGCACGAGCGGTGAATCTCTTCGCATCGGTTCTCCCATCCTATCACTGCGATTCGGTCCCTCCCGTTACACCTCAAACATGTGGACGAATCAACGAGGCGAATGTTACCCCATATGTCTCTTCAACTGGTTTTTCAAGGTAATTCGCCTTCTCCTCATCCATTTTGTATTCGGGTTTGTAGCGATTGAATGGCAGCCGTTATTTGCAAGATTTCAGCAAGATACTCTCAAAATAAAGCCGTCTCCTCTTATGTAATTTTGAAAGTATAGCGCAAACAGGAAAAGGCAGGCAAGGCACCCAGATTCCCGATCGCAAAGCTGACGCCAAACATCAGAGTAATGCCCATAATCCCCGCAATCGTAATCAAACTCGCACCGTGTAGGGAAAATGAAGGGATCCCATAGATTCGTAGCATGACGCCTGCTCCCAGCACTTGTATGAGTGAAACACCCATAATCATCGCAAACAGTCCCTGTTCCTTACCGATTAATGCATTCAGCGAGCTTTGCACCGCTCCTATCAACCCCGCCGAAAAAGCTAGAATCATGCTGATTACATAACTGCTCACAAAGAGATCTCCTTTTCGTTGACCGATGGTATACGAACGAATTTCAAAATAGAGATCAACGTAAAGCGTGAAAGCGACCGCCTGCCTGATCAGAACCAGGAGACGATCGCTTTCATAGCTGAATGCAGAAAAACGGTTTTACTTGGTAGAGATGATGGACTCGCCTTCCACTTTCTCTAGTTCCTTGCCTAAAAACTTGGCCAGTTCCAGCATGGCATACGTGCCTGCCGCTGCTTCTGCATCCGAGTTGTAATTGGTGTTGGTGTTGATGTCATAGGTGAAGATCTCACCAGCCTGATTGCGGATGAACTCGATCCCGGCGATCTGGATCTTGTTGGCGGCCAGAACCTCCTCGTACTTTTGAATGATCGGATCTTGGAAGTTCTCGATGACCTGGAACTTCGGCTTTTGTGGCTCTTCCTCTCCTGCCGGGCAGAACAGGTCCCCAATCTGGCATGCGTCTGCCGGGCACAGCTCAAAACCTTCCGAGGTATCGACGCGTACAGCGTAAAGAAACTTGCCGCCGATAAATTCGCATCGTGTGATGAATGGCTCAGGTGCCTGAATGTACTCCTGGATCAACGTGATCCCGTCAACCGAATCTTCGAATTCCGGACCAAACACGTAATCCTTCAAGCCCTCCAACGAGTAGAACAGTCGAACTCCCAGCCCTTTTCCCGCACGGTTATGCTTGGTGATAAACGGCTTGCCCAGGAATTGTTCAGCTGCCTTGACGATCTGCTCTTTTCCTACTGCAGCAATGGTTTTCGGCGTTTGAACGCCATGCTGATTGAGAGTGGCGTACTGGTATACCTTGTTTACCTCCAGCTGGATGGCACGACTGCCATTGAACACCTTGCGTCCATGGTGCTCCAGCCAGGACAGGACAACGCCTGTCAGTTCAGGGGCGTAGCGGTGGCCGCGCGTGTGGGAGGATGCACTCATGCGATTGTAAAAGACGCCCTCTGGAGGAGCGGAGGCGAGGTCGACCAACCCTTGATCCAAAAACCATTCCTCATAGGGCAGTCCCAGCTCTTCCAATCGGCGTGTCAAATGAACGGTCCATTCGCTGTTTTCGTGGATGATATGTATCTTTTTCATGGCATGACGCCCCTTTCCAGCTCTATTAGTATCTTACGAAAGCTTCTGGATGACTTTGGCGATGAGCAAAGTCCTCTCTACCAGGGAATCGATTTCCAGGTATTCTTCTGCGCTGTGTGCTTGTGCACCAACCGGTCCCAGACCATCGATGGTCGCGACGCCTACCGCAGCGGTCAGGTTGCCGTCAGAGCCACCACCGCTCTTGATGTCTGTGATCTCGACGCCCAGTTCACGCCCTGCCTCCTGTACAACAGCGAGGAGCTCACGTGATGCGTCACTCAGGATGAGGGGCGGTCTGCGCATCTTACCCGTCAGCTCGATGCTCGTACCCTCTACATCGGGAGTCGCACAAATCTCGCGGATTTTCTGATCCATTTCTTCGGCCTGTTCCGGGGTTTCCACGCGCACATCCAAGGCTCCATAGGCGTGAGGGGAGATGGTATTGACGGAAGTCCCCCCGCGGATGATACCGACATTGAGGGTCACTCCTGCCTCCAGATCGGTCAAAGCATGCAGCTTCACAATCTTATGTGCCAGCTCCTCGATTGCACTTCGTCCTTTTTCCGGTTCACCGCCCGCGTGTGCTGCAATTCCGCTGACTTTGAGAAAGTACTTTCCGCCGCCCTTTCGCTGGGAGACGACCGTTTCTCCGGATTGGGATGGCTCCACGATCAAGGCGTACTTTGTTTCTTTTGCAACTGCTTCGATCAAGGGACGAGATTCCGGAGAACCGATCTCTTCATCCGTGTTCAACAAAATGACGACATTTTTATAGGCTTCTGCGTTTTCTTGAATCAATGCCTTCAATGCGTAGAGCAAGGCCACCTGGCTGCCCTTCATATCGTGGACTCCCGGCCCGTAGGCACGCTTTTCATCTCTAGTAAAAGGGCGTTCACTCACGGTTCCTTCTACAAATACCGTGTCCATATGCGCAATTGCAAGAATCTGCGGATCACTTGCATCCTTGTGGCGAAAGGTTAGATTGTTGCCGCGCTCGGGCTGTTCGTCTACCTTCACCACGTAACCTAGGGTTTCGTATTCTTTTTGCAGCACTCTGCCTACTTCGTCGATCCCGCTCTTCACGTATGTTCCGCTGTCGATATTCACCAGCTTCTCCAGCAAGTGAAGCATCTCCTCTTGTTTGGACTGCAAGTAATCTTTCATTCTGCTCGCTCCTCTCAACCTGCCTCTAGTGATTTTCGTGAGTCTCATCGTACAAATGACACTGCACGTAATGATGGATAGAGATTTCTTTGTTTTGCGGAATCTCCGTCCTGCATCGTTCCATCGCAAATGGACATCGGGTATGAAAGATACAGCCCGACGGAGGATTCAGTGGAGACGGGACATCCCCTTGCAGCAAAATCCGTTCGCGTTTGATCTTGGGATTGGGGATGGGCACCGCTGACAACAGAGACTTCGTATAAGGATGGAGCGGTTGAGAGAACAATTGCTCCGTCGGTGCCTGCTCGACCAGCTGACCCAAATACATCACCCCTACCCGGTCTGCAATGTGCCGAACAACACTGAGATCATGGGCCACGAACAGATAGGAAAGCCCCAGCTCGGCCTGAATCTCCTGCAGGAGGTTGATCACTTGAGATTGGATGGACACATCCAGGGCTGATACCGGCTCATCGCAGACAATCAGCTTAGGGTTGAGAGCCAAGGCCCGAGCAAGGCCGACACGCTGACGCTGCCCGCCGGAAAGCTCATGGGGATAGCGATAATAATACTCTTTGCTGAAGCCCACTTTGTGCAGGAGTTCAAACACCCTTTGTGTGCGCTCCTCCTTTGTTCCGAGTCGATGGATGATCATCGGCTCCTCGATCGCATAGCCGATCCGCTTTTTCGGATCGAGGGAGGAATGGGGGTCTTGAAACACCATCTGCATTTCCTGGCGAACGGTACGAAGCTCGCTTCCTTGTAGCTCCAACAAATTTTTACCTCTGTAGAGGATCTCCCCCTCAGTTGGCTCGATCAAGCGCAGGATGCTTCGGCCTGTCGTGCTTTTTCCGCATCCGGATTCTCCTACCAGTCCAAAGGTTTCTCCTTCATAGAGATCAAATGAAATGGAGTTGATCGCCTTCACATGGTTGATGGTACGTCCGAGCGTGCTTTTTAAGGGGAACCACTTTTTTAATCCCCTCACACGCAGGAGCAGTTTTTTCTCTTCAGTCCAGATGGTGGCGTTCATGTTCCTCCCCCTGTGTCTTAAATTTAGCAGCATGCCAGCATCTGATCTTTTGCTTTGGCGATATCGCATGAAGCTGCGGCGGTTCCTGGCTGCATTGGCTATCCGCATACTCACATCTCGGGGCAAAACGACACCCCTGTGGAATCTGATGCAGCGATGGAACCATTCCTTTGATGACGTGCAGCTTCTGCTTGCGATCTCCGTCGATGGTAGGCACAGCTTTCATCAGACCCTGGGTGTAGGGGTGAAGCGGATTTTCAAATAGCGTCTCGACATCTGCTTCCTCGATGACCTGCCCCAGATACATGACCACGACACGCGTACACACCTCTGCCACTACACCCAAATCATGCGTGATCAGGATGATGCCCATCTGCGATTCTTGCTTCAGTTCTTGCATCAGTTCGAGGATTTGCGCCTGGATCGTCACATCCAATGCAGTCGTTGGCTCATCTGCGATCAACAGATTCGGCTGACAGGCGAGAGCCATGGCAATCATGACGCGCTGCCGCATACCTCCGGAAAGCTCATGCGGATATTCGTGTACTCTTTGCTCGGGTGCGGGGATGCCCGTACGGCGGAGCAGCTCTACTGTCCGCGAGAAGGCATCCTGCTTTGAGCACTTTTGATGTTGCGTGATCGCTTCCGCTATTTGATCTCCGATGGTAAATACCGGATTGAGTGATGTCATCGGGTCCTGAAAGATCATGGAGATCTCGTTACCCCGAATTTGCTGCATCTGATCGATTGAAAGCGCAAGAAGGTTGGTTCCCTGGTAGCGGATTTCCCCCAGGTAGTTCGTCTTTTTCTCGTCCAGCAGACGCAGTATCGATTCGGCGGTAACACTTTTTCCGCAACCGGATTCCCCTACGACCCCGACTGTCTCTCCCGCATCGACATGGAAGGAGACGCCATCAACCGCTGTAACCACACCGCGTTCCGTAGAAAAGGAAGTCTTCAATTCCTTGATCTCCAGCAGATGCTTATATGCCATGCTTCCTCCCCCTTCTCTACTTTTTCGTCTGGCTGTTGCGGGGATCGAGCAGATCGCGCAATCCATCACCAAACAAATTCAGCCCAAGCACCATCGCCATGATGAAGACTCCCGGAAATACCGTCATCCACCACGCGTTAAAGATCACGGATTTGCCGTCCAGAAGAATGTTTCCCAAGCTGGGATCAGGTGCCGGAATCCCTGCTCCAAGAAAACTGAGTGCCGCTTCTGTCAATATCGATGCGGCAAAGATATAACTCGTCTGGATAATCAAAGGTGACGTCGAGTTCGGGGCCATGTGCACCCAGATGATCCTCCACGCACTCGCTCCTTGGGAACGCAAGGCTTCGATGTATATTTGCTCCCGAACGACCAAGGCGACAGAGCGAACAACCCGGGCCACGGATGGCGTGTAGACGATGACCAGTGCCAGGATTACATTGCTTTTCATCGGCCCCATCGCTGCGACGATCGCAATCGCCAATAATATAGAAGGAAAAGCGAATAAACCATCGCAAATTCGCATGAGAACATGGTCCAAAATCGCGTAGTAGGCACAGAGCAACCCAATGACCAAGCCAAGGAAGGAAGCGACCAGCGCGACAGAAAAGCCGACTGAGATGGATACCTGCGCTCCATACAGAACACGGCTGAATAAATCCCTGCCGAAGTTATCGGTTCCAAACCAATGCTCAGAACTCGGTGCCTGCAATCTGTTTTTCGGATCGACCTCCAATGGCCCATAGGTCGTCAAAAAGGGAGCAATCCATACGAGCAGAATGATGACAAGCAAAATCGCGGAGCCCGTAACTGCAAATCTGTTGCCCCAAAAACGGCGGATATTGCGCTGCCGATGCTCTCTTTTGATCTCCAGCATCGAAAAAACGTCCCGTTCCGTAATCACTTTCATGCGAACTACCTCTCTTTACGATTCAGACGAACCCTGGGGTCAACAATCCCGTAAAGCAAGTCGATGATTAAATTGAGCAAGACATACGTGACCGTGATCAACAGTACCGTGCCCTGAATGACAGCATAATCCCTTCTCTCCACAGAGCTGATGATCAATTGACCGATACCCGGAATATTGAACACCGTTTCCACGACAGCAGCACCCGTGACCAGTCCGCCAAACGTCTCGCCGATCACCGTCAAAATCGGAATACATGCATTGCGGAGAGCATGCTTATAGATGACCATTCTCTCTTTCAAGCCTTTGGCTCTCGCCGTTTTGATGTAATTGTCTGCTATAATGTCCAGCATCGAGGAACGGGTCATCCGCGCAATCAAGGCCGCTTGCATGAAGCCTAGTGCAAGTGCCGGCAGGATGAGATAGCGCAGGTGGTTCCACAAGCCAGAGCTGAGCGGCTTGTACCCTGCTACCGGGAGCCATTTCAGCTGGACGGCAAAGAGTAGAATGAGGAACAAGCCGAGCAGAAAGCTGGGCACCGAGATTCCAAACAAGGATACGCCCATAACGGCCTGATCGATCATGGTCCCTCTGCGCCGTGCAGCCATAATCCCGATCGGTATAGCAATCAGGATCGCGATAATCTGCGCCAAGATCGCAACAGAAACGGTCGGACCCAGATGTTCCCAAAAAGCCTGGGTGACGGGTACATCCGAAAAATAGGATTTGCCCAAATCACCCTGCAAGACATTGGCCAGCCAATGGAAGAACTGAACGGCAAGCGGGAGATCGAGGCCGAGCTGTGAACGCAGCTCGGCTATCTCCTTTTCTCCTGCCTCATCCCCCAGCATGACCGCCGCCGGATCGCCTGGAGTGAGATGTACAATCATAAAAACCACGACGGCTACTACTGCCAGAATGGGTAGCATGGATAGAAGACGCTTCAGGATGTATCCACTCAAACCAAGCTACCTCCCTACTTTTTCGTTGTACTTACATTCCACAGGATGGGTCCGATGACGTCCTGCAGTCCTTGCACATGATTGGCCACAGCAGCCATGTTCACGCGATTCCCCAGCTTGATGATCGGCAGTTCTTGCCACACCAACGCTTGCAGCTGATCCACCAGGGGCTTGGCTTCCGCGATGGACGGTGCGCTCTGAATCTCATCCAAGAGCTTGTCGATCTCCGGGCTGTTCGTCCAGCCTGGATAGCCGCCGCGAGAATCCAGGAATGGCAGCTGATGCAAGGTCGGACGAACCGCAAAGCCTACAACGAAGAAATCCCATACCTTCTCATCCTTGCGTCGTTCTTGCATCGTCGGCCAGTCGTACACATCCAGCTTGGCATTCAACCCGATGGCTTGGAGCTGCTGCTGAGCCACGACCGCAGCATTGTAATAATCGGGGTAGTCGCGTGTCACCAGAATCGTCACTTCTTCCCCTTTGTAGCCGGATTCAGCCAGAAGCTGCTTTGCTTTGTCCAGATTGTGCTGATTGTATTCTTCTTTCCCTGCCTGGCTGTGCCAGTCGGACTGATTCGGTAGGGCCAATCCGGAATCGAGGGTGTAATAGCGTGAATCCCGATAAGCCGAGATCAGGATTTCCTCGATGTCCAATGCTGCATTGACCGCTTGGCGTGCTTTCACATTGCTGAAGAGGCCAGATTTCTTGTTAAACACAAAGGTCGTCATGCCGCCCTCACTGACAAAGCTGCTTACATCTGGTGAGTTTTCGATTTGCTCAGCGTTGTCAAACGGGATACTGAAGGCGATGTCGTATTCCCCTGTTGTGATTCCCGCCACCCGCGTCGACTCGTCCGTGACATAGTGGAAGTACAAATCATCCACCAGCGCTTCCTTCTTGCCGCCCAACCCGTCACTTGCTTCAGTACGAGACGCATAGTCCGGATATTTTTTCAGATGCACGTATTGGTCCTGCTTCCATTCCTCCAGTTGGAAAGGACCTGTACCGATAAAGGTTTTTACGGCCTCTACGCCGCTTTCCTCGATGATTTCCTTTGGCATGATCGCAGGAAACGGAGCAGTATCCGCTAAAATATGTAAGGTCAACAGTGAAGGCTTTTGCAGGGTCAAAACCACCGTGCTTGGATCTTTGGCTGTGAATGCAGCCCCAGACAGATTGGCTTTTCCTTGTGTCGAAACCTTCAGCCATTTATTCATGGACGCAACCACGTCGTCAGCTGTCATTTCCTTGCCGTTATGGAATTTGACGCCCTTTCGCAGAGGGAAGGTGATCGACAGTCCATCCTGGCTCACCTCATAGGATTCCGCGAGCATCGGTACCACTTCGTATTTGCTGTTCAAGGTCACCAGTGGCTCAAAAATCTGCCGGGCGATGTCTTTGGTCGAGGCATTAGTTGTCGTGTGCGGGTCAAGCGTTGCTGCCTTGGCCGGATAGGCGATGTTGATAACTCCCCCAGTGGCTGGGCTCTCCGCTTGGGTGGAATTGCCTTGAGCTGGTGTCGAACCGGAGCCGGCATTCCCCTCGCTAGTATGACCACCTGTCGTCTGGCCGCCGCATGCTGTCAATGCAAAGACACTTGCCAGAAGTATGGGCAACAGCTTCTTTTTCAAAGGTGAATCAGTGAATAAGCTTCTTCTTTTCTCCATGATGGCTCCCCCTTTTGTGACTCTCGTCTGCGTCTGATAGGTTCGAGAGGTACCTCTCGTTGTCTCAAATCTCTTCCGCTAGCTGCAACCTTTTGCAGGACGTAAACCCCGATTGGTTTGCTTGGAATTGTTATACAATAAAATAATCCTCAAATTCTCATCTGTCAAGTCGGAATTACACATTCGTCTTTTTTTCATGTAAAACGGGACACGAAAAAACCCTCGAATCCATCTTCGAGGGTTAGGATTTTGGCTATTCGCCAATGGCTCTTTACATGTCTCGCATAACCGGCGGCACTTCCTTGTAGCCCTTTGACTTGATAGCTCCCAGGATCACCCCTGCCAAAAGCCAGCTTCCACCTACGACGTAGGTCATGGTGTCAAAGCCTGACCAGACAAAGATGTAAATGTCCGCGGCCTGCTAGTGTTGTTCACTGCTCTCTCTCCCGTAGCTGCTTCATTTTAGACCCTATTCGCTCAACGCTTCATCTACAACCAGCAAGACTTTCCCCGTACTTTTACGACTTTCCACCCATTCATGTGCTCTGGCAGCCTCACTCAGCGAGAAAGTACCCCCGATTTTGATTTGCAATCGCCCCTGAGAAAGGAAAGGGATAACTTGTTCGGCAGTACGGCGCAGTTGTTCCGGGCGCTTTTGCCGAGTGGTGCCAAAGCTGAATCCGAGAACAGAACGGCAGCTCGCATGCAAATCCACCGTCTGGAAGCTTCCGATCTCTCCACTGGCATTTCCGAAATGGACGAGCCGTCCGTATGGAGCCAGGCACGTCATGCTTTTTTCAGAAACGCGCCCGGAGATCGAATCCAGAATGATATTGGCTCCCTCCCCTTGTGTCCATTCATTGACCTTCTCGGCAAAATCCTCCTGTTCATGACAAATCACGTGATCCGCGCCAGCCTCAAGTACGATCCCCGACTTGCTCTCACTACCCACGGTTCCAATCACTTTTCCTGCTCCCAAAAGCTTTGCCAGCTGGATCGCGGTCGTTCCGATTCCCCCTGCTGCTGCATGGATCAGTACGGTTTCTCCCGATTCTATTCTTGCTACCTCGGCAAGCAGCTTGTACGCGGTAAAAGAGACGATCGGACTCGCTGCTGCCGCCCTGAAATCCAAGCTGTCCGGGATGGCAAAAGTCAGCGCTTCATCCGCTACGACATACTCCGCATAGGAACCCTGGCTTGGGAAAGCGATGACTCTTTGCCCTATTTGAAAATGTTCCACTTCCGTACCCACACGCTCGATCACTCCGGCGACATCCAATCCCGGAATAAAAGGAAGCTTTCCCCCTTTTTTCCCATACCGGGATTTGATATCAGCAAAATTCACACTGGTCGCGACGGTTCGGATCAAAATCTGCTTCGGCATCATTTCCGGCATCTCGACGTCTGTATAGATCATGTTTTCGGGTCCACCGTACCCCGTAACAAGAATAGCTTTCATCTGTATCTCCCCCTACTCGCATGATTCAAGGTATAGTGCTTGGCCCTTGAATACTTCGTAGACTTCGTCCTTCATATCGTAACATCATTTGGAATTTTTCTGCTGAATATGTTATATTTTCAGAAGATTTAAAATTAAATCTTCCAATCGAAAGGGAGACTGATCTTTCATGGTTCATGCATCAAAAAACAGCGTCTGGCAGTCGTACCGTTATCCCATCATGCTCCTGATCTGCATTGCGATCGGGGCTATCGTCGGCACGATTATGGGGAAAGATGCCGAGGCATTGAAACCATTCGGGGACATCTTCATCAATATGATGTTTACGGTTGTCGTCCCCCTTGTCTTCGTGAATATCAGCAGCGCAGTCGCCAATATCGTCGACTTGAAGCGCTTGGGTAAAATCCTGGGGATCATGCTTGCTGTCTTTATTATCACCGGGATCATTTCCGCCACATTGATGCTCGTCGGTGTCTCCATCTTTCCTCCAGCCGAAGGAATCAACCTGGAATTAAAGGCCCCAGAGGAAATCAATCAGTTGAACACAGCAGACCAGTTTGTTCAGGCATTTACCGTTTCGAATTTCAGTGATCTTCTATCCCGAAAAAATATGCTCGCACTTATTGTCTTCTCCATTTTATTTGGGTTATCGGTCAGCCTGGCCGGAGAGAAAGGGCGAAAGGTTGCAGATGGACTAACCGCTTTGTCAGACGTTATGATCAAGATGATCAAAATCCTGATGTATTACGCGCCTATCGGTTTGGGAGCTTACTTTGCCAACCTGGTTGGGGTATTCGGTCCAGACCTGCTTGGATCCTACGCCAGAGCGATGGCCATCTACTATCCGATTTCCTTTCTCTATTTCTTCCTTGCATTCACGATTTACGCGTATTTGGCAGTGGGAAAACAAGGGCCTCGCATCTTTTGGAAAAATGCCATCTCCCCAGCTGTCACTTCCTTTGCGACTGGCAGCAGCGTGGCCACTATCCCAGTCAACTTGTCTGCAACAGAGAAAATCGGTGTACCCAAAGACATTCGCGAGATCGTCATCCCGCTGGGCGCGACTGCTCATATGGACGGGTCCTGTCTGAGTGCAATCTTGAAAATTTCATTCATCTTCGGCCTTTTCAACATGCCTTTTCATGGAATAGATACCTATTTAACCGCGATCATGATCGCTGTGCTGAGCGGTGTGGTGATGTCTGGCGTTCCAGGTGGTGGATTTATCGGGGAAATGCTGATTGTCACCATGTACGGCTTTCCGCCAGAAGCCTTGCCGATCATTGCGATGCTGGGCACGCTCGTCGACCCTCCTGCCACGATGGTAAACGCTACGGGAGACACAGTCGCAAGTATGCTGGTAGCGAGAATCGTCGACGGCAAGGAATGGATGAAAAAGAAAGTGATGGGCAGTCACAGCGAAACTGCTTAATGTAGAAGGAGTGCACGGACATGACGGCAAAAACGATTCCTTTTTCAAAAATGAATGGCTGTGGCAATGACTTCATCGTCATCGACAACCGCGAGCAAATCATGGATGGCTTCGAGCTTTCCACCTTTGTCAAAAACATCTGTTCACGGGGCACCTCATTGGGCGCTGACGGATTTATGATGCTCGAAAGCTCAGATCTCGCGGACTTCAAGATGCGCTATTTCAATGCAGACGGCAGCGAAGGAGAAATGTGCGGCAACGGTGCGAGATGCCTGTCCCGCTTTGCTTACCTTGCCGGAGCGGTCAAGGACACGATGACGTTTGAGACGCTGGCCGGGGTGTATCAAGCAGAAATTTTTGACAACAAGCAGACGGTGAAAGTAAAGTTTCCAGACGTCTTATTAGACGAATTAAAGCTTCACCAGCCCTATCCGCCCGGCGGTCCAGCGACGAACTACCACTACGGGTTTGTCGGGGTTCCACATACAGTCTGGTTTGTCGAAGAGCTAGCCAAGATCGACGATCAGCAGATTATACAGTGGGGAAAACAGGTTCGCTATAACGAGCAGCTTTTCCCTCAAGGAACCAACGTGAATTTCATCGAAGTAATCGGCCGACAAACCCTTCAGATTCGCACGTATGAGCGCGGTGTAGAGGCGGAAACGTACGCATGCGGCTCAGGATCGACAGCCGCAGCCATTATCGCTGGAATCATGGAAGTGGTCGATCCCGATTTGCCCGTGTACCTGCAAACACGAGGAGGTTTGCTTACGATTTCCTATGAATTGGCAGGCGGTGTTTCCCGCGACATCTTTATGGAGGGAAATGCCAAGCTCGTAGCGACCGGCGAGCTGCTGCCGGATTCCTGGATGTAACATGTCAGGCAAGCTGACAAGCATCAGCTACACAAACAAGCCTCCCTTTCAAGCAATCGCGGAAAAGGAGGCTTTTCCTTTTATGTTAAACGAGATACGATTACAGGCAACAGTTTCCCATTAGGAGGCCTTCTCTTTGGATAGACTTGCGATCATCGGTCCCATAGATTCAGTTGCATACATAGCAGGAGTTTGCGAGCAACAAAATGTATTCGAGCCCGTCCCGCTTCCCTACTCGCGCATAGAAGAGTGCAGAGAACTTATTTTGAACAATCGGCACCGCATCGATTTTTGGTTGTTTTCCGGCCCTGTCCCCTACTCTTATTGCGTCGAACAAGAATGGGTGACAGCTAAGAATGCGGCCTATCCGCCTTTGAACGGACGCGGCCTGACTAATGTATTATTTCGTGTCTTTCGAGAACGCACTCCGATTGCCGGAATCAGCTTTGATACATTTTTGCAAAATGAAATCGATGAAACCATGAACGAACTGCATCTTACAGATATTCCGATCACAACCTACGGATACGTCGGCTATCTCGATGCCAGTCAGATTCTTGCGCATCATCGCACGATCTGGGACGCAGGAAAGGCAGACATCATCGTCACCTGTATCCACAGTGTCTATGAAGAACTGCGGGCACAAGGACTTCCCGTCTATCGCGTAAGCCCTCCCATCTCCGTCTTGCGCCAAACCTTGCAAATAATTGAGCAGCGACTCAAATCCGAAAGATATCAGCTCTCCTCCGTCGTCATCATGGCCATCGAGGTCACCTACCCTGTGGAGAGTGAACAGGGCTTTTCCAACGAATCGGAGAAGTTGCGCTTGCAGCTCTACTACGATTTGCTCGATCTGGCTGAAAAGGCA
The DNA here is from genome assembly GCF_029870785.1 of Brevibacillus sp. AY1. Classification (NCBI taxonomy): domain Bacteria; kingdom Bacillati; phylum Bacillota; class Bacilli; order Caryophanales; family Paenibacillaceae; genus Brevibacillus; species Brevibacillus sp. AY1. The sequence continues at coordinate 96,514 of NZ_JAFLPN010000005.1, forward strand.
AACGGCGCTCTATACCCCAGTACACCAAACCTTTTTCTCCTGTATACGACGAGTGGCGAGCTTGCCAACTTGAATCAAAAGCTGAGCCTTTATGAGTTTTTGCAAAATATCAAAGTAATGCTATCTGTCGAAGCCAAAATAGGAATCGGCTATGGACTGAATGTCCATCTCGCCAGAAAAAACGGACAAGCCGCCCTCGAACACGCCAGGTACTCTCCTGTATCCGGCATTTTTGAAGTTAGAGAAGACGGCAGCCTGCATGGTCCCTTAGAGCCGAAGAAACACGGCAATGACCATTGGGAGAGCATGATCAAGGAATTCTCTCTCAGCCCGATGCTCCTTGCACGCATGGAAGCATTCACCAAGCAATACGGTGTCAGAGAAGTGACACCTCAGGAATTAGCCCGCTTTCTGAAAATGACAGAGCGAAATGCACGCCGGATTTTGCAGGAAATGGAACATTCCGGTCTTGCCAGCCACGTTCGGATCGAGCAACCAAACGGTCGAGGTCGACCGAGAAAGGTTTACAAGCTGTTCCATTGATCCTCCTGCTCTCTATCCACATCAAATACCCCCGCTGCACATGAGACAGCGGGGGTATTCCGTGCTCCACCAAACGAAAATGGCAGACCATCAATGCAACGCAACTCCAATCGTCAATCGAGATCCCGTTTGGCGAAATCCTCCATGATGGCTGCGATATGCTTGATTCCTTGGATGTAATCCTCGACAAATATATTCTCGTTCGGTGCGTGATTATTAGACTGAAAATTACCCACCCCAACGGAGACAGCAGGAACACCGATGCTTTGGCATAGCACGTACATGGGTCCTGTGCCCGGCGACATGGGCATAAGAGTAGGCTCCATTCCGTATACCTCGATGCACGTATCCCGTACACTTGCTGTCAGGGGATTGACGATCTCGGTACGAGCCGGATAATCGAGCGAGTAAGCTTCTATCTCGATATCGGAGAAGCCATGCTTGTCCAGATGCTCCCGTAGCAAGCGCAAAATTTCATGCGGGTCCTGATTCGGAACGAGGCGAAAATCAATTTTGGCACGCGCGACAGATGGAAGCACCGTTTTCGTGCCTTCTCCCGTATAGCCGGATTCGATTCCACAAATCGTACACGTCGGTTGAAAGACCAGCTTTTCCTTTAAGGGAAGTCCGGACAAATCAAGCAGGAAGGATTCCAAGCCCAGGTTCTTGAGCATGCTCTCCTCGCTGTAGATCATCTGGTCCAGCGCTTCATAATCCTCCGGCGAGAGAGTGGCTACCCGGTCATAAAATCCTTCAATCTGAATCCTTTCATCGGGGGTTTTCAAGGTGGACAAAGCCCAGTTCAGTCGCCATGCAGCATTTTCGATAATGGCGGCATTCGCGGAATGTAGATCTGTGTTGGCGCCCCGACAAGTCAATTCCACATAGCACATTCCTTTTACGCCCAAACTCACTTGTGGACGTCCATCGGCATTCTTGTACCCAAACTCCCAGATGCAGCCGTCCGCGTGGAGCAGCTCTTTATGCTGGTGAACGAATTCTTCCAGACTGGTACTTCCAATCTCCTCTTCTCCCTCGACGATGAACTTGACCTGAAGGGGCAATTCACCGCGAACCTGCTGATAGGCGTGTACGGCAGCCAATCGCGCCATCAGATTTCCTTTATTGTCCGCTACCCCTCGCGCATAGACGCGACCGTCTCGGATCTCCGCCGCAAATGGCGGGGAGTCCCACAGCTCAATAGGGTCTTCTGGTTGAACGTCATAGTGATTATAAAAGGAAAGGATTTTGGATTTATCCGGATTAAATAATCCATACACGACAGGATAGCCCGAAGTGGACACCTGCAATGTCTCGGCACCCAATTCCTTCAGAATCTTCTCCACCATTTCGGCTGTTTCCTTCATGCCCCGATTTTGTGCTGCCACGCTTGGCAGCCGACAGATTTCCTGCAGCCAGGTGAGGTACATTTCTCTATTGTTTTCAATAAAAGCAAAGACATCCTCCATCGCGATCCCTCCCATTAAGGAAACATTCCTAAATAACCAGATATTTACTCATTATTGAGAATAATATGTCAAATTTTCCACCTATGTCAATTGCTGATTAGACTCTTTTCAAAATCAACTAGAGGATTTCATTCGCACACAGCGAATTAGTACTTCCATTTAAGGACTTTTTCCTAAATTTATCGCAATGGATATCCTTTGAGATGAAACTGGATCGGAGTTGAATCGAACATGAAAACGCATTGGCTGGATGACGTCGACCTCCTCTACCCTACCTTGGTAGAATGGCGAAGAGATTTTCACAAATACGCTGAGTCCGGTTGGGTTGAATATCGGACTGCAGCCAAAGTCGCTGGCCTCCTGTCCGACTGGGGATATGAGGTCAAAGCCGGAAAAGAAGTGATCCACAAGCATGCGCGTATGGGCGTTCCTCCACTAGCTTTCTTGCAGGAGCAGGAAAAGCGGGCGTTGGAGCAAGGTGCAGATCCCAAGTGGGTCGCACGTTTCCAAGGTGGCTTTACCGGGGTCACAGGGATTCTTGAAACAGGCAGGCCTGGTCCTACAGTCGCTTTTCGCTTTGACATGGACGCATTGGACCTCGAAGAATCAAGCAATGAGCAGCACCTGCCGGAAGCAACCGGCTTTCGATCGATTAATTCCGGCATGATGCAAGCCTGTGGGTACGATGCCCACACCACGATCGGACTCGGCTTGGCCCGCATCCTCATGCAGCTGCGCGAGCATTTGAACGGCAGAGTGATGCTTATCTTCCAACCCGCAGAAGAAGGCGTACGTGGCGCCAAATCGATGGTCGAGGCAGGAGTTGTTGACCATGTCGACCTCTTTTTTGCCTGCCACATCGGAACTGGCCCTTCCTTGGGAGAAGTCGTTTGTGGTGCAAATGGCTTCCTCTCGACGACCAAGCTCGACGTCACCTACCGTGGGGTCGCCGCCCACGCTGGCGCCAGACCGGAGGAAGGAAAGAACGCTCTGCTGGCTGCCGCGGCCGCGGCCCTGCATCTTCACGGAATTTCCCGGCACAGCGGTGGCGCATCCCGCATCAATGTCGGTGTCTTGACTGCAGGCAGCGGCAGAAACATCATCCCCGACTCAGCTACCCTCAAACTGGAAACGCGAGGGGAGACTTCAACGATCAATGCCTACATGGTTGAGCAGGCCATGAACGTCATCAGAGGCACCGCAGTCATGTACGGCGTGGAAGAAACGGTCCTCGTACAAGGTGGCGCCCAAAGTGCCGAACCGAGTGAAGCGCTGATCCCCTATATCCGAAATCAGGCCCAGCAGGTGCCAGGTGTCAAGCGAATCATCGATCTCCAATCCGCTCTCGGTTCTGAAGATGCTACGTTCATGATGGAACGCGTCCAGCAGCAAGGCGGTCTGGCTTCCTACCTGATTTTTGGCACAACTCTCGCAGCTGGTCATCATCATGAGAGGTTCGACATCGACGAGGATGTCATGAAAATCGCTGTAAAGACACTCGTTCACTGTGCATTACATACAGACCAGCTCACCCCTATCCTGCATGCGAAACCGTGAAAATTTGGCAAAAAAGGTGCTGCCCTCGATAAACCTTGGGACAGCACCTTTTGTTTACACTTCTTTCGTTACGTACCTGTAATCATGCGATTTACCTGACCTGTAAGCAACAACATCGCCTGCACGACGGGCATGATGCTGGCCATATCATCGGACTGGTAGCGCACCGTACGTCCATCAATCAGCTCTACTCCCGGCATCCAGCTAACCGCTGTGGCAAACTGCGACTTCGTAAATTCGATTTCAATCGTATTGACCTTTGGCAGTTCAATCGGCTTGACCTTGCTTCTGTTGAGCAGCGCCTCTTCTGCCGTCTGGCGTATCAGCTCTCGCGCCCGCTGCGGATGCATAGCGAGAGAGGATAGTCCGGTAATGCCCGATTTGACTGCGACTGTATGGACGCCCGGGATATCAGCCTCTACTTCCTGCGCCGTCTGCGAATCGCCCGTAACCAAGACGACTGGCACGTTGAAGGCTCCTGCGATCGCGGCATTCAACCCTGCTTCCCCCACTTCTTTTCCGTTCAGGACCAGGCGATGGATGGCAACACCGGACAATGTGTGGTTGAGCACAGCCTCACCCAAGCCTGCCCTTCCGTGATAGCCGATGAAAAATGCTGCGTCACATGTGTCATCGATGCCTTGCATCATGCAGAGTGGCTTGAAAAAGCCACGGATCACGTCAGCCGCAGGGTGCAGCTCCTCCAAGAGCAGATTGTTCATCGGACCATGCGATTCATTCACGATGATCTGCGTAGCCCCTGCTTCCAAAGCCCCCTCGATCGCCGCGTTTACATCCTGTGTCAAAAGACGCCGACCTGCCTCATAATGGCGTCGACCCGGAATGACATCCTCCCACTCACTAATGCCCGAGATGCCCTCCATATCCAATGAAATAAATACTTTCATGAACCATCCGTCCTCTCACTTCTGATCATGATTCCACTTTGGGCAGTTGGCGCGAACCCAGGGCAAAGCGCTTGATCTCACCGTCTTGATTTCGTACAAAACGGACGAGCGTATCGATCTCTCGACGAGTAAAGAGGAATGCATCCTCCCCAATCGAACGTAGCGGCAACGTTTCTTTTCCCATCTGGATGTGCAGCTGACCTGCTTCCTCATCCAGCTGGATCGTCACTTCATCGCCTTCCCCCGATTTGAACGCCCCAGCGTAAGATTTCATCCTGGCAAGTGGAACCTCGTAATCGGCAAAGGTCGCAAATGGCGTCTTTAACGGGCGATCGAAGAGGCTGTTCAACAGGCCCAGAGTCAGCTCCGTAATCGGGGCATCATCCACGTTGGTCAATAGGATGCCTGTCAGACCTGCCTCAGGCAAAATCAGCATGTGCGCTGTAATGCCCTTCAACCCCCCCGTGTGCTGGATGAGCGTCACTCCTTCCGCAAAAGAGAGCATGCCTAGACCGTATCCATAGCTGCGCAGGGCATCCACTTTGGCATGGGGCGAAACCATTTGCGTCACGCTTTCTGGCGTAAGGAGTTTTGTCCCTCCTGTCCGGTATAGCTCTGCGTATCGGAGCATGTCACGCGCGGATGCCTTGAGAAAACCAGCCGCCCGCATGGAGGGTGAATCCCACCAGATCGGAGCCCGGTACACTTCCTTTACGCCGTCTTTCTCTCTCGTCGAGTACAGGACGGAGTGATTGTCATCATGCAGCTCCTCTACGAAAAAGACCGAGCGCTCCATGCCGAGCGGCTGCAGAATATGATCCTTCACATAATCCTCGTAGGATTTGCCGCTTACACGCTCGATGATCGCACCCAACAGTCCAAAGGCGTCGTTCGAATAGCTGAATTCGGTCCCAGGTGGCCCCAGCAATTCGATGGGTTGATCCCCGATGTAAGCCATCAATTGCTCAAAGGTGTCGATCGGCTCTTTTCCCGCAAACTCCGGATGCTTCAAAAGCTCTTCTGCAGCCGGATCGTCTTGCATACTGCGCAGCATGGCCGGGATGAGCGACGACAGCGGCGGGAGGCCCGGTGTATGGGTCATGAAATGGTGAATCGTGACCTTTCGCGTATGTTCTTCATCCGGTGTACGAAACTCCGGCAGGTAGGTCACTACTGGATCGTGGACGGACAGCTTTCCTTCCTCTTGCAGCTGCATGATCGCGACGCAAGTGAACGATTTTGTAATCGAACCAATGCCAAATACGGTATCCAGATCAGGCGGCAATTGCGCTTCGCGGTCGCGGTAGCCAAATCCCTTTTCATAGATCAGCTCTCCGTCTTTGGCGACAGCGACGACGGCACCCGGCACTTTCAGCTCATCGAGCAGCTCCTGGGCAAACGTCTCAAATGTTTGCTCCCACGCCTTGGTCTTCATTTCGTGCCTCCTTTTTGATTAAAAAAGTCTCTGCGAAATGCGGTCGTCAAGCAAGCTGGTCCTGATCGCTTTGCTTGATGAGCTGACGGAAATGGAAGGAAACCCGGCTGACATCGCCTGTCTCCGCGCGAATAAAACGGATATACTTCTCCAGTCCCGTACCCATTTTAAAGACAAAGCTGTCTTCCTTTACAGGCCGCAACGAGAACGTCATGCCTTGCAGTTGCATTTCCAAGCCCGCTTCGTTCAAGGAGACCTGGACTTTTTCACCCTCGCCGGACTTATACTCGCCGATAAATTCATTCAGGGCATCTGCTGACACCGGATAATCAGGATAGAGCACGATCGGTTCTTCCACCGGAAGAGCTTGTGCCGTATTCAAGGTCGCTGCCAACAGCTCTGTAGATGGCGAACCATCCAGGTTGGTGAGAATGACACAGGTGATCCCCTGCTCGGGTACGATACAAAGCTGTGCCGCCACTCCTTTAATCGCGCCTCCATGCTCGATCAAAGTCCCGCCGCGGAAATCCGGTGTGACCATAAAGCCGTAACCGTAGTGACGTGTTGGCTCCAAACCCGCATAGTTGCCAATCATCTGACGGACGCTGTCCTCGGACAAAATTCGTCGCTCTCCCACCAAACCGCCCGTACGGAAGATTTCACCGTAAGCGAGCATATCGCGTCCCGTAGACTTTATGAAGCCGGCTGCACGCATCGACGGCGCATCCCACCAGAGCGGAGCTGCGAACACTTCCTTGCCTTCTTCTCCCTTTTTACTGGTGTACAGGGTCGTAATGTTGTCATAATCACCCAAATCTTCGATCAAAAAAACAGTGTGCTTCATCCCCGCTGGCTCCAGGATATGCTCCTGTATATAGCTTTCATACGTTTGTCCGCTGACGCGCTCGATGATGGCACCGAGCAGGGCGTAGCCATCATTGCTGTAGCTGAATTCGGTTCCTGGTTCTCCGAGCAGCTCTACGTCCAGACTGGCGATAAAAGCCATCAGTTGTTCGTACGTATCAATCGGTTCATGCGCCGTGAGGTCCACACTGTTGTTCGGATTTTCTTTCACCGCAGGGTCGATCTCCATACTGCGTCTCATCGCATAGTAAAGCGTCGGCAGCGACGGCAAGCCGGATGTATGCGACATCAGATGGGCGATCGTGATTCGCTTCGTCCGCTCTTCATCTTTCGTCCGAAATTCTGGCAAATAGGTGACGACTGCATCGTGAACGGACAGCTTTCCTGCTTCTTGCAGCTGCATAATCCCTACGCAGGTAAAGGATTTCGTAATTGAACCAATGCCAAACACCGTATCCTCCGTCACTTCTGCCTGCTGCTCCAGATCGCGAAGCCCAAGCCCTCCAGCGTACTGCATTTCCCCATCCTTTGCGATCCCGATAAACGCTCCAGGCAGCTTCGCGTCTTCCATCAGCTTCCCGGCAAATGCTTCCAATTGTGTCATTTCACATTTCCCCCTCGACGATTTTTTCAAGCACGTACGCATGCACCGGTTCCTCCGTTCTCAGCAAACCGATGATCGTATAGCCTAGCGTAAAAGCCGACTTGCACATATTGCGCAAAGCAAGACGCCATTCCAGTGCGACATCGAGATGTTCCTGCTTGATGGAATGAATCGCCGCCGGGACGGATAACAAGATGCCGGAATGCTCGCCAAGCCCTTCCCTAATGAGCGGGCGAGGCTGTTTTTGTTCGTCGTATTCCCAATCGATCAGTCTGGGATAGCTCCTCCAGGCGCTTTCTTCGTGCTGCCTTCCTTCGATTCCCATAACGGCTCGCTTGGAATCCAGCTCCCACTCCAGCAAAAAGCGGTCTGACGGCAATCCTTTGTTGATGCCGTCGCGCATTTCCCCGTAGTAAGACTCCATGTAATGCCGCACCTTGCCCCCCAGCTTGCTCAGGTTGAGATAGGCGTTGCGAGCCTCCAGAGGATCATACGTCCAGGTGATCGTCTCGTACCCATAGTCCAGAGCCCATTCCCGCTGCAGAAGCTTGAGTCTTCTGCCGATGCCCCAATCTCTGTAGGCAGGCAGGATTCCCAACATGTGTGAGCAAAGATGTGACTTCCCTTGCTTGAAGCCAGAAAAACCATAGCAAAATCCAACTGGCACATCCCCGTGATAGGCAGCGATGACGACTCCTCCGTTGTGAGACGCAGCCAACAGCTGGGCGACAGGAATCACGCTGCTTTCGCCCCATATTTGTCGTTGAAGGTCCTCGATTTCGTTCATCCGAGTCGCGGATGTGACGATCGCGTATTCCAATTCCGGCTTCATCTGTCTTTCACCTCAAAATCATGATGTCACGTCTGCCATGGTGTAGCTTTTTTCCTCGACCTGCAGTGCATGGACTACGCGCCAATTGATGTCATAGCCTATTCCCGGACCTTCCGGAACGCCCAGGATGCCGGGCTTGAGGAAGTTCACCTCGGGAACGACAATATCCTCTGCCCAATAACGGCTGGACGCAGACGTATCGCCAGGAATCGTAAAGTTGGACAGAGAAGTTATCGCGATATTGTGCGCTCGGCCTACTCCACTCTCCATCATGCCGCCACACCAGACAGGTACCTGATGGGCTTCACATAGATCATGGATTTTCTTGGACTCCGTGAGTCCCCCGACACGACCGATCTTGATGTTGATGATTTTGCAGCTACCCAGCTCAATCGCTCGTCTGGCATCCTCTGCTGAATGGATACTCTCATCCAGGCAAATTGGCGTTTTCAACTGTTTTTGTAATACAGCGTGATCGACAATATCGTCGTGAGCAAGCGGTTGTTCAATCATGATCAGATTGTACTGGTCCAGCTCCTTCATCACGTCGATCTGGTCGAGAGTGTATGCCGAATTGGCATCCGCCATCAGCGGCAGTGAATCCCCAAAACGTTTTCGCAGGGCATCGATCAAAGCAATATCAAAGCCAGGCTTGATTTTCACCTTGATCTTCTTGTAGCCATCTGCCACAAATCCCTCAACCTTTTTCACCACATCCTCCACGGATGGCTCGATCCCTACACTTACCCCTACATCGATTTCCTTGCGTTTTCCTCCAAGCGCCTGGGCAAGCGAAATGCCCTTTTGCTTGGCGTACAAATCCCAAACGGCTCCTTCGATCGCCGATTTTGCCATGCTGTTGCGGCGAATAGGCTCAAACAGACGGCTCACATCCTCCGGAGCCTCAATCTTATTCGTCAGCACCATCGGAATCATGAAGGTTTCCAGCATGTAGTGGATCGTATCCGTTGTCTCTTCATTGTAGAAGGGAAAAGGCATCGCTACGCTTTCCCCATATCCTGTCTCCCCTTCGCCATGCGCGCTGATCAGCAGGAAATCACGCTTTGCCAGTACGCCAAAGCTGGCCTCGAACGGATTTTTAAGCGGCAGATGCAGTCGTCTTACCTCGATTTTCTCGATCTTCATCAATGATCGCTCCTTTCAGGTGACCCGTAGAGATGGCAAGCAACGGCATGATTTCGTTCGATTGCAAGCTCCTGGGGCCGTACTCGTTTGCAAATCTCCATAGCCTGACTGCATCTGGGGTGGAAGGCACAGCCTACCGGCGGATTAGCCGGACTTGGCACGTCTCCGCCCAGTACGATCCTGTCTTTTTTCTGATTGGGATTAGGGATCGGAACTGCGGACATCAAGGCTTGCGTGTAAGGGTGCAACGGCTGCTGAAAGAGCCGCTTCTTGTCTGCGATCTCGACGATTCTTCCCAAATACATGACGGCAATGCGATCGCTAATATGCTTGATCACACCCAGGTCATGCGAGATAAACAGGTACGTCAACCCCAAATCATCCTGCAAATCCTGCATCAGATTTAAGATTTGTGCTTGAATAGAGACATCCAGCGCGGATACTGGCTCATCAGCTACGATGAGCTTTGGCTTCACGGCAATAGCGCGAGCAATTCCGATGCGCTGCCTTTGTCCTCCGCTAAATTCGTGCGGATAGCGATCCGCGTGATTGGGATTCAATCCAACCAGCTGCAGGAGCGCCAGTACTCGTTCTCTCATCTCATTGGTTTCCTCTTGTCTGGCTCCAACAGAAAGAGCTTCCGCCAATATCGTCGCAATGGTCAGTCGCGGGTTGAGCGAAGCATACGGGTCCTGAAAAATGATCTGCATCTGATTGCGCATGCTCCGAAGTTTTGCATGCGGCATGGAAATCAGCTCTTCTCCGCCGAATCGGACTGAGCCGGAACTTGGGCGAACCAGCTGCAAAATACTGCGTCCCGTCGTCGATTTGCCGCATCCGCTCTCCCCGACAATTCCCAAGGTCTCCCCCTGCCTCAATTGAAAGGAGACGCCATCCACGGCTTTGATATCGCCTGTTTTTTGTCCAAACAAACCTTTCTTCAGCGGAAAGTAGGTTTTGAGATCTTCTACGACCAGCAGATTTTCGCTCATATGGCCACCTCCTCGTCCGCATACATCCAGCACCGCACGGCATGCTTGCCAGTACGGACCACGGGCGGCTTTTCCTGCGCGCACCTTTCGATAGCTTGCGGGCAGCGGGAGAGAAACGGACAGCCTTCGTGCACTTCTCCCAGGATCGGCACATTGCCTTCGATTGGGGTCAATCTCCTGTTCTCCCTCTCCAAGCTCGGAATCGACTGAAGCAGTCCCACCGTATAAGGATGCTTGGGAGAAGCAAAGAGCGTTTGTACATCCGCCTCTTCGACGATTTCACCGTAGTACATCACCATGACACGATCAGCCATCTCCGCCACGACCCCTAGATCATGCGTGATCAGCAGAATGGCCGTGTTCACCTTTTGCTTCAGGTCATTCATCAGGTCGAGAATTTGCGCCTGAATCGTCACATCCAAAGCCGTGGTCGGCTCATCCGCAATCAGTAGATCAGGCTGACAGGCCATCGCCATCGCGATCATGACGCGCTGCTTCATCCCGCCCGAAAGCTGGTGGGGAAAGTCCTTGACGATCTTCTCCGCACGAGGAATCCCCACTTTCCTGAGCACGTCGATCGTGTGATTGCGCCTTTCCTGCTTGGTAGCATCCGTGTGCAGCCGAAATACCTCATCGATCTGCCTTCCGATTGAATGGACTGGATTCAGCGAGGTCATGGGCTCCTGGAAAATCATGGAGATATCACAACCGCGTATGGCTCGCATCTCACGCTCGTGAAGTTGGTTCAGGACCTTGTCCTTGAAACGGATTGTCCCGTCAATCTTTCCTAGCTTTTTCGCGATGAGTCCCATGATCGACAGAGAGGTCAAGCTTTTGCCACAGCCTGATTCACCGACCAGCGCTACGGTTTCTCCCGCCTCAATCTGAAAGCTGACTTGATTGACCGCCGTAAACGTACCTCGTTCCGTTTTCAGATTCACAGAGAGCCGATCAATATCCAACACTGTCTTTTTTTCCTTCATCGTGCAGCCCCCTATCCTTGCAATTCCATTACTCGTTTACGAAATGTTCATAGGCGGTTTGGGCCAGCCGGGCAATCATGCGCTCCCCTTCTTTGGTGGATGCATGGCCAAAAGACAAAGCCGTGATGGTAAATGCTCCTTTTTCCTCGGGAAGGTAGACGATACCGACATCATTCACCACATGGCCGACCGTACCAGACTTGCTGGCTACTACAGTCTGATCCGGCAGCAGGTACGGGATGCGATTGCGCAGCTGCTGCCTTTTCATGATGTCGAGAATGCCGTCACTTGCCGCTTGTGAGGAAAGCTGTCCTGTGCCAATCCATTCGAGCAGCTGGTTCATGTCAGCAGGTGTGGTGACGTTGTTTTCCGGTGTTGGTTGAAAAATGACGCTGTCCGAATCGAAGCCGGATGTCTTAAAGGCTTCGGTCACCTTATGAAAGCCTTCAGCCCCTTTTTTCTCACTGCCCATTCCGGCTCCCACGCTGAGCAGCTCCCAGCAGCTCTGCTTGATCGAGATATTTTGCAGGCCCAGCTCTTTCATGTAGGCGTCGACACGTTCGGCACCAATCAACTCCAGAATCTTGTCTGTGGCCAGATTGTCACTGACGATAATCATCAGCGTGGCCAGATCCCTCAGCGCTACGTCCGCTCCAGGAAGAAATTCCTTCAGTACGCCAGAGCCAGGAACCAAATCATCCTCCGTCAAGCGAAAACGCTGTTCCAAGCTACATGTTCCCTCGTCAATATCACGAAAAAGTGTCGCCAGAATCGGCACCTTAAAGGTACTTGCCATTTGAAAGTATTGCTCCGGACGAACCCTTGCCTCTTCTCCTGTCACCAAGTGCTTGACAACCACCCCGAAGGTTGCTGAACTTTCTGACAACACATATTCCAGCTTTTCCTGCAAGCTCATATCGTCATTCCTCTCCTTTACCCGTTCCGTTATTTTGGATCAAGAGCATCGCGCAGCCCGTCACCCAACAAATTGAAACCCAGCACGACCAACATGATCGCCAAGCCAGGGAATATGGACATCCACCACGCCTGCCCCAAAAATGCCTTTCCGACGTACACCATCGCACCCCACTCCGGTATCGGCGGCTGCGCACCCAATCCGAGAAAGCTAAGTGCCGCTGCGGCCAATATACTGGTCCCGAATTGCAGGGTCATCAAGACGATGATCGGCGATAGAATATTCGGCAGGATATGCTTGGTCAAAATGACGATATCGCGTATTCCCAGTGCCTTCACAGCTTCGATGTACTCTTTTTCACGAATGGAGAGGACCGAAGCGCGTACCACCCTGACATAGGAAGGAATGACCGCGATGACGATAGCGATCATGGCATTCGTCAGCCCTGGACCGAGCACCGCAATGATGGCAATCGCCAGCAGCAAGGCCGGAAGGGCCAGCATAATGTCCATCACCTGCATGATATAGAGCTCCACTTTGCGGTAATAGCCCGCAATGATCCCGAGTGTCACCCCGATCAAGGAGGCGACCGTGACTGTGATCAGCCCTGTCAAAAGGGAGATTCGGCCGCCGTACAGCAGCCTGGAAAAAATGTCTCGGCCAAAATCATCCGTCCCCAGCAAATGCGCAGCTCCAGGTCCCATCAGTCGATCCTTGAAGTTCATCTGATCGATCGGATGAGGAGCGATCAAGGGCGCACTGGCACATCCAATCGTAAACAGGATTAAGATCATGGCACCGAGCATAGCGGTTTTGTTGCGCACCAGCCGTTTTCCCACCTGTAGCCAATATGATGAAGGAGGAGGCGCTGCCTGATTCTCAACCGCTCGGATCGGAGGAGGCGTCTCATGGGCTACTTCTACCTGGCTCAAGTTTCCACTCATGGCTTCACTCTCCTTCCTACTCGTATTTGATCCGAGGATCAAACAGGGTATACAGCAAATCAACCAGCAAATTCGTCAACGCAAACAACACTGCTGAGAAAAACACAATTCCTTGAATGGTAGGCAGATCCCGCTTGCCTATCGCTTCAATCGCGAGACTTCCCAAGCCCTGCAAGGAGAAAACCGTCTCCGTCACGATAGCTCCTGCAAGCAGGGATCCAAATTCGATCCCGATCAACGTTATCACGGGAATGATCGCGTTTTGCAAGCCATGCATGATAATGACCGACGTCCGGGGCGCTCCTTTGGCTTGCGCGGTGCGCATGTACTCCTGTTTGATCACATCCAGCATGCTGGAGCGCGTCATCCGGGCGATCATCCCCGCCCCACCCAACGCAAGCGTGATCGAAGGCAGAATGAGCGAAAAGAACCCGTCATAACCGGAAATCGGAAAAATGGATAGCTGGTAGGCAAAGATCCAGATCAAAAACAGGGCGATCCAAAAGCCTGGTGCCGAAATCCCCAGAAGAGAGAAAAATACTACCAACCGATCCACCCACGTATTCTGCTTCACCGCAGCGACCATCCCAACCACAACACCGATCACAGTCGCCAGAATGATGCTGTACAAAGCCAACTGCATGGTGATCGGAAAGCGATCCTCGATCTCCTGCCACACCGTGTAGCCTGTGATGTAGGACGTCCCCAGATCCCCCTGCAGAAGCTTGGCGACAAAGCTGAAATAGCGGGCGTACCACGGTTTATCCAGTCCCAGCTGGGCATTCATAGCAGCGATGGCTTCTTCCGTAGGGTAATCCCCGAGCAGATACTGCACGGGGTCCCCCGGAATCAGATTCACCAGCAGAAAGATGAGGATGGTGACGCCTAAAAGCGTTCCCAAGAGCGAGAGCAATCTTCGAAAAAGATATCGGTGCAAAAAGCCTCATCTCCCTTTTTCTCGTCATGTTTGATAGCAGGAATCCTTATTTGGTGAGCTTGATGTCACCGAACAGGATATCACCCGTGAATGGATTCAGCTTGTAGCCTTCAATATCACGCGTGGCTGTTACGGTTTCACTCACGTACAGAGGAACCCATGGCGGATCGTTTACCAGGATTTCCATTGCTTCCTCGTAGACTTTCATTCGCTCTTCCTCTTTCAAGGTCGTGCGTCCTTTAGCCAAAAGTTCATCTACCTTCGGATTGGAGTAATGGACACGCTTGGAATTGTTTGTCTCCATCAGCAAATAAAGAATGTCCGGATCGTTCAAGCCGAAGTACAGAAGGAATAATTCATGATTCCCTTTAATGGCCCGATCCTTTACGGAAGCTGTATCTGTCACGGCGATCTTGATATCCAGGCCGATTTCTTTCAGCTGGTTTTGCAGGATTTGCGCTACACGCTGCAAGGCGGGATCTTCTGACAAGAGCAGCTCCAGCGAGAAAGGCTTGCCGTCTTTCTCTGCAATGCCGTCTCCGTTACTGTCGGTATAGCCAGCCTCCGCGAGCAGCTGCTTCGCTTTTTCGACGTTGTAGGCATACTTTTCCTTCGCCATGTTTTCGATTCTCTCGCTGTGGCCCGGAATGGTTGGGGGCAGCGGACCGTAGATCGGCTTGGCAAAGCCAGACAACGCGTATTGTACGATCGGCTCTCGATCTACTGCCATTGCGATCGCTTGCTTCACTCGTACATCCTTGAAAATATCCTTCTGGTTGTTGAAGCCCAAATACTTCATGCCCTGTTCCATGCTAGTCTCGATTTTGACACCAGGCACGTTTTGCAATTCCTGGATGTAGGTGCTCGGCACCTCCTGCAAAATGTGGATGGTCCCTTTCTTGAATTCGAGAATACGGGTATCGTCATCTTTCAGGAAACGGAATACCAGTTTGTCAACATAAGGTGCTCCCTGATTATCCGCGTAGACCTGGCCCCATTTATAATCCGGGTTTTTTACATACGTCAGAGACGCGCCACGCTTGATCTCCGGATTCATGAAAGGCCCCGTCGCCAGCGGTGCTTCTCCGAACTGCTCACCTTTTTCTTTCAGACGCTCGGGATCCAGAGGTGTTATAAAGGTACCGAGAAGCATGTTGGCAAAAGGAGCAAACGGCTCTTTAAAGTAGACCTTGACCGTATGTTGATCCGTCGCTTCGACCTTCTCAATGGGTCCTGCCAGGTCTTTGACGGGCGAGATCTGGGCGAAGCGCTCAATCGATACCTTGGCCGCTTCCGCTGTCATCGGCGCACCGGAATGGAAGACAACATCCTTGCGCAGCTTCAATGTCCATACTTTGCCGTCTTCCGATACCTCCCAGGACTCCGCCAAATGCGGAACCAATTTCCCTTGCATATCCCGGCTTAAAAATGAATCATACGGTTGGCTGTTGGTTGTATCCAGCCACGTTGTTTTTTGCGGGTCCAATGTATCCGGCTCCACAGGGGCTGCAATGACGAGTGTGCCTCCCTCTTTTGCTTGTGCCTGCTGCTGTGGAGCAGCTGGTGAATCCGTGCCTGTCGGCTGCTGGGTGACACTCGTGTTGGTTGAACATGCGGCAAGCAACAAGGAAATACTGAGTCCAATCGTTGCCAAACTTCTGTTGCGCCTTCTCGATCTCATCATGTCATACGCCCCCTTTGACCTGTTCACTTTTTATTCTTTTTGTTGAAAGAATGGGTAGAACTGCTCGCTGGTCTGGTCATACCGTTTGATTCGTTTTTGTACCTGCTCCCGATCTGCCTGCGACACACCGCTGACGAGCACGTTCAACAGCGTAAAAATAGCAGACATTCCTTTCAAAGTAGCCGGAGAAGGCGTAGAGACTTTGAGCAGTACATCTGCAACAGGACCAAGCGGTGACAAATCATGATCAGTTATGCCTACTATCGTCGCTCCTTTTTCTTTGGCTGCCTTGGAAAAAAACAACGTCTCCTGCAAATAACGGGGAAAGTACAGAACGATGATCAGCCAGTCTTCATTGGCTTCCGATATCAGATAATTGGCATCGTCCACTTGCCCTCTGTAGAGATGCGTATCTCCCCTGACAATATTTAAGGCATAGGCTAGCCAGTAGGCCGGTGCATAACTGGTCCGCCCTCCCAGCACGACGATTTTCTTCGCTTTGATGATAGCCTCAACTGCCTGATCAAACACGCGGCGGTCCAACCCATTCAAGGTTTTTTGGATAAAAGCCAGGTCCTGTTCCATCGTAAATGAGATGACATCCTCGCTATCCTTGTACTCATAAGCAGAGTCGTGGAAAGTTTGCACAATGTTCTCACGAATCACCGGAAACAACAGCGACTGGCGGATCTCGTTTTGCAGTTCGCTATATCCTGAGTAGCCAAGAGAATAACAGAGGCGGATCACGGTAGTCTCACTGGTTCCGGTCATGGACCCGATTGCTTTTGCTGGATGAAGAGCAACTTGATTCGGCTCATCGAGTAGGTATTTTGCTACTAATTTTTGCTGGTTCGTCAATTGTTCGTATGATTTGCGAATTTTCTCCTGCAAGCTCTCCATCGAATCACCTATTCCAATAAATATGGCCTTTCTATTAAAATCGTTTCTTTCTATCAGGTTGGATTAGCGCGTGACAGCATCCAGCGGATAGACGGGCCTGTTCAAGCGTTTGTAGTCAAAGGATTGGAAATTCAGCGTAGTCAGTCCTGGTGAGTCTACCGTAATGATCTGGGCGCTTATCGGTTCAAAGCTAGCACGGAAATGCTGGCTGGACTTCAGCGAAACAATTTTGTACTGTGTGACATCGATGCCGTGTAGAAGGAAAATTTGTTCATCGAGCACCTGTGTTTTCACCGAGCAGACGAGGATATCGACACCGTTGGCCTGCAAGCGTACCGACTTGCCCAGATGGACGGGGGAGCCTTTGCCCATTGGCGAGGAGGTGATGAACGAGCCGTCTGTCAGTGCTTTTACATAGGCCTTGAGCTTGATCGGTTCACCATGCAGCTTATCCGTTTTGCCACCAAGCTCGACCTCGATGGTAGCCCCTACTCCTTTTTCATGAGCAAACGCAGCCACTTCTGGATCGTAGATAAAGCCAAAGCATGCATCTTTCAGATCTGCCGCCAGCATGGCACGAAGCAGGTAGGTTCCATCTCCAGGCGTCCCGCCGCCCGGATTGTCGGAGGTTTCATTGATGACGACAGGGAACGCGTTCGCTGCTTTCGCCAAGGCCAATCCTTCTTCGGGAGACAGGATGTTCAGTGAAAACTCCTCTCGTTTTTCCCAGATCGCATTGGCTACATCTTCTGCCGCTCGCTTTGCCAATTCAGCATCGTTGTTGGTCACGGCTACGACCGTAACGCCTAATTCTGGAATATCCGTGTAGGGAAAACCGTGGAAAAACGCACAGTCCACCACCCCTGGTTCTTTTTCCCATTTGTAGCAGACTTCGTTGATATCTTTTGCTGGGGAGAGATTCGTGGTAGAAGTCGGAACGATCAATGGGAGTTTAGCCCGATACATGCGTGGAACGAGCGAGCCGTTCACCATTTTTTCTGCCAGCTCTACAGCTTCCAGTCCGCGTTCATAGCAATCTGTATGCGGATAGAGATGAACCCCCAGCAGGATGTCAGCCTCTGTGATCATCTCCTCTGTTATATTTCCATGCAGGTCAAGTGTCACGATCAGCGGAATGTCATAGCCTACCTGCTGACGAACGGATTTGATCAGGGCTCCTTCCAGGTCATCGATGCCTTCTGCGACCCCTGCGCCGTGCAGAGACAGGCAGATCGCATCTACCTTGCCAGCTGCAGCGATTCCCGAAAGCAATTCGTCCAGAAGCGCGTCATAGGTTTCTTTGGTGATAGTTCCTGCCGGATACGCACTGGCAGCAAACGCCCCTACGACCTCAATTCCGCGCTGTTCCGCTGCATCGACCATCCCTCCAAGAAAATCGCGAACCCCTCTATGCGCGTTCACGATCTCTTCCCCTCTCGTCCATTCCCACAGTTCAAACAGGTCCCTCGTAGTCGGGACATTCGAAAACGTGTTCGTTTCGTGCATGACCTCCGCAATTACGATTCTCAATGCTCTCTCCCCCTGTTTTTCATAGTCAGAACATCCCTGAA
Source organism: Brevibacillus sp. AY1 (assembly GCF_029870785.1). Taxonomy (NCBI): domain Bacteria; kingdom Bacillati; phylum Bacillota; class Bacilli; order Caryophanales; family Paenibacillaceae; genus Brevibacillus; species Brevibacillus sp. AY1. The sequence goes on from NZ_JAFLPN010000005.1 coordinate 114,799, forward strand.
GTCTAAACTTTAAAATGTTATGTTTTTTGAAGTTATAACTCTAGTTGGATTATATGCCCATTAGTGGGATTAATCAATATGAACTTTCTGAAAAATTAAAAAATAATTTTTAAACAATAAAATCGTGTTACGCGTCGAAGCCCGGTCGGCTATTACCTATCAATTACAAAAAAAAAATAGACTGGAACATGATGGCATTTGCTTATACCCTGCCTCGCCAAAAGTCATACATTGGTTAGCAAGGCAAATGGGAGGTGATTGAATGCCAGGGAAAGACAAGAAACACGAAGATCAAAAAAATAAAGATAAAAAAGAAACGCAAGAAGCAAACGCACCGGAGAAAAAGAAGCGCGGTTCAGATGACAAGCAGAAACACGATTCCAATGGCAAAGGCAAGGAACCGGAAAAGAAAGCAGGAAGTAACAAACCTCCCGGAAAAAAAGCCCCCTCTCAAGAAGGCGATGCTGGTAACAAGAAGCACGTAAAGGATGATAGTGGGAAGCCGGACTCCAATGACAAAGCCAAACGTGAGAACAAGAAAAAATAAACTCTTAGGAGGAAGGGATCATATATGGACAAAGCTAGTCTTGATTTGCTTTTGGGCAGATCGATCCGAGTCGACAGAGGCGGCCCGGAGTCAAAAATCGGCAAGCTCATAGCGGCGAAAGGCGATCACTTTGTTGTCTATAATGAAAATGATGGCATGCTGTATTATAAAACGGATCACATTAAAAGCCTGACCTTAGACACTCGTGACAATTCCGACGCACCAGAAGATCCCAATGCGTTCCAACCCTTTATCCCTAAACATATCGATGTCGATAATTTTGCCAGTATTGTAAATGAAATGATGTTTCATTGGGTTCAAATTAACCGTGGCGGCCCGGAAAAAATTGAAGGTGTTCTGGTTGATGCCAATGATTCGCACATTACTGTCATTGCAGGCAATGAAGTGATCAAAATACTGGCGTTCCATATTCGAAATATCAGCTATGGTCAGAAAAAGAAAGACGATCAGGAAAAGGACAAGAACAGCCAAGACAAAAGCAATCAAGATAAAGATAAGAACAAAGATAAAAACTAAGTAGAGACGTGTAACGCAAAAATTGCCGTATATACGGCTCTTTTTGTTCTCACATTCTGCTTCTGCGGATTTTTAATCACCGAAGACACATTCACTATGCACGTTTTTCCTAGTTGCATATAGATGTGGTAGCACTGTCCATCCGTGATGATTGGAGGGAGAAGAATGAAATACACCAATCCTCGTTCCTTCAACTATTTGATCAATAGACTAGTACGTATTCATTGTAGCGGAAAAATATCGCATTCTGGGCGACTGTTAGCTGTCAAAGATGATTATTTGGTACTCCTCACAGATGACAAGCATCTCTACCTTCCACTCCACCAAGTGAAAAGCGTTGCTGTTGACAGCCTAGATAATTTCCCCGTGTATCAGCTTCAGTGCCCGCTAAGTGATTATTTTGACGCAGAGAATTTTCAGCAGCTCCTGCGGAAAATGATTTATCGGACCGTCCTCATTCAAAGCGGACCAGAACGTATACGAGGGGTCCTGGTCGGCTTGCGCGAAGAGGATATAGATCTGATTGACGGATACGAACTTATTAAGGTGGCAACGTATCATATTCATACTCTTTGTCGTGATAGTCATCAAAAAACACAATCATCAACCATTGATTCAAAAGTAGCTACGAGCAAGCCAGAAAAAGCAGCCGAAAACAAAAAAGATAAAGCAATGGAGAGCAAGAAGGAAAAAGCAGTTGATTACGACAAAGGAATAGTCATCGAAAACAAAAAAGATCGAGGGAAGAACGCTAGCGTAGAAAAGGTGGCACCGCCTATCAAACAAACGGATTCCACTTCAAGCAAAGACCAAAAAGCCAGTGCCGTAGATGCAGCCGCGCTCCCCCCAATAACAGTCAGACCCGAACAGGCAGCCCCTATTTCCATACCGCAGGAAAAAGATCATACCCAGAAGTCAAGCTCTATTCCCACATTGAAAAGCCCTGCACCCGAACCTACCAGAATACCTTTTCTTGTAGAGGATCCGGAAGATAGAGCGATCGAATCCCCCTCTCCTACTAAGGAGCCACTGATGACATTCGAATCGAGACTTGACTCAGCATCCCTTCCTCTCCAACGACTTCCCCATCATTCCCCTCCTTCTAACAGCCAGAAAAACCGGCTGCGACAAAACAAGAAAGTCCAGTCCAGGAAAAAACAATGGAAAGTTACGAAAAATAGAAAGAAACAAACAAGTGGCTTTTTAATAACCAAAAAACCTCTTAAAAATAAATGGTACCTGAACGTAAAAATTCGCTCAGGCAGACAGTACGGCAAGATTTGGTTAGCGCCGGTCATTCTATATGGTCGTTCGTAAAAGCAGGTATGAAGGGAGGGGAATCGAATGATCATCAGTTTCTTCCTATTCATTTCTAGCGGTTATTTGCTCTATATGCTATTAAAGCCCCCCGTTTCTTTCCACCAAGAAAAGGAAAGCACCCAAGTGTTCGATCCAAAACCAAAGATACACCTCCATCCTCAATCTGCCGGGAAATTAGCCAATGTCAAACAATACCCGAACCAGCCTTTTTTGAGGAACTCTGTGACTAGTATGGCGAATACCAATGATTAGCACGATGACCGTATTGATGATTTCCATATTTGCGCTCACAGTGATCTTTATCCTGTGGAGGCCGTATGGAATAAATGAGTCAATCCCAACCTCTATTGCAGCTGCTTCGATTTTATTGATCGGACTTGTTCCCCTCACCGACGTATTTACTATTTTTGATACCGTCACCGGTGCTTCCATCACCATTTTATCTACGATCGTAATGTCCATTGTTCTGGAAAGTATCGGGTTCTTCAGATGGGCTGCATACAACCTCGCTATGAAAGCAAAGGGCTCCGGCATTTTGCTGTTCTGGTATATTAACCTCCTCTGTTTTTTAATGACCCTCTTTTTTAACAACGATGGAAGCATCCTCATCACAACACCTATTATCATCCAAACTCTTACTTTGCTCCGAGTCAAACCTCATCAGCAAATCCCCTTCCTCATATCGGGAGCGTTGGTAGCCACCGCCGCTAGCGCTCCGATCGGAGTAAGCAATCTCGCCAATTTAATTGCACTGAAAATCGTAGGTCTGGATTTAAACTCTTATGCTGCCATGATGTTTGTCCCCTCGATGGTTGGAATCGTCTGTATCGCAGCTGGTCTCTATGTTTATTTCAAAAAAGACATCTCCATCAACTTCCACTCCCTGACTGAAAAGATTGGCAAGAAGGAGATGCACTTGCAAACCTTCGGAACAAGAATGCCACATCCTTTGGGAGCAAAAACGAATGGACATGCGTCTATAGATTGGCATATGTTTCGAATTTGTATCAGTATAGTCGTGCTAACCCGAATCAGCTTCTTTGCCCTCGCTCCTTTTGGTGTTCCGACAGAATGGCCCGCTATCATCGGTGCTATTTTGTTGATCTTGGTTCGATGGTACAAGAAAAGAATGGGCCTAATGGATATCGTGAAGAAAAGTCCGTGGCATATCATTATTTTTGCATTCAGTATGTATGTAGTCATTTTCGGCCTGCATAACGTGGGTTTGACTTCCATCATTATCAACACCTTGGGAGATACTGTTGCGGCACATCCTCTGTACGCCATTTTCATCATGGGTCTTCTGCTTACGATCCTGTCGAATGTAGCCAATAACCTGCCTGCCATTATGATCGGGACGATTTCTATTAAAGAAATGGGATTAGACATGCACACGATGCAGGTTGCTTATTTAGCCAATGTGATTGGAGCCGATATAGGTTCACTTATCCTTCCGATGGGTACCTTGGCTTCCCTGCTCTGGATCCACACTTTGAGACAGTACAAGATCCCGATGAACTGGGGCAAATATCTCAGAGTAACCTTATTCGTCATTCCCGCGAGCCTCATTCTGAGTTTGCTCATGCTGTATCTGTGGACCGAATACTTTGTGTTTTAATTTTGGGACGAGGGAGGATTGACGAATAGTGAGTTACCTGGATTCACTGGTGGGAAAGGTCATTCAACTGGAAATATCAAACAAGATCAATCTGTTAGGACTATTAATCGATTATGGTCTTGATGTCATCGTCATCTTTGATGGTATTGACTATGTCTACATCCCCTCTGGCCATATTCAAAATATCCGCCTTGTTTCAAATGACACGCAAATTTCAAGCCCTTCGAATGACAATATAGATGCGGATAACGACTTGTCGTGCAGGAAAATACTGATGGAGTCAAAAGGGATGTTTGTTCAGATCTTCGTGGCCGGAAATCAATCCATTCACGGCTATGTCACCAATGTGCTCTCGGATTATTTCTGTTTCTTTTCACCGGTCCATAAAACGCTGTTTGTTCCCTTATTTCACCTCAAATGGCTTATTCCTTATCCCGAAAATAAAACTCCCTACACCCTGGACAAAGATAACCTCCCTGTAAGTCCCTCTGTGATCAAACTGGCACGTACCTTTGAAGAACAGCTGAAAAAAATGGAGGGTAGAATCGTAGTCTTTGATCTGGGGAGCAACCCTGAAAAAATCGGTCTGCTAAAAAGCATCCAAAACAGTATGGCCGAGTTGATCACTGCTGATCAAAAATCACTGTATTGGAACATTCATCACGTAAAAATGGTCAACTTTCCTAATATGTGAGGATTAGAAAACTTGGCTACGCCAAGCTTTTGGCGGAGCCTTAGTTGCACTTATACTATCTTCCGCTAATCTTTTTAGCGCTTTAGCGCACTCAACACTTTCCGATAGTATAAGAAAAGGGCCCCCTTAACGGAGCCCTTTTTTCATGCTATTCCAACCGCTTCTTATGTGGCAGATCCCTCTGCCAGCGCCAACAAAATCCGATCCTCCTGCGCCTTCAGGTAATCTGTCTCGCCTGGATAGCGATTGCCCATAATCGAAAAAACAAGCCTTTCGCCGGATGGCATCGTGGCGTAACCGGATAAACCGCTGACAGAGGTCAGCGTACCTGTTTTGGCTTTTACCTGTTGAGAGAGAGGACTATCAGTCAAGCGAGACTCCAGTGTTCCATCCACCCCAGAAATAGGGAAAGAATGGAGCAGGCTTTCATACTCCGCTTGTGTGGTCATTGCCTCCAGCACCGTCAAGATTTGCCGTGGGGATACAAGATTGTACGGACTTAATCCCGAACCATCGCGCAATTCAAAGCGACCTTTTACACCCAATTCCTCCAGCGTCTCACGAACGACCTCGATACCCGCAGTCGCGCTGCCTTCACCTTTTACAACCGCGCCCATCGTCTTCAGCAGCATTTCCGCGTAATGATTATCACTCGTCTTGTTCAAATGCTTGGCGAATTCCTTCAATGGTGCAGATTCCAGCGCTGCAATTCGATTCCTGTCTTTTGGCTCTACACCCCCCACAACCTTGCAATCAGGTGCCAGAAGGACTCCTGCTTCGGCTAATGCTTCTTTCAGTACCGTTCCGACGTAGAAAGGCGGCTCGTCTACAGTCACCGAATGAGAGACTTCCTCCCCAAGAGGTAGATTGCCCTTTACGATAATGCTGTTCGTTCCGCGTTTCCGCTTGATTTCCAGCGTGTTTGTCTCTTCTGCTGAAGCCGTCCTAGCTTCTGATTGAATCTCTACATAGCTGGTATTTGGCAAAAGGGCAAGCTCAACAGCATCCCCCACTTGTGCCCCCGGACGAGCCTCTACCAGAACGGTTCCGCGATTCAACGACAAAGGACTGGTCTGGGCACTGTAGTATTCTGATTCATAGTCCCACGCCCATCCATCTCCGAGGCGTTGTTCATCAAAATAGGACGTATCCACGATGATGTTCCCCGTAAGCTGTCGGATGTTTTTCTCTGTAATGGCCGCCACGATTTGCGCAATAGACACGCCGTCATGAACTTGAAATGGCGCGCAGGAATGAAGGGTTGGGTCACCAAAGCCCTTGATCACCAGGTCGCCTGATAGCACCCCATCATGATGCAGCTCTCCCGCATAGGAAATCTCCGTTTGATAGCGGAAATCCCCACCCAGTCTTTGCAGCGCGGCCAAGACTGTCAAGATTTTGGTATTCGAAGCCGGGGTAAACAACTTGTCTGCGTCGTGCGCAAACAGTACCGCTTGATCCCCTTCCCGATCAAGGGATTTGACCATGACACCAATAGAGGCACCAGTCAGCTCGACTTCCGATACAATCTGATTCAGTCGATCCTGCAAGGTGTGGATGGTGCTCTCATCATAGGATTTTGCCAAGCTTAACGCCTCATTTCTCTGTAGGGTTGGGATGAATGTCGCGATAGTAGAGATGACAGCTAACGAAGTGACCGGGTTCTGCTTCGATCTCGCGCGGCTTCACTTTCTCGCATACTTCCATGCGAAATTGGCAGCGCGGATTAAAGTAGCACCCTGTAGGAGGAGAGATGGGACTTGGAACGTCTCCCTTCAAGATAATCCTCTCTTTTTTCATATCTGGATCGAGTGAAGGTATCGCCGACATCAGGGCTTGGGTGTACGGATGCAATGGCTTCTGGAACAATTGCTTCTTGCCTGCTTGCTCCACCATTTTCCCGAGATACATGACGCCGATGCGGTCACTGACGTGCTTGACCACACTGAGATCATGCGCGATAAAGATATACGTGAGCTCGTACGTTTTTTTCAAGTGCTGGAACAGGTTCAAAATCTGCGCTTGAACAGAGACATCCAAAGCTGACACTGGCTCATCCGCAACGATCAGCGAAGGATTGACCGCGATGGCCCGCGCGATTCCGATCCTCTGGCGCTGACCGCCGCTAAATTCATGCGGGTAACGCCCGGCGTGCTTCGGGCTTAATCCGACATTCACCAGCAGGTCGGTCACCATCTCTTTTCGCTCTTTTGCATGTTGACCGATCTGATGCGTCGATAGAGCTTCTACCAGAATCGACTCAACCGTCAATTGCGGATTTAGCGAGGCATAGGGATCCTGGAAAACAATCTGGATGTCGCTTCGCAGCTTTCGCAATTCATTCTTTGACAAATCCGTTACTTCTCGGCCTTTAAACTTGACCGACCCAGAAGTGGGCTCAATGAGTCGCAGGATGCTCCTGCCCATGGTGGATTTGCCGCATCCGCTCTCCCCGACAATCCCCAGAGTCTCTCCTTTTTGAACACGGAAGGAAATATCATCTACTGCCTTGACGAATAGGCTGTTCTTGTTGAAAAAACGATTGCCAACAGGAAAGTATACCTTCAGCTCTTTTACATCCAGCAGGGCATCCGTCATGCGATCACCTCTTGATTCTCATACAGCCAGCACCTGACCCATTGTTCTCCTCGCTCGAACAATGGCGGATTCTCCAGATGACATTTTTGAAAAGCTTGTGGACATCTCGCATAAAAAGGACAGCCTGTCTGAATCACCCCGAGATTGGGCACATTCCCAACGATCGGAACCAGTGGCTTGTCGCTATCGTCATTCATATCTGGCACCGAATTCAGCAGTCCCACCGTATAGGGATGCTTGGGCTTTTTAAGCAGCGTACGCACATCTGCCTGCTCGACAATTTGTCCGTAATACATCACCATGACGCGATCCGCCATCTCCGCAACGACTCCCAGATCATGGGTAATCAGCAGGATTGCGGTATGAAAATCCTTCTTCAGCTCGTTCATGAGCTCCAGGATTTGCGCTTGAATCGTGACATCCAGTGCTGTCGTCGGTTCGTCGGCAATCAGCAGCTTGGGAGTGCAAGCCATTGCCATCGCGATCATGACCCGCTGTCTCATGCCGCCAGACAGCTGGTGCGGATACTCGTCCATGATTTTCTCAGCGCGAGGAATTCCGACTTTTTTGAGCATCTCAATTGACTTTTCCTTGATTTCTGCCTGGGACAGGGAGGAGTGCAAATAAATCACTTCCCCGATCTGTTTGCCTATTTTGTGCACAGGGTTCAGGGAGGTCATCGGCTCTTGAAAAATCATCGACATGGTATTGCCACGGATGGAACGCATTTCTCGCTCCGAAACTTTGTTGAGATCCTTCCCCTCAAAGAGGATTTTCCCTTCCGTATAGCCTGCATTTTTCGGAATGAGCCTCATCAGCGAAAGGGAGGTCACACTTTTCCCACAGCCCGATTCGCCCACTACGGCCAGCGTTTCCCCTTCTTTGATGGTCAGGTTCAGGTCTTTTACGGCTTGAATATGACCGCCGTTTTCCGCCTTGAAGTGAATATACATATTCTCCACTTTTAAAAGCTCTTTTTCTTCTGTATTCGCCATGATCTACGCCCCCTTCTTCGTCTCATGAACATTCCACGATTATTTCATTCTGGGATCGAGAGCGTCACGCAATCCGTCTCCTAATAAGTTAAAGCCCAGGACGACCAGCATGATCGCCAGTCCTGGAAAGAGCGTCATCCACCAAGCCTGGCTCAGGAATGATTTTCCTACAAAAACCAATGCCCCCCACTCCGGGTTGGGAGGTTGCGCACCCAGTCCAAGGAAGCTCAGGGCTGCAGCGGCCAGGATACTGACACCAAATTGCAAAGTCGCCAAAACGATGATGGGAGAAGCAATATTCGGCAGGATATGGCGGAAGATAATCTTCCAATCCCGTACCCCCAATGCTCTCGCGGACTCGATGTACTCCTTTTCACGAACAGCCAGTACAGAGCCCCTGACAACCCGGACAAAGGAAGGGATGACCGATATGGCTACGGCGATCATCGCATTGGTCAAGCCGACACCGAGTACAGCCACGATGGCAATGGCCATCAAGAGCGATGGGAACGCCAAAAGGATATCCATGAGCTGCATAATATAGAGGTCCAGTCTTCGGTAATAACCGGCGATCACGCCTAGCAATACACCGACCGTACCGGCAATCGAGACGGCGACGAGCCCCATCAGCAGGGAAACGCGACCGCCGTACAGGATTCGCGTGAAGATGTCCCTGCCGAATTCATCGGTTCCAAGCCAATGCTCTGCACTCGGTGCCTTCAGGCTCTCATCAAATCTCATCTCGTTCACCGGGTAACTCGTTAGGAGAGGCGCACATATGGACGTGAGAATAAAAAAGAGCAAAATCGCTCCACCAAACATCGCACCTTTGTTCTTCCGCAGTTTTTTCCAGGCCATACCAAAGAATGAAAGGGATGCTGATCCCAGCTCCTCCGGAACGACTGGCTGCAGATTACCTTCGGTTTTTGTCATCATCTGGTTGAACTCCCCTCCGAGATGTGTAGTCCAACTATTCCTTCCACGCCAGGAGATTGACAAGCTGGAAAACGATTGCACCAGCTTGTCAATCCTGTCGAGCAGCATTTAATCGTAGCGAATACGCGGATCGAGTTTGGTATAAATCAAATCAACAACTAGATTGACGATGATAAACAAGAACGCCATGAATAGGATCAAGCCTTGCACGGTAGGGATGTCACGGGTCGCAATGGCGGAAACAATCAGGCTTCCCATACCAGGAAGGGCAAAAACGGTTTCCGTCACGACAGCTCCTGCCATCAATGCGCCAAACTGCAAGCCGATCAGCGTCGTTACTGGAATCATCGCATTCTGCAGGCTGTGCTGAATGATCAACCGATACAGGTTGGCTCCTTTTGCCTTCGCCGTGCGGATATAATCCTGCTTGATGACCTCCAGCATGCTGGAACGTGTCATCCGCGCAATATTCCCCGCTGTTCCCAAGCCCAGTGTGATGGATGGCAGGATGAGCGAGTAAAACCCTTTGTAGCCCGATATCGGAAACAATCCCAGGTGATAGGCGAAAAACAGGATCAGGAACAAGGCGATCCAAAAGCTCGGTGCTGATATTCCGATCAAGGAGATGACCATGGCGAGCTGATCGAAGATGGTATTCTGGTTCATTGCCGCAATGATCCCGATGATGATCCCGAATATCGAGCCAAAGATGATACTGTACACCGCTAGCTGAGCGGTAATGGGAAATCGGTTCAAGATCTCTTCCATGACGGTATAGCCCGTCACATAGGAGGTACCCAGATCACCCTGGAATACGCCTGCCATATAGCTGAAATACTGCATCGGAAGTGGCTTATCCAAGCCCAATCGACTCTCCAAATCGGCAATCGATTCCTCGGTAGCGAAGTCTCCCAGGATATACCTCACAGGATCACCAGGGATGAGATGGAGCATCATGAAGACCAAAAGAGATACGCCGATGAGTGTTACGCCCATTGTCAATAATCGTTTGAGAAGGTAAGACGGCAATCTAAGCCCCCCTAGACATAAGAAACTTCAAGTACGTGCTGTCATTATTCGGTTACCTCTACATCCTGCCAGATAATTCTGTTAGAGATCGGATGCTTCTTGAAATTTTTCAGTCCGCGTGTCGCTGTGATGCTCTCACGAACAAAGAGCGGTACCCAAGGTGACTGTTCAACCAGGAATTCCTGTGCCTCTTCGTAAATCTTGAAGCGTTTTTCCGGATCCATTTCCACTCTTCCTTTTTGCAGCAGAGCATCGAGTTCATCGACTTCATAGTGCAAGCGCGTGGATTTGCCTTTACCAAAGAGCAGGAAGTACAAGATATCCGCATCGAACCAGCCATAGCTCCACAAGATCATTTGGTGGGAGCCTTTTGGCGTTTGCTCGATAATCGCAGCCGACTCCTTCACAGTCAATCTCACATCAATGCCGATCTCTCTTAACTGATGCTGCAAAATTTGGGCTACCCGTTGCATGGCAGGCTCATTTTGCACCCACATTTCCACCGATAATGGCTTGCCATCCTTCATCACAATGCCTTCTCCGTTCTTCTCGGACCAACCCGCTTCGGCCAACAGCTGCTTCGCTTTTTCTTTGTCCTGTGTATACTTTTGACGTGCTTTTTCTTCGATGGCTGGGCTATGTCCATTGACCACCTCTGGCAGAGGACCGAATACTGGCTTCGCCGCACCTCTCATCGTATTTTGGATAATCGGCTCGCGATCGACAGCCAGAGCAATGGCCTGACGCACTTTTACATCTTGGAAAATAGGCAATTTATTGTTCCAGCCCAAGTAGGTCATGACATAGTCGGACACTCTTTCCAGTTCCACGCCCGGTTCTTTTTCCAGCTCCTCGATATATTGGAACGGAACATCCAGCAGGACGTTGACCGAGCCCTTCTTGAACTCCAGGATTCGGGTCTCATCGTCAGGAATGAAGCGGAAGGTCACCTTGCTGAAGCCCGGAGTTCCCTTTGCTCCCCAATCCGCTTTCTCAAACGGTTTGTAAACGACTGAATCTCCTCGTTTGACCTCTGTCAGCTGGAGCCTACCAGCAGCACTCGCATTTTTGTCGAACCCTTCACCCTGTGCATCCAAAGTCGATACGTCCAAGGGAGCAAGATAAGCCGAGGTTGCATTGCTGAAGAACGGTGCATACGGTTCGCTCCAGGTAATTTTGAACGTGGTTTCACCCAGAACCTCGATTTTTTCAATGGAACCTGCATTTGTTTTGAAAGGCGATTTTTCGAGGAAGCGCTCAAATGATTTCTTGACTGCTTCGGCATTGATCGGTTTCCCTGAATGGAAAACAGCATTTTCCTTCAACTCAAACGTAATCTCTTTTCCTCCATCTGCAACCTTGTAATCTTTGACTAACCCTGGAACAATCTCTCCATTCAAATCTCGCTCGAAAAGTGTGGCGTACAAATGTTCAGTCGGTTCGCCAATCGATGAGGTTTTGTGAATATCCAGAGAATCCGGTTCCGTAACAGCGGCAACCACGATCTCCCCTTTAGCTAGTTCCTGACTAGGCTCTGGATTCTCCTGACTCGCTGGAGCGCAGCCCGTAAAGAGCAGGGATGCAATCACCGTTGGGATCAGCCAAGATTTGGTTCTCTTTTTCATGTTCATACCCCCGTTTGCAGATAGAATGAATAGGATGAATACCACTTGCATGAAAACCATTCTGTTCTCTTACAAACCAAAGCTGTTTACTTTTTTCCCCCTTATTTTTATTAGATTATTCTGTATATTGGTAAAAATAGTACTTTTAAAACAATTTTAAATCCAATAGGAAACTCTCATGAGGATATAAAAAATAGTAATAGGGGAGATAAAGCGAATGGAAGAAATAAAAAAAAGCCCAGCACTACTGGGCTGGACATCCTTGAAAATGAATGTGGTGGGGACCCTCTTAATCAGTTGAATAGCCATAAAAATGTATTTTATATGCTAAACTTTGCATAAAATTACAAAAATCCAAATGCTCCTTAAACAGCGTACACCATTCTATACCCCAATCGAAGGTATTTTAAACGATGAACTCTCCCAATCCCACAATCCCGAGATGTGAAAAAGCATGCAGACCTACTCGCCCTTGCAAAATAGGCACCAGCTTTTTATGTAAGATCCCGGTAAGCCGGAAGCCCTTCAGCTCCCTCGGCTGCTTTGATTGCATTCACGACTGCAGCGGCCAATACTTCCGCGGACAAGGTCCCCACGAGATTGACGGAAGCGTCTACTCCTCCAGTCGCAACAGCAAAAACCGTATCGCCATCGCTCATGGTATGGACGGGAAAAATCGTTTTCGCTAGGCCGTTATGCGCCATTTGGGCTACTTTGTTGGCCTGGGTCTTGTTTAGATTGGCATTGCTTGCGACTACCGCAATCGTCGTATTCGTGCCGCTCGGTACCGGAGGAGAAGCCTGCTCGATCATCCAGGAAAGCGCATCGCGAATTTTTCCAGAATCATCGCGGGCTCCAGCTAAAATCTCACCGGATACAGGATCCTGTACCTGTCCCACTGCATTGACTGCAACCACCGCTCCCACCACCAATCCGTTAGGCAGCTGAATCGATGCGGAACCAAGCCCCCCTTTCATCGCTCGCTTTCCACCAGCAAGCTTTCCGACTGTTGCGCCTGTCCCTGCCCCTGCATTTCCTTGTTTGACCGGATCCTTGCTGGCTATTTTGGCGGCTTCATAGCCCATCTGCTGATCCGGTCGAATTTTGGCGCTGCCAAAGGACAGGTCAAAAATCACCGCAGCAGGAACGATGGGGACAACTCCCACCCCGACATTGTGACCGATCCCCTGCTCTTCTAAATAACGCATGACCCCGCTTGCTGAGTCCAAACCATATGCACTGCCTCCAGTCAATACGATGGCATTTACCTTTTCCACCATATTGATGGGATTGAGAAGATCCGTTTCTCTCGTTCCAGGAGCCGAGCCGCGAACGTCTACTCCACAAGCCGACCCTTTTTCCAGCACCACTACTGTGCAGCCCGTCATAGCGCTCAAATCCTGCAACTGCCCGACTTTTACTCCAGGTACATCCACGATGGTACCGCCTGTCTTGAATAGGTCTCCCGACATGGGGGCTGCTGCTGCGACATTCGTGCCCTGTGCTTCTTCTGCTCTCGCAGCACTGACACCGATTAGACTGGTCGGTACAGCAGCCGCCAAGCCCAGCATGGCCGCTTTTGTTAAAAATTCTCTGCGTGAATAAGAGCGGGCGTCTGCCCAATCAGCCTGATCATTGCCATGATCGCTATGTGCTGGACTCACGGATATAGACTCTTCGAATGACTCTTTCCCAGTATCGCCTTTCATCAACGTCCCACCTTTTCGACAGATTTAACAACATTTTATTATTATTTGAATATTTAGTCTATTTAATTCAGTAGACAAAATCTTTCATAAACTACCGATTATTCGCCTTCTTTCCTTTCAGAACATCTACTTTACAACTATGTTTAATAGGGTTTTTAATAAAGGAAATAATCTACAAAGAGATGAGGCGGAATACATGGCCAATAAGCGCATGGATCACGTGGGAATGGTAGTGAAAGATTTTGAGAAAGCGATCGCGTTCTATCAAACGGTGGTCGGGTTTGAACTCAAGGGAAAAATCACCCACACCAATGGCTCGGAGCGCAGTTCGTAGACAAAGAAATCGTCACTCTGCCAAATGGCTACCGCTACTTTTTCATTTTTGGCCCGGAAGGTGAATGGGTCGAATTTTTTCAAAGATAAGCTAGCGTTCAAGATCCTCTGTAGCGGCCCCTTCCATACAAAGATCAGAACCCCCAACTCCATGAGAAGTTGGGGGTATTTCGCACCAGCGCTATTCGTTGTGTACGGCTATTCGCGATTGATCCGTCATACGAGCTCGACGAAGCAGTCTCTTCATTCATCCACCTGATGCGATCGTTTACAGCGCAAGTGGGAAATGGGAAACGCTGTACATGATTACTCCGTGATTTCTACATCAGAGCCCACTGCATCCTTTACCCGTGATTTTGTCCGTCTCATCATCACAATAGAAAGGACGAACAGAACGATGGCTAACAGGAAGATGGTCAATGAAATCGGTCTTGTGAAGAAAATGGCAAAGCTTCCTTTCGACATCGCCATAGACTGGATAAACGATTTTTCAAACATGGGTCCCAAAACAAAGGCCAAGAGCAATGGAACGACCGGCCAACGATATTTGTTCAGGAAATAGCCAATGACACCAAAAATGATGGCGATAAAGACATCGAACAAGCTGTTATTGATCGAATAAGCCCCGACAAAGCTGAGAATCAAAATGACAGGTCCCATGATGCCATAAGGGATTTTGGTCAATTTCGCCCACAGCCCGATCAACGGCAAATTCAAGACCAGCAGCATCACGTTGCCGACGAACATACTGGCAATAACTGCCCATACAAATTCACCGTTCTCTTCAAACAAAGTAGGTCCTGGCGTCAGCCCGTTAATCATGAAGCCCGCTAACAGAACGGCTAATGTGGTTGAGCTTGGAATCCCCAGAGCAAACAAGGGAATAAAACCCGATGAGCTGGTTGCATTATTCGCCGCTTCAGGGGCCGCAACCCCTTTCATTTCACCATGACCAAATCTTTCTGGGTGTTTTGATACTTTTTTCTCCAGGTCATAGGCCAAAAAGGTTGTAACGGCTGCGGAGCATCCCGGCAAGAGCCCCAGGAAAAAACCGACTAAACCTCCACGGAACATCGCTCCGGAATTCTCGCGTATTTCCTTGAACTTGGGATAAATGTTGGTAATTTTGCCAACAGCAATCGATTTCGTGTTCTCTTCCATTCCTTTGATAACTTCCGAAATGGCGAATAAACCGATCACGACGCTGATGATATCGATGCCTGCTTGTAATGGCTCGATTCCGAAGCTGAAGCGCACCTGACCACCGGTAAGTCCAACCCCTGTCATGGAGAGCAAATAGCCAAAGAGTCCCATGATCAAGCCTTTGATCAAAGACGCGCCAGCCAAATTGACGATGACCGTTAACGCCAGGAACATCAAGGCAAAATATTCGGGCGAACCGAATTTCAATGCTTGATCGGCAAGCAGAGGAGCGAAGAAAACAAGGCCAATGACACCCATCGTTCCGGCTACAAAGGAACCGATCGCGGCAATGCCAAGCGCCGGTCCGCCCCTGCCTTGTTTGGCTAACGGATACCCATCCAAGGATGTAGGAACCGCGGATACCTCACCTGGAATATTGAGCAATATGGCGGTAGTCGACCCCCCGTACATGGAGCCGTAATAGATCCCCGCCAACATGATAATCCCTTCTGTCGGCCCAAGAACGGTGGTGACCGGCAGCAAAATCGCAATGGTGGAAGTCGGTCCAAGACCCGGCAGCATGCCTACTAGCGTGCCAATCAATGCTCCCCACAGCGCCATCATGATGTTCATCGGTGATAAGGCAACCGAAAATCCGTCTAGCAGTAGGTTTAATGTTTCCATTTACAAGTCACCCCCTGAATCACAAGTTGAATATCCCAGCAGGGAATGGCATATCGAGCCAGTAGACAAATACTGCGTATACACATACCGTCTGAATCGCAGAGAAGATGACCGATTTACGAAAATTGTAGGAACCGATAATCCGAAATAACGCGATGGAAATGATAAAAGTTCCGATGGCAAAGCCTAGAAAATAGAGTAGAACACAATAGCCCAATAAAACGCCAAAAATGCCGATAATTTTCCGCAGCATTTGACGGTCAGGGAATTCAACTTTAAAACTTTGCCCTTTTACAAAGACCGCGAGTAAACCAAGCACGATCAATCCGATCCCGATCACGCCCGGCATGATGTGGTCCCCGACGTAAAAACTCAACCTGGTAGGGTATAATCGAAAAGCTTCGTAGAGGGAAAGCCCACCAAAGATGATGCTGATCAAACCTCCGACACGATCGGCCACCATAAGCTTGCTCCTTTCCAATCGTTCCGATGCCAGCCAAATTCCTGACAATGATCATATTTGCAAAGAGGGATAGCGTCTACCCCTCCTTGCAAAATGACAGTGGAACTTGAACTTGTACCTTTACTAGAACACTACTGTTTCTTAGGGATGTTCAAGGTTTCAGGGCTTACTTTCGCTGCACCTGCATCCTGTAGCAGCCAAGCAGAGATCGACTGCTGTTCGCGCCAGAACTTCTCCGCCTCTTCCCCGCTGATGCCCATCGGGATAATTGCCAAATTTTTCAGCAATGCTTGGTAATCAGCATCCTTGGAAGCTTCTGCGAATGTTTTTTCCAACGTTTGCTTAACGTAGTCAGGCGCTTCTTTTTTCACCCACACGCCATAGAACGGTCCCCATGGCATGTACTTCGACATAGCTGGCAATTCATCGGTAATGGCTGGCACGTCTGGAAGCTCTTCTACCTTTGCATCGTTTACGACAGCCAGGACGCGAACCTTCCCGCCTTTCGCGTTTTCGATTGCCTTCGACAAGCTGACGATCGATACGTCAATATGGTTACCGAGCAGCGCTGTAACGATTGGGCCTTCACCATCAAAAGGAACCATGTTGAATTCAACGTTCTCACTCTGACTGATCATTGCAGTTACCATGTAGGACAGTCCGCCCGGTCCAGTCGTCCCCATTTTAATATCGGCAGGATTCGCCTTTACATCATTCATCAGATCGGTCATGGTTTTGTATTTCGAGCTTTCGTTTACAGTAATGGCAGCCAACCCGCGGCCCATGATGTGAACGGGATAGAACTCCTCAAAGCTGCGCTCTGAAAGCTGCAGTACACCATAAACGGTCGGGTTTTCTGCTGCGAACAGCAAGGTATTGCCATCTGCTTCTTTGTCAAAAACGTACTTTGTCCCTACCGTACCTGTCGCACCTGGTTTGTTCGTGATGTTGATCGATTGACCCAGCTGTTTTTCAGCTACTGTTGCAATCGCTCGTGCTACCAGATCCGTTCCGCCACCTGCTCCGAAAGGAACGATACCTTCGATTTGTCTGGTCGGATATTGTGGCTGTCCGCTATCTCCCTGGCCGCTGCTGCATGCGGACACGAGAAGCATGCTTGTCAGCAAGCAAAGAGCTGCTCCCTTTTTCCATAGTGAACGCTTTTTTTGTTTAAACATGAACATTCTCCCCCTAATCAATGATTAAATGATTGCGCCTTGCTCGCATAATTGTTTCTTTAATTTGCTTGTATCGATATCTTTTAGAAGTACCTGATCCTGCATGCTCAACACACACGCAACGCCTGCCGCTTGTCCGATCGCCATGCAGATGGCCATGACTCTTGTGGAGGCATTGGCAAAATGTGTGGTGGAAATCGATCTTCCTGCGACAAGCAGGTTATCGACATTCCCAGGAATCATCGTCCGATACGGAATCTGGTAGTTTTGCTTCAAGTAAGTCTTGATGGTCCTGTTCTCGGCAGCATCGTGATATTCGACTGGCCAAGCCCCCCAACAAATCCCGTCCTCAAACGTGGCTCCCTGCATCACGTGTTCCTCTGTCAGAACAAAGTCAGCTACAATTCTTCTCGACTCTCTGACGCCGATTTGCGTAGCGATTTCACTCAAATGAGAATCCTTGAAGCCAGGGACCTTATCTCGCAAAAACTTGCTGTACTCCACACTGGATCTTCTACCCTCGATTTCGGCTTCTGTCAGTTGTTTGGCATCGATGGCTGAAAAAGTGATCCAGTTCAAGTTGGCAATGACCGAATTGCCTACGGCAGATTCCATATAAACCCCTGAAGTCCGGGTAAACGCATACTCGCTCTTGTCAATGCTTGCTTGCGCCAAATCCTTATATTGCTGACGGGTGAACGTCCTTGCTTCCGTGAAATCGACATCTCCCATTTTAAAAATGGTCGTCGCTGCTTGTACCTGCCCTGTTTCATTGCCAATTACATAAGGGGCGTCTACCATCGGTATAACGTCTGCATCTCCCGTACAATCCACAAATTTTTGAGCGAATACGCGGAAGACTCCCTCTTTGTTCGTAATGATAGCATATTGGATGTTTCCGCTTTCTTTTTTCACGCCAATGACTTGTGTATGCAGCAGGAGCTGGATCTTCTCATAATGGGCCAACAAGCGGTCAATGGCGACTTTGAGTAAGTGATGGTCGCACGTATCTGCCCGATGCTGCCCAAAATCAACGCCTTCATTCGCTCCGCCCAGCTTGCCGAGCTCCAGGAACAGCTCGTCTCTTACCCCGCCGATAATCTTGCTTTCTTTATCAGCCGAATAAGCGCCGCAAATCGTGCTCACTGCGGCGGTAGTAGCCATTCCGCCGAGAAAACCGTATTTTTCGATGAGAAGCACTTCTGCCCCGCATTTAGCTGCCCCTACAGCTGCCCCAATCCCGGCGAAACCGCCACCCATCACCAGGATCTCCGTATGCAGATCGCCGCCGTATTTAAAACCCAACTCCGTTACTGCCGATTCAAACATTGTGTCTGCCACCTCATGTCTATACCTTTAGTAAAATTTCTTCACTCACCACTTACCTGATGCTTATTTGCCACCTCCTGATTGTCTGCGAAAATAAGCGTTTTCATTTTCACTATTAATGATCAAAAATTTCATGAATTAAGAACAGTATCGCCCTATTATTTATAAAATTCAATCTGTATAATCAAAGTATTAATAAGTAATAACCATAAATAGATAGAAAGCTGGTGTCCTTATGGAATTGCATCAGTTACAGTACGTCATTGAAATTGCCAGGCACAATCATTTTACACGTGCGGCAGAAGAGATCTGTGTCTCGCAGTCAACACTCTCTCAGCAAGTGACGAAATTAGAGGAAGAACTGGGGGTCAAGCTCTTCGATCGGACGACCCGTACAGTCAGACCCACTCCAGCAGGAGAAGAATTTATCTTTTATGCGAAGCGAATCTTGTCGGATATCGAAAGAGCCAAAAATCGGATGCAAGAGTACGCGGGTCTTTCAAAAGGGAAAATCAAAATCGGTGCGATCAACTCCATGAGCAATCTGGCCAATATCATCGTGAACTTTCAAAAGGATTATCCTGGCTTGAACATCATGATTGTGGAGGAAGGTAGCTACAAACTGTTGGAAATGCTGCAAACGCTCCAAATCGATATCGCCATCATTACCCCTCCTGTAGAAATGAATCTGCAAACAACAGCTGATATTTACGAGCTGATTGATGATGACCTGGTTCTCGTTACCCCCAAAAATCACCCTTTGGCCCAAAGAGACAAAATCGACTTGGCCGAAGCAGCCCAGGAGAAGTTTATTTTTCCGAGTCGAACACACAGCGCGTACAATTTAGCCTTGCAAGCTTGTCGAGACGCCAATTTTGATCCGGATATCGTTTGCGAAAGCAGCAGCCTGTACTCGCGGTTTGACCTGGTCAGCAAAGAGATGGGGGTTTCCCTCGTCTCCTCCAAAGGAGTGATATCGAGCGACAACGATAAGGTTTCTACCATCGCATTGACGAAATCGATCAAAAAGCCGACCGTTCTCGCCTTGCTCAAGCATACCTACCATCCCCCTGCCGTCATGGCTTTTCGGGATTATATACTGGATTCTGTATCCTTCAAACAAGCCTAGATCAAACAATACCCCCAACCGGCAGCAAGGTTGGGGGTATTTCACACTAGCGCTATACGTTTTCGTACGGTCATTCGAGATTGATCCATCTGACTTCCTCTTCACTTAATGGAAGCTCCAGTGCGACGAAGCAGTCTCTTAATTCCTCCACATTTTGCGGTCCTATTACAGCGCAAGTGGGAAATGGCTGATTCAAGACATAAGACAGGGCGATGTGATTCGCGGTATAACGGCTTCCTTTTTGTGCTGCCAATTCTTTCGCCCGCGAAAATCGCTCCCAGTTTGCTTCACTGTAGTATACACGTACCATGTCAGGGTTGTCAGTGATGTCGGGTGCAAAACGACCCGTAAAGAAGCCACTCGCCTGTGACGCCCAGGACAGCATCGGCATTTGCGTCTTTCGATGCCACTGCTCGTATTCCTGATCGATATAGACCGTTCCAGGCCACCTGGGTTCGTTCGCTTTCGCTAGGCTGAAGGATGGGCTGTTCACCAGCAAGCGATGATATCCTTTTTGATCCGCATACTGATTGGCTTCCTCGATTCTCTTATAGGACCAGTTCGATACACCCGCCCGTCTGATTCGACCAGCACGGATATGATTCTCCAGCATGTCCATCAATGCATCTACAGGAACGGCAGGATCATCCCGATGCAGCATGTACACGTCTACATAGTCTACTTGTAGCCGCTCCATGCTTTCTACCATGTCTTTCGTGATTTCCTCCGGATTCACCCTGTTCACAGATGCATCGTGAGTCCCATCCTCAGCCACAAAATGATGTCCGCCTTTATCTACAATAACCATCTGTTCACGGTTGTTTCGCGCTTGCATCCAGCGCCCGATCATTTGTTCACTTTTTCCCCGGTTATAGAGATTAGCGGTATCGAGCGTGTTGCCACCAAGGGCAACGAACGTGTCCAGCATCTCAAACGCAACCTGTTGATCGGTAGACAGACCCGATGTTCCCAGAATGAGCTTCGAAAAGGATTTGTCCAAACCAGGGATGAAGATCGTTTTCACTCTTTACCACCTCCTTGCATCTTAGCACTCTAACCTTAGACATCAGCTGATTTTTTCGAGAATTTCTGGAGCAGTTGGCCCTTCACTTTTTTATAGAGGGCAGTCTGCGAGAAAAGGGTAAACAGAACGAAGAGAGTCAGGATCAAGCTGATCGGATGGATAAACAAGCTGGATACGAAGCCCCAGATGCTGCCTTCCTCAGTAATAATCGCTCTTCGCAAGTACACATCCATCTGTGGTCCGAGAATAATCCCCAAGACCATAGGTCCAGTCGGGAACTTATACAGTCTCAGCAAGTAACCGATTACCCCAAAGACGATCATCCAGTACACATCTGCGACACTATTGTTAATCCCGTACGAACCAATGACGGTAAAGAACACGATGATCGGCATCAATACGTATTTAGGGATCAAGATGACTCTGGCGAAGAAAGAAATCGCAGAGAGTCCCCAGATAACAATGAAGATGAGGGAAACGAGTGCAGCACCCAGAATGATCCAGAACAATTCAGGGGTTTCCACCATTAGCATCGGACCTGGCTTCAAGCCGTGAATGGTCATGGCACCGATCAAAACCGCGGTAACCGCATCCCCCGGAATCCCCAAGGTCAGCATCGGAATCATCGCGCCACCGTTTGTAGACATTACTGCTACTTCTGGTGCGACCAGGCCTTCATAGGCACCTTTACCAAATGGACGGGTCGGATTTTTTACTGTCTTTTTGGCATGGTCATAGGCGAGCAAGGAAGAGATTTCCCCACCGGCACCGGGCAGAATGCCGACTACGACACCGATAATGGCTGTACGAATAGTGAGAGGCAAAAACTTGATCAGATAGATGAGTGGAGGCAGAACTTTTCCAATAATGACATCCGCTTTGGTTTTTCCGAGATTGTGCAGCTGAATCAGGACTTCCGACAATCCGAACAAACCTAGCATACACGCGATATAGTTAATCCCGCTTTTCAACTCCAGATTTCCAAAAGTAAAGCGTTCTACACCGGTAAGGGAATCCATCCCCACCATTCCAAGCGTTACACCTACACCTGCCACGAAAATGGCTTTGGCCATCGAGCCTTCGCTGAGTCCACCAACCAAGAGCAGGCCGAGGAACATGATCAGGAAGTAATCGCGTGCAGCAAATCCCAAAGCAAGCTCACCCAGAAACGGCGCTGCTACCCCGAGGCACAAGAGTCCGATCGCGCCACCAATCACCGCGTAAATTGTCGTGATCCCGATGGCGACCCCTGCTTCTCCTCTCTTCGTCAACGGATATCCGTCAAAAGTATGTGCCAGCGAGGAAGCCGAACCAGGGACGTTGATCAGAATAGAAGAGCGCGCGCCTCCGTACACTCCGCCATAAAACACGGCAATCATCGTCACGATCGCGGGAATCGTTTCCCAGGTATAGGTCAAAGAAACTAGAAGGGTAACTGCCATCGTAACAGACAGCCCAGGCAAAAGTCCTTTCACGACACCAAAAAGGGTTCCCAAGGCGATCAGGATCAGCAGTTGAATATCCAAGAAGGGTACTAGTATCTGATCTAACATGCTAAACACTCCTTAACTAGGGAAACACAATGTGGAAGACATGGACGAACGTATAATAAAACGCTACCGAAACAATCAGGGAAACGATGAAGCTGCGAAGCATTTTTTCTCTGCTGAGCAGAAGCATCGATCCAAAGAGAAACAAGAAAGAGAGAACCATGAAATTGATATAATTCATCAGGATGGCGAAAAGAACAACGAGGGCAGTGAATAAAATCAATCGAATATTGATCCCTTTTTGGGTGATGTTCTCTTTTTCATACATCTCTTTCTCAGGTTCTTCCTCGTCGTTTCCTTCAACCGCTACATGCTGCTTCGTCTCTTCTTGCGCAGAAGAGGGAGATTGAATCCCTCTTCTGGCAATCATAAGAGCACTAATGAGCATGACAACGCCAACTAACGCAGGAAAAAAGGAAGGAGAGGAAGGGTCAAATACATCCTGTTCTTCGATGTTAAACGATAACACTACAACTGCAAGACTGAGTACAATCAGGAGTGTAGAAATATATTTTCCCGCTACCATGTCATCACCTAATTCTTTTTCTCGATGTTCAAATCAGCCGGACTTACTTTTGCAGCTCCTGCCTCCTGCAGCAACCAAGCCGTAGTCGATTGCCAATCCATCCAGTATTTCACGGCTTCGTCACCCGAGATCCCTACAGAGATCGCACCCGAGTTCGACAGGAAGTCTTGGAAATCTGGATCTTGCTGTGCCTTAGCAAAAACGTCTACCAAATATTTTTTCACGTCATCCGGTGTATCCTTTTTCACCCACACACCATAGAAAGGTCCCCATGGGAGGTATTTTTTCATATCTGGCAATGTTTCTACGACTGCTGGAACATCTTTCAGCTCGTCGATTCTCTCGTCGTTGATTACAGACAGTACGCGAACTTTTCCTGCTTTGGCATTCTCAATCGCTGCAGGCAATCCCAGAACAGTTGCATCGAGGTGTCCGCCGAGCAGTGCAGTCAGTGAAGGTCCGTCTCCATCAAATGGAACCATGTTGTACTGGGTATTCGTTACAGTACCGAGCATCGTGGTGACCGTGAAAGGCAGTCCTCCTGGTCCAGTAGAAGCCATTTTGACTTTGCCAGGGTTTGCTTGTGCATCCTTGATCAGGTCATCAAGCGTTTGGTATTTGGAATCCCCCGGAACAACCACTGTTGCGATCCCGCGAGCCAGGATGTTTACAGGGTAGAAATCTTTGAAGTCCACATCAGAAATCTTCATGACCCCGTAAAGCGCAGGATTTTCTGCTGCAAACAGCAGGTTGTGTCCATCGGATTTTTTATCGTTAACATACTGTACGGCAATGGCGCCAGTCGCACCTGGTTTATTCGTCAGAACGAGGGAGTTCCCCAAGTGTTTTTCAGCCAAAGGACCGATTTTGCGTGACATGGTGTCCAACGCTCCACCTGCTCCCCACTGAATGACACCGGTTACAGTACCTGTCGGAAAGTTGGTGGTGCTTTCTTGTGGTGCGCTCGCATTTCCTTGAGGTGCGCTGGAATTGCTAGCATTACTTGCTGGTTGGGAACCACATCCCGCCAACATCAGCATACTGAAAGCGATTACAGAAATAGCTGTCTTGCGTAACATACATTTTCCCCCTTCATTTTTCTTTTTAAATAGTTTTAAAAATTTTTATAAATACTATTATAGTATAGAATCGACATTTTTCTACTTCTAAAGTAAATATTTTATTGATGAGATTTACTTAACTGATTATTCCTCGATCGACGCTACAGCTGCTCTCAGACCTAGCAGGTAGCTTTCGACCCCGAAGCCGCAAATTTGGCCTTTTGCGATCTCCGCAAATACAGAGTGATGGCGGAACTCTTCTCTGGCGTGGATGTTGGACATATGAATTTCAATGATCGGAACCGTAAGAATGGCGAGTGCATCACGCAGGCCGTAGCTGTAATGCGTCCATGCGCCAGCATTGATGATGACGGCATCCTTCTCTTCCTGATAAGCCTGGTGAATTCTCTCTACCATCTCTCCTTCATGATTGGAGTGATAGCACTCGATCTCGACGCCCAGCTCGTCAGCCAGCCCTTTCAATTTCGCATTGATCTCATCCAGCGTGACCGTGCCGTATTGCTTCGGGTCCCGCTTGCCAAACATGTTGTGATTGATTCCATGCAGCATCAATATCTTTTTCATATCGCTTCTCCTATACTTCAATTAGTTTTTTTTTATCGGTCGACAAAGACTCTTGATTAGTGCGCGGGTGCTTTTCAAAATACGCCTTCGCTGACTCCAGGCATCGGCGGGCAAATTCCTCGTAGCCCAGCTCCTGAGATCGTTTGGTGTTCGGCAATTCTATGGAGTATGGAATCTCCGGGATCCGGTTTACCACACTCGCAATATCGATGCCGCCCTCCCCTACATACAGGCGTGCCTCGCGGAGAATGCGCGTCATTTCCTCCTTGGCGGTCGGAATCTCGACTGGCGCATCGCACAGGTGGAAGAAACGGAACCATTCACGTGGGATGGCGTCCAGATCCTCTACTTTATCGCCCGAGCGATGGAAGTGATGCATGTCGAGCATGACACCTGCATTGTCTCGCTTGACTGTATGGAGGACATCAAGTACACCTGCAAGCGTGGATACGCTGGCGATCGGAACGAATTCCAGCTCCACCGTCAGTCCCAACGGTTTTGCCAAATCGCACAGCTCCGCGAAGCGCTCGACGGCAAAATTGCGGTCATCCGTCCAGATACTGCTCAGGACATGACGCCCACCTAACTCGGCAGCCGCTTCCATCGAAGGCAGGTAGCGCTTTGGATCTACGCCATCGTAAATCCTTGCCAATTCGATGTCGAGCAGCTTGATGCCCGTGTCGGAAAGCGCTCTCTTTGTCTTTTGCATCAACTCCTTATTATCAGCAAGCGAGTAGTTTGGTTCGCCAGGAAGACCCATGTAAATGGGTCTTAAACTGACGAAGTCATAACCAGTTCTTGCCGCGATTTCAATCATCTCGTCCGGTGGGCAGCCTAGCACAGTCAGATACGCTAAGGAAAATTGCTTCGCCACTTGGTTATTCCTCCAATCGTATGATGGTGGATGTCTTTTGGAAAAAGCAGGTTTACTTCTCCAACTCAGGATCGAAAAACTCTCCGAACAATTCCTCATCAGATGGTTTGTCTTCTGGAATCGGGCGTGAAACCCAAGTTGTGTTCATATAGTGCTTCAGGTGCACATTCTCGGAGACGATATTGCCGCCCCAGGTTCCGCAGCCCAGGCTGGAAGTCATCGGCATCCCGTTGTTGAAAGCTCCAGCGTTTGCCTTGGATTGCGGCTGACGTACCATGATCCGGCTGACAGGAGCAGCCATACCCAGACGGTGGATGTGGTCATCATTGAAGGAGTAGATTCCGCAAGAGTGACCTTTCCCTCCTACCTCGTAGACCGCACGCATCATATCCAGCGCATTCTCGAACTCGCCCTCGTACTTGTAGACAGCTAGCAGAGTCGTCAGTTTTTCTCCGGAGAATGGATATTCTTTTCCGATTTTGTCGCCTCTGACGATGATGAATTTACGATCATCCGGAATGGAGAACCCGGCGATTTCAGCCAGCTTTTGCGGCGCCAGAGCGACTGTGGTCGGCAAGCGATGTCCTTCGTCG
Source organism: Brevibacillus sp. AY1 (assembly GCF_029870785.1). Taxonomy (NCBI): domain Bacteria; kingdom Bacillati; phylum Bacillota; class Bacilli; order Caryophanales; family Paenibacillaceae; genus Brevibacillus; species Brevibacillus sp. AY1. The sequence goes on from NZ_JAFLPN010000005.1 coordinate 140,879, forward strand.
TCCCACATGACAGCACGCAGCTTTGCTTTTTCTTCTTCATTTGCCAAATATCCGCCGACCTTTTGCAATTGCTCCAGCATGTCGTCAAAAATCTTGTCACTGATGATCAGATTGCCATCAGAGGAGCAGCCAGAACCAAAGTCAGAGGTCTTGCTCAGCATGGTGTTTTTTGCAGCATCCGCTGTATCTGCGGTTTCATCGATAATCATGGTTGCGTTACCCGCACCTACGCCATAAGCAGGTGTTCCTGAGCTGTACGCGCTCTTCACCATGTCTTTTCCGCCAGTTGCCAGTGCCAGATCTGCCCGTGCCATCAAGGCTTTGGTCATCGGAATGTTGACGTTGGTCAGGCATTGCAGGATGTCAGCAGGCGCACCTTCACGCTCCAGCGCTTCTCTCATCAAGCGAACCGTTTCGAATGACGTTTTCTTGGAGCGCGGATGTGGAGAATAAATAACTACGTCTCTGGCTTTGATCGCATAGATCGCGGTACCTGCCGGAGTCAGATCCGGGTTGGTCGTCGGAACGATGGAAGCGATGATGCCGACCGGCTTCGCGTATTTTACAATGCCCTTTTCCGGGATTTCTTCGATGATTCCGATACTTTTTTGGCGAAGCGCATCGCGCAGGATCCCGCGAATTTTAAATCGCTTGTTCATGCGGCTCTCAGGATCACCCAGTCTGCTTTCCTCGATGCCCATCTCTACCAGACGTGCGAATGTTTTCTTGTTTGCAACAGCCCACGCCACCGCTTGGCACAGACGATCCACTCGCTCCTGATCGTAGGTCTCGATGATCGCCAGCGCTTTTCTTGCCTTTTCAAACGCCAGATCCAGCTCCTGCTGTTGTTCTTCTGTCAATTCAGTCGCTCTTACTTTTACCTCTCCCATGTCTCCCTGCCTCCTCTGTTATGCGTCTACCGCTACGTGGTGAACTTTCTTGTCCGGTGAATAAATGTCCATGATATTCCAGTGGCCCGCTGTTGGGGTTGGGATATTCTGCATTTGCACGTCGATCACAACGGGTTTATTGGATTCAATAGCTTTTGCAAGCGCATCTTTAAATTCAGACGCTGACTCAATCTTGATGCCTTCGACCCCGTAAGCTCTTGCAATTGCCGCATAGTCTGGCGAATAAGGTTTGCCGTCGCGTTTGAACAACGTTCCGAGAGTGGTACCGAAGTGAGCCTTTTGCAAACCGGCAATCGTACCGAACGCGTAGTTGTTCATGATGACCCAGACGACAGGAATGTTTTCTTCCGCTGCGGTTGCCAGTACGGCAGGGTTTTGTCCGAAGCCGCCATCTCCCACCAGGGAAATCACCACTCGATTGGGTTGGGCGATTTTGGCGCCGAGTGCTGCTGGAGCACCGAAGCCCATCGTAGCCAAGCCGCCTGGCGTCAATACGGTACCTGGTTCATAGACCGGGAACTGCTGACCTACCCCGTTTTTGTTCCAGCCTACATCTGTCGTGATGAAAGCGTCTCTCGGCAGTACTTCGCGTACCTCCTGCAGGATGCGTTGTGGTGTCATCGGGAAAGCATCAGACTCGATATGCTCTTTGTTCAATCCTTGGAATTCAGCGCGATTCGCAGCGATCTTCTGTTTCAGTTCCTCGTTTTGCTTGCCCGCTGGCAGCAGTTCTTTGGCTACGCGATTCAATGCCGTCAAGGCCTGCTTCAGATCCGCTACTGCTCCGATGTCTACCGGATAGTTTCTGCCGATTTCACTAGGATCGATATCGATATGAATCAGCTTGGTTTTCGGAATGTCGAAGGTGTATTCTTTTTCCCAGGAGCTTGCATCTGCTTCGGCAAAACGCGTTCCGAGTGCGAGTATCAGGTCTGCGTTGCGAGTTGTATCGTTGATAAAGGTAGTTCCCCAGAAGCCGGTCATTCCCAGCGTCAGTGGATGGTCGTCAGGAAGCGCTCCTTTTCCCATCAGGCTGTGAGCTACAGGAATGCTCAGATGATCGACCAGCTCTTTCAATTCTGCTGCCGCATCGGCGATCATGATGCCTCCGCCAACATACAGCACGGGATTTTTTGCAGCAATGAGCTTCTCCACGATCCGTTTAGCTGTCTCATGATCGAGCGATGGCTTGTGCAGCTTGCGAGTATGAAGCTTCACCTTTTCAAATAGTTCGACATCGATTTCCATCGAAAAGATATCCATTGGAACGGATACGAGTACGGGTCCCGGTCTTCCGCTCTCTGCGAGCTGGAAGGCTTTTTCCAAAATCTGCGGGAATAGATCCGGGCGGTCTACGCGCCATGCCCGTTTCACGAATGGACGGTAGATTTCATATTGCGAAGCGTCCGCGTGCAGGTTTACTTCCTGGTGCGGGTGCTTGCCGTAGTAGTGGCTAGGCACGTCGCCAGCAATGACGACCATCGGGATGGAATCGAGTGCTGCGTTGGCCACGCCTGTCGCTGCATTCGTAAGCCCTGGTCCCAAGTGACTCAAGACGACTGCCGTCTGCTTTTTCGCACGCGCATAGCCATCGGCAATGTGAGCGGCGATCTGTTCATGTCTGGTGTTGATGAATTTGATGCTGCTGCCCTCTTCCAAGGCATTCAATACGGCGATGTTGGTGTGTCCGCACAGTCCGAAGAGGTGCTCCACGCCGCGATCTTCCAAATACTTGACCAGTTGATGAGAAATGAGTTCCTTTTTCATTCGCTATGATCCCCCCTGAAATCGAGAATGATTTTTCCATAATCGCCCGAAAAAGCGTTTTCAAATGCTTGTTCATATTCTGAAACCGGCAAGATCATCGAGACTACGGGATCAACCTGAAAATTATCATTTCGCAAATATTCAATCGTCTGCAAAAAGTCATCCGGGAAGTTGTAGATGATCGAGCCGTAAAGTGTGATTTCATTGCGTACGACATGGGCAACAGGAAATTGTGCTTCCGAGGTGATTCCGATCATGACCATCGAACCGCCGGGAGTGACAAGCTGCATGCCTTGTTCGATCGAGGCACGCGTACCTGCTGCTTCAATCACAATGTCAAACGTTTCACCAGCCACCTCGTCTGGCAGTGCAGTCCGGATATTTTCTACCATTCGCCCTACCTTTTCCAGCTTCAACGGGTTGATGTCAATGGCGGTAACCTTTGCTCCCAGGTAGCTTGCCATAAGCACAGCCAGCTTGCCTTCATTGCCGCAGCCTACAATCGCTACGGAAACATCTTTGTCGATCTTGACTTTGCGCAAGGCATGTACCACTACTGCGAAAGGCTCAATCAGGATGGCTCTTTCATCTGTCAAATCATCCGGTACAGGAAGTACGAATCGCGAGGAAATGACAAACTCTTCTGAAAATCCTCCATCTGTGTTGATCCCGAGAGATTTCTTGTTCTGACAGACGTTCGTGAGCCCTTTTTTGCACTTCACACAGCGTCCGCAAAAGGTGTTCGGCTGTACGACAACCCGTGTTCCAGATGGATACAGTGCGTCCTCTCCAGCCTCGACGATGGTACCGAGCAATTCATGACCCGGGCGCACCGGATATTTGGCGTAGTTGATTCCACCTTTGAACACATTGAGGTCTGTTCCGCATATCCCGCCGTAAATCAGTTTGATTTTCACTTCGTCTCCGGTCGGTCCGGGAAGTGCTTCACTTTCACGTAACTCCATCTCGAATGGATTGTTTAGATATAATTCCAGCACTCGCTTATGTTCACCACCTTGTTGTTTCGTTTCTGCCTTTTCGAGTGCAAGGGGTTAGTCTTGCTTATCTAAATGTCTCAGCTCTGGTCCAGAATAGCGGACCAAGTCGTCCCGATTCGGACACGGACCTTTGATCAAGACTCGGTTTTGCAGCTCCTCAAAAGCATGAGCGACAATTCCCATCCCTCTTGAGAGAGCAAAGATACCTTTGGCCGACTCGGCAGGGATTGCCAGTTCACACTGGATCGCTGCAGCCACGCCATCGACGTTCATCGTCATCTTTCTCTTCTTGCGCTCTTCCAGCTGGCGTCTGAACTCTTCCGCCATTTTCAGGTAGGCTCCCGAGATTTCGCCCTCTTCCACAAGCGTTTGCGCAAGCGCATACAATCTTCTGATGCGAGGGTCATCGTCATGCAGCTGATGCCCGATGCCAGCCAATTTTTCTCCGTTCTGTTCAAGCAGATCGAGCTGCTCCCCAATCACTTCGTTGAATGAACGCTTCGGATCGGCTTCCAAAATCCCATTTGTCTTATAAAACAAGGTCATGGCTTTCTCAGCGGCTCCGCCGTGCACATCACCCAATACGTTGATGCCTGTTGCGACGCAGGAATTAAAAGAGATTCCGCACGTTGCTGCCATTCTAGCTGCAGCGATAGAAGGGGCTCTCGGACCGTGATCCGCTCCCGCTACTAAAACGCTTTCAAGTAAGCGTGCCTTTTTCTCGCTGAGCACCTCTCCACATAGAAGCAAATAAAGCATCTGGCTGTAGGAGAGCGTACCAATCAATTCTTCAATCGGATAACCTCTGACGATGATTTCATTTTTCTTGATACTGCTGATCTCGGTATCCCACCATACATCTCCGTTGGAATAAGCATCCAAAGCACTACGGCCCATCTCTCATTCACTTCCTTTTCCATCCTTCTTCGCTTCTCTTGATCACAGTATAGCTGGTGTTTTGCCAGTAATAAAATGAATAAAACTCATGGAATCCATGAGTTTTAGGAATGTCTTATTTGATTAACTTTTGGCTTTCTTCGATAAATCGTTTGAACTGTTCGAGGGCAGGCGACATATAACGATCCGATCGCCATACCATTTGGATGGTTCGTTTGCAATTCGGATCGGCAACGGTGAGAATAGAGAGTTTGTCCATATCCAATCCCGGGATGAAAGGGATCAGGGCTACGCCAAAATTGGCTGCCACAAACCCTGCGATCGTCGCATCCCCTACCCCTTCAAACGTTACCTTGGGCTTGAATCCTGCCTGCTGACAGAGGTTGTCAATCACTTCGCGAATCCCACTCTCATGCTTGTAGGAAACGAATGGCTCGTCCGCTACCTCTCGCAAATAGACTTCGGTCCTATCAGCGAGTCGATGGTTCTTCGGTACGATGAGAAAGAGCTGCTCTTCCATCGCTGCTACTGCTTCGATGTGCTTGTTTTTCATCTGCTCGTTGGGTGAACAAAACCCGAGCTCGATTTCCCCTGCTTCCAGCAGATTCATGATTTTTCTCGTAGAGTCTTGCGTCAGCGCAAACTCGATACCCGGAAATTTTTCGCGAAAGACGCCAATCAGATCAGGCACAAAGCTGGAGCCAAGCGTATGGATAAACGCCAGAGAAATACTTCCGTTGTAGGGATCATCCAAATCCTTGATTTCCTGCTTGGCAAGTGTGATCTCCTGCATCGCCCGATTTACGTACGGCAAGAGAATCTCCCCGTACCGATTCAGCACAACGCCGCGAACCTTGCGCTCAAACAAGGGAACCCCCATCTCTTCCTCCAGCTTGGCAATCGAGCGACTGAGTGCAGATTGAGTCAAAGCCAGTTCATCTGCTGCCCGGGTAAAATTCTGCACTCTGGCTAAGGTTTGGAAATATTCAAGCTGCTGCCACTCCATCTGAACGCCTCCCGTGCATTCTAATCATAGCTACTTGCTACTACTCGATATGAAAATAAGTTGCAGACGGATTATAGAAACATTTCCAGTCTACAACTTATATTTGGTTTCGCATACACATCACTCGTTCGTTTCTGATTTTATCCAAGAGCTGGAAGTGCGAACGATTAATTCAGGCTTGATAATAATACGTTGTGGCTCGATATCCAAACCCATGATTCTTTGGTGCAGCAAATCTGCCGCATAGGTGCCGATCAGTTGCGGGCATGAAGATACCGTGGTCAAACTGGGAATCGAAGTAGCTGCTTCTTTGAGATTATCAAACCCTACCACAGCGATGTCTTGACCTGGCGTTAGTCCTGCTTCTTGCAAACCGACCATAGCCCCAAATGCGATGACGTCATTGTAGCAAAAAATGGCTGTAGGCGGGTCGGGATGCTTTAATAGTTGCCTTACCGCGTTTAGTCCGCCATCTCTTGTCATTGGGCTACCTACCATCAAGGTTTCGTCAACAGACAAGCCCGCTTCTTGGAAGGCTTGACCATATCCTTCTTTTCTTGCTTTCCAAGAAGAAGCTTCCGTAGGCCCGCCAAGCAAAGCGATTCTGCGATGTCCAGCAGAAATCAGGTGCTCGACAGCGACTTTTGAGCCCGGTGCAAAGTCAACACCCACGTAATCACAGTCCGCACCTGATATTTCTTTTCCGATGAGAATGACTGGGATTCCCCATTTCTCTAGTCGATTGATCGTATCCAGAGAGCTCTTCGTAGCTGGACAGAGAATCACACCACTCACTCGATACTCCAGCATCGTGGATAGCAGACTGTCTTGCTTGGCCCCGGATTCGGAGGTTGTTCCCAATAACACAGTATATCCGTGCTTGTCCAGTTCTTGATGTACACCCTCCAGCAATTCTGAAAAGTAAGGATTTGCGATCTCTGTGATAATCATCCCGACCGTAGACGAGCTTTGAGAGCGCAAATTGGCTGCTACCCGATCATATACGTATCCCAAGTCACTCATCGCGGCCAAAACTCTTTTTTGGGTAGCTTCTGAGATATTCTGAACCTTATTTCTGACGATTAAGGAGGCCGTTGTCTTCGAAACCCCTGCATGATCCGCTACCTGCTGCAGAGTGACGCGCGCCCGTTTTTTCTTATTCACGACTTCCAATCACCTACTCAAGACTTTCTTCCTTCTCTTTTGACACAAATTAATCCTAAACCAAAAATAAAGGCAAGTAAAGAAAACGAAATCGTAAGAAGATGGGACTTACTTCGTAACATAACTAACCTCGACAGAAAGCAGTTGATTGACACTGTTAGCTTTTTCCTGAATCAATTCTAGAACCAATCCATCTGGCAGTTGAACCCAGTTACGTCCCTTTGGCAATCCCGAGCATCCCCAGGTGTACACCGCTTCTAGCGCCTGCTCCAAATCCTCAGTTATGATAGCAATATGACCCATGCGCCCTTCACCTGCTACAAAACCCGGATCCGAGATGAGTTGCAAGCCACCCATAAGCCAAACCTGCTTGGGGTCTTTTTTTTCCCCATCATAACCTACGACTGGCATTCCCAATGCCTCCTGAAAAAAGCCAATATGCCAATGAATATCCTTGACGAAATAGGCTACGTGCTCCACATACGACTTTTTTGAGTACACGAAAGTTTGCCCCTCTCAATATTAATGATGTCGTTCCAATCATTTGAGATACTGTAGCCCATATTCGATTCCTTTTACACTCGCCACCAATGTTTTGTTGACAGGAGTGGGAACCCCCCATTTCTCTCCCAAGCGGACGACGGAGCCATTTATGAAATCGATTTCGGTTGGCATTCTTTGCTCGATACTTTGAAGCATCGAAGGTTTAAAATCATCAGGCAAGCCTTCCGAAGCTTTGAACCAGGCTTCCGTTGGCTCCCGAATGGACAGTTGAACACCCATTGCCTTTGCAACAGCCATTCCTTCTGCTACCGCCTCAAGCGCAGTTTCCATCAGCTGTGGCATTTTATACAACCCGCCATACGGCAGTCTCGTGATTGTACACAAGGCACCTGTGGCAATATTGATCAGCAGCTTATCCCAAATGATGCCCATGATATTGGAGCTGACCGCGGTCGCCAAGCCTGCATGATTAAATACTTCAGCTACTCGGTTTACCCGCTCAGAGATCCTGCCGTCCATCTCTCCGATATAGGTTTCTTTCCCTACCGTTCCCGCATTGACATGGCCCGGATTCAGCATGACGCCACCTACATAAGTCCTGCCTACCAACACGCGTTCCTTGCCCACGACCTCGGCGATGATCTCTTCATTGCCCAAGCCATTCTGTAAAGACATCACCATCGTGTGCTCCCCCACAATCGAGTGGGCATTCTCTATAGCCTCTCTGGTGTGATAAGATTTCACGAGTACAATCATTAAGTCTACAGGTTCCATCCCTTCACAACTCGTAGCCGCGTGCACTTTCACTGTTCTTTCACGGCCATGTTCCCGAAGAGTCAGACCTTTTGTATTCATCACCTGTACATGTTCAAGCGAACGCCGAACCAATGTAACCTGTGAACCCGCTTCTGCCAATTGGCCGCCAATCGTACTGCCTAAAGCTCCTGAACCCAGTATGCATATTTTCATCAGTAGCCTCCTCGCCTGTATCCTTTCCTATGGGATGACTCTTCATCAAAGATAAAGCCCTGCTTGACTCATTTCCAGAAGAAAAAAGCTGCGCAGGACTTTTTTTTCTAAAGATCAATTATTCTTTTTTCTGAATCCCCAACTGATCCGGACTCACTTTGGCCACTCCTGCATCCTGCAACAACCAGGCCGTCGTCGACTGCCAGTCCTTCCAAAATTTAACCGCCTCAACGCCTGACAATCCGATCGAAACTGCTCCTCTTTGCTTCAAGAAATTCTGGAACTCGGCATCTTGTTGTGCCTTGGAGAAAGCATCAGTCAATACCTGTTTGATCGGATCTGGAGTATCCTTTTTGACCCAAACGCCATAAAAAGGACCCCACGGTAAGTATTGTTTTATTTCGGGAACCGATTCCACAATCGCGGGAATCTCTTTTACTTGCTCTACTCGCTCTTCACTGAGCACTGCAAGAATACGTACCTTGCCTGCCCTCATATTCTCGATAGCAGCAGTTAGACCTGTAACCGTCACATCTACGTGTCCTCCCAATACAGCTGTCAAAGCTGGCCCTCCGCCATCAAAGGGAACCATGTTGAACTGAACATTCGTCACTGAAGTAAGCATGGTAGCCATCTGCATTTTTATCGACGACGTATTGCAAGCCAATCGCACCGTTTGCTCCTGTTTTGTTACTTAACACGATGGATTGACCCAGATGTTTTTCTGCCAATGGAGCGATGGCTCGCGAGATCGAATCGGTATCTCCACCTGCTCCCCAAGGGATGACACCTGTTATGGTCTTTTTCGGATAGTCAGCGCTCTTCCCCGTTGTATGACCACCTTGAGAACTGCATCCCACTGCCAGAATCAATGACAAGGTAATTAGAAAATTGGTTGTTTTGCGAAAATGGCGCATAGGATCAACCCTCCACAGGGAAAAACTTCAAAATATGCTGTGCAGCTGTACAGATTTCATCTTTCTGGTTGAACACTTCCACTTTTGCAACCGTTCGCAGATTCTCCTCGTCCACTTCGATAATCGTATACTTGGCAGTCAGGGTGTCCCCAAAAAATACAGGTTTTATAAAACGGAGTCTGTCATAACCGTAGGAGACACTGGGAAGACTGGCTCTTGCCTGCAGCTGGATCAGCGTGGATGCAGTAGAACCGATCGCGAGGGAAATGATGCCATGCGCTATCCGTGTTTTGTATTTGGTCGTCTTCATGAATTCTTCATCGGTGTGCATCTGGCTGTAATCCCCTGTGATCTCCGCGAATTGATACACTTCTTTTTCTGTGATGGTCTTGGAAAAAGAGCAAGTGTCCCCTACTTGAAATGGCAATTGATGACTCATCTTATTTCCCCCTCAAAATGTTATAGTCCGTTTTTTGACCTGCGCCACTCGTCGCGAATATTCATCGGCTGGTTTTGGAACAAGCGATCATCCATCGTTTTGAGATCTGCTGAAATCAGCGGTCTGAATCCCATTTGGCTAATAATGTCGCGTTCAAGGTCAATCCCCGGCGCGATCTCGATCAGTTCCAAACCATCAGAAGTGAGACGGAATACCGCTCGTTCTGTGATGTAGAGCACATCCTGTCCCCGCGTCAACGCATCCGGACCGTTAAACGTGATCTCAGAGACCTCTGGTACCAGCTTCTGAAAGCGCCCCTCCTGATTGATCTGCAAAACGCCGTTCTCTACCGCGGTCTTCAATCCACCAGCTGTCAATGTCCCACTGAAGATCACTTTCTTGGTGTTTTGGCTGATGTTGATAAAGCCGCCAGTCCCCATGATTTTGCCGTTGAACTTATGGACATTCACATTGCCTGCCTGATCCACTTCGGCAAAGCTCAGGAAACAGACATCCAATCCTCCACCATCGTAGAAATCGAACTGAGCTGGCATATCGAGCATTGCCTGCATATTGACACTAGCGCCGAAAAAGATTCCTTGAGCAGACACCCCGCCGATCGGCCCCGTTTCCACCGTCAATGTAAAATCCTCGCTAATCCCCTCCTCTCGCGCGACGATTCCGATGCCGTCCGAGATTCCTACGCCTACATTTCCCACATGACCGGCAGCGACCTCAAAAAGAGCGCGACGGGCAATCACTTTTCTCTCATTCAATGGCAACGGAATGACATTACCTGTCTCCATCATGTAATCGCCCGACATGAAGCGATTGACCGAACCGGAATACAGCTGTGGCTGTTCATGATGGACCACGACTGCATCAACGAGATAGCCGGGTATTTTTACCGATTTTGGATGTAGAGATCTTGCCTTTACCAGCCTTTGTACCTGTGCAATCACAATCCCACCGTTGTTGTGAGCGGCTTGAGCCATTGCCAGAGCATCCAAGTAAGCGATTTCATCTTCCATGCTGATATAGCCTTCCGTATCAGATGTTGTACCGCGGATAATCGCAACATCGGGTCGCACTGCCGGATAGAACAGGCAGTCCTGACCGTTCACTTGCATGACAGAAATGAGCTCTTCTGTGGTCCGTTCATTCAGCTTGCCTCCCTTTTGACGGGGATCAACAAACGTGCCAAGACCCACATGGCTAAGGATTCCCGGATGTCCAGCTGCAGCAGAGCGAAGCAATTGACTCATGACTCCCTGTGGAAAATTATAAGCTTCGACTTCATTGTTTTCTGCCATCTCTGCCAGACGAGGGGATTGCCCCCAATGCCCCCCGATGATTCTCTTTACGAGTCCTGGCAGTGCTAGAGGGGACAAACCTCGATCAGCACGATCACCAAGGCCAGTCGAATGCCAGAACGTTAAATCTCGAGGTTCTTGCGACTCCTTAAATCTGCGAGCCAGTGCTTCGATTACGGTTGTAGGCTCTAGCAAACCGCCACCAGCGCCACAAAACGCCACTGTAACTCCTGAAGGAATCCATGAAACGGCTTCATCCGCACTGACAATCGCGGCCAAGCAAGTGCTTCGTTGTGGTTTCATGACTTTTGCACTCCTTATCATTGCTTTTGAAAAAACGTGTAAATATCAAGATTTAATTTATCGATATACTATATCGATTTAGTATATCGATACAGTTGATTATAATTAGGTGTTTCTAATATTGTCAATTTTTAATAAATTTTTATTGAAAAGCATTTTGAAAGATAGGTTTGCAGCTCGTTGAAATGATTTGACACAAGGGACTTTCCCGCATCATAATAGACTTTAAAGCGTAACAGTAACCAACTAGACCACAGGTAGAAAGTGAGTTTACGAATGACTGAAAATATAGATATATCCATTCGAGAAAAAAATATCGCTTTTATCGGATTTATGGGTGCGGGCAAGACGACCATCGGACAGCTGGTCGCCAAAAAACTGTATCGTGACTTCATTGATATCGATCAAGAAATCGAGCGAATCCACCAGATGCCGGTCTCGCAAATCTTTGAAAAGCTGGGAGAAGCCAGCTTTCGCAAAATGGAACGAGAACTGATCGTTTCCCTTTGCACAGGCACCCGGCTGAAAATCATCTCCCTCGGAGGCGGTGCGTATTTGCAGGAAGAAGTGAAAAAAGCCTGCTTGTCTCACTGTCTGGTCTTTTTCCTCGATTTATCTTGGGAATCCTGGAAGGAACGCATTCCACTGATCATCGACAGTCGTCCTGTTTTGCAAAATAAATCGCTCGACGAAATCGAGGAGCTGTTCATGAAACGAAGAGACGCCTACTCGATCAATCATTCTCAGTTTACTACCAGTGAAATCGACCCCGAGACCGCGGCGGATCGTATCGTGGAATCGTTAAAGCTGGCTTGGGACATTTATCAACCCAATCGAGATGATATTTATTAAAAAAACCTCCCTCTTGAGACTGTAAAAGTCGAAAAGGGAGGTTTTCCTGTATTTGTTTAGTTGAGCGAGGGTGTACACGATTCGCGTACGACCAGCTGCGGTTTCAAAATAATTCGTCTAGGGGCATCTTCCAGACCCCGAATCCGCTGGTGCAACAGCTCGGCAGCATTCGCCCCGACCAGCTCCGGGGTGGCGGCGATGGTGGTCAAGCTAGGATTGGAAATTGCCGCTTCTTTGATGTTGTCAAATCCGACAACTGCCAGATCCTTGCCAGGCGTCAATCCCGCTTCCTTCAAGCCGTGCATGACCCCGAACGACACGACGTCGTTGTAGCAAAAGACGGCTGTCGGCGGTTCGGGAAATTGAAGGATCTTGCGCAGAACCTCCACTCCACCTTCCCGCGTGGCTGGACCTTCCAATCGCAGGCATGGGTCGACCTCGATCCCCGCTTCCTGATGGGCAAGCAGATACCCCTGATAACGATCTCTCCAGGCAGATGATTCGGAAGGTCCACCCAAAAAGGCGATCCGTTTATGCCCGAGCGCAATGAGGTGATCCACCGCCATTTTTCCGCCCACTACGTTGTCGATACCGACATAGTCACAGTTGGCATGCGGGATGTCTTTGGCTACCAAAACGACGGGTATATCCCACTGTCTGAGACGCTCAATGGTTTCCGATGACGTACTTTTGGAGACGGGGCTCAAGATGACGCCGCCTACCCGATACTCCAGCATGGTGGAGATCAATGTATCCTGTTTTGCCTTTAGATCGAATGTAGTTCCGAGAATGACCGTATATCCATCCTTGTCCAACGCTTGATGCACACCCACCAGCAATTCAGAAAAGAACGGGTTGTCGATCTCTGTGATCACGAGCCCGACCGTGGACGAGTGCTGCGAGCGCAGATTGGCTGCCACTCGATCGTATACGTAGCCCAGCTCGCGCATCGATTCCAGCACCTTGTTCCGGGTCGCTTCCGAAATATTCGTGCTGCCTCGAACAATCAGGGAAGCGGTTGCACGCGATACACCTGCATGTTCCGCCACCTGCTGGAGCGTGACCCTCGGCCGTTTTTGTCGTTTTACGATAGGAATCACCTGCTTGCCGCTTATTGTCAACAGTACAGTCATTTTATCATTGTCACTAACAGAGGTACAGGCAATAATCCGTTCTTTTACAAAATATGCCTACCCTGTCAAATCAGCCATTGAAGGGGAACTGTCACGATCGACGGGAACAAAATCAGCAGAAGCAGTACGATCACTTCCACCAGCAGGAAAGGCCAAATGCCCTTCATGATGTCCTCAATTCCGATCTTGCCCACCCCGCAAGCCACGTTCAGAACGGTACCTACTGGCGGAGTCAACAGTCCGATGCAGTTCGCTAGGATGAAGACGACGCCAAAGTAAATCGGATCGATACCGGCCTGTTTGACTATCGGCATGAGGACCGGGGTCATAATCAGTACAACAGGTGTCAGGTCCATCGCTGTGCCGATGAGCAGCACGACGGCCGTGATCGCCAGCATGAGCAGAGTAGGGCTATCAATCAGTGGAGCGAGCATTTCCGACAGAACCAATGGAATATTGGCAACCGTGATCAACCAGGCTGTGACCATCGCCGCTGCCACAAGGAACATGACGACGCTCGTGGTTTTTGCCGAGGCAACCAATACTTTGTACAAGTCCTTTACCTTCAATTCCCGATAGACCACAAAGCCTACAAACAGGGCATAAAAAGCAGCTACTACAGCAGCTTCTGTAGGCGTGAAAATGCCCATGCGCATTCCGACGATAATGATGACGGGCAGCATCAATGCCCAGACCGCTTGCTTGGCGGCACCCCAAACCTCTCGCATCGATTTGCGAGGGAAAACCTGGACATCATCTTGTTTGCGCATGACCAGCCACCAGGTCGTGACCAAACCGAGACCGATCATCAATCCCGGCACGATTCCAGCCATGAACAGCTTGGTGATGGAAAGACCGCTGGAAACACCGAAAATAATAAAGGGAATACTCGGAGGAATGATCGGGGCAATAATCCCACCTGCAGCAATCAAGCCCGTCGAGCGATTGCGGTCGTAGCCCGCCTTGATCATCATCGGAATCAGGATCGCTCCAAGCGCTGCCGTATCTGCCACCGCTGATCCGGACAAGCCTGCGAACAGCACGCTGGCCACAATCGCGACATAGCCCATCCCTCCGCGGACATGACCGAAGATCGACATGGCAAAGTTGATGATGCGCTTGGAGATTCCCCCTGCATTCATCAGCTCTCCGGCGAGGATGAAGAAGGGCACGGCCATCATGGGGAAGCTGTTGGCTCCGTTGATGAGATTTTGCGCGATGATCTGGCTGTCAAAGACGCCGAGAAAAATCATCAGAGCGACTCCGCTCACGAGCAAAGCCAATGCGATCGGCATTCCCAATGCCATGACGCCAAGCAGTGAGCCGGCAAAAACCACTAATGCCATTACGCTCTACCTCCCGTCGTATGCCATTTTTGGCGTGAGTCATCTGTTTCTTCCGCTGCTTCCGCTGCTGCCACCGCTTCCATTGCCTCCTCGTCTGATCCTTTCATGGAGATAAGCCTCTCCACTGCATCTTTGTGAAACAAGACCTGATACATATTGAACAAGACGATAATAGCCATCCCAATGCTCACTACGATTCCAATTCCATAAATGTAGGAAAGCGGCAAGCCGACTGCTGGCGAGAGTGCTTTCGTACTGATCATGGTGGATTTCCAACTACCATCCAAAACGAGCCAGAGTACATAGAGAACAATCAGGTTACTGAGGACAAACGCCACTTTTTTACCAACCAATGGCAGTTTTTTGATGAACATGTCTACACCCAAATGACTGTTGTCCTTGAGCGCCCCAATCGCGCCTAGAAACGTGAGCCATACGAAGAGAAAACGAGACATTTCCTCTGACCAGGTAATACCTGAATCGAAAGCATAGCGCAATACCACGTTCAAAAAGACCAGAATGGCCATACCGCTCAAGCAAACAGCCATCAACACATTCGTGACTTTGGTTAAAACGGCCAGGGCTTTTTCCATGATGCTACCTCCTTATGAAGAAATGACGATGCTGACATCGGGGGTAGAAACATCGAAAGGAGGATCAGGGTTTGTCCTCCTTTCGACCTTCACACAAAAGCGTTACTTGTTGGCATCCATCAATTTTTTCACGAAATCCTCACCCAATTGAGCAGAGTACTTTTGATAGATCGGTTGCACTTTTTCGTAGAATGCTTGTTTTTCTTCAGCAGACAGCTCAGTGACCGTCATGCCGCTATTCTTCAAATATTCTTCTGCCGTCCTGGTTTCTTCCTGGTTCAATTGACGCTGGAAGTCCTTCGCTTCATCGGCAGCCTTGGTCACCATTTCTTTTTCTTTGTCAGAGAGGGAATCCCAGAATTTTTTACTGATCAAGAATGGGCTTGCATTGTAAATGTGGCCTGTCTTCGTATAGTATTTTTGCACTTCGTAAAATTTGGATGAGGTCACGTTGCCTGCCGGGTTTTCCTGACCGTCCACTACACCTTGCTCCAACGCGGTAAACAGCTCGGTGAATGCCATCGGTGTAGGAATGGCGCCCATTTCCTTCCACATATCAATGTGCAGTTCATTCTCCAGAGTCCGAATTCTCAATCCTTTAATATCCTCTACAGTCCGCACATCTCTCTTTCCATTGGTCAGATTGCGGAAGCCATTTTCCCAGTAGTTCAATCCAATGACCCCAACCGCTGGTAGTTCATCAAGCAGCTCTTTTCCAATCGAACCATCGAGAATTTCATAGGCTGTCTTCTCATCCTTAAACAGGAAAGGCAGGTCCAATGCAGTGAATCGAGGGACATCTACTGCGATGGGTCCACTAGACATGGTCGAGCCTTGAATCGTGCCCACTTTCATGGCATCAAAAACGGCACGGTCTCCACCCAGCTGTCCGTCTGCGTAAACCTCTACTTTAATGGAGCCGCCTGATTCCTTCTCCAGGATTTCTCCAAACTTCTCCAATCCTTTCGTTAAAGAACGTTCTTTCGCCGTTACAACAGCCAGCTTCATCACTTTCGGCGCAGCTGTTTCTGCCGGCGTGGCTCCATTGGCAGCAGGAGCAGGGGTTGGAGAAGCTGAAGGACTAGATGATTGCGACGAACATCCGACGAGAGCCAACATGCAGGTAAGTACAGAGAAAATGACGAACTTTTTCATGCAAAATCCACCTCATCTTTTTTTCTTTGTCTTGTAATCACGCGCTCCAAACACCAATCCTCTTTTTATCTCGATCTGGTCACCCCGATCCCCCTCCTCCATAGCAGTGAATTGATGTGCATGGTGACCCGCTACTTTTTAGCGGTAGACTCTTCCTGTCCTCCATCGGCGATTTCAATATTATTGAAATCCAATACAATCTTTCCAAAATCCCCTGATAAAGCGCTTTCAAAAGCTTCTTTATACTTAGTAAAGGGAAGAATCTTGGATACGATGGAAGCTCCATTGAATGTCGGGTCACGCAAGTATTCAATGGTTTCTCGATAATCAGCAGGAAAGTTGTAAATGATGGTTCCATACAGCGTGAGTTCATTACGAACCACATGCGCTACAGGCAGATTGGCTTCCTTCGCGAGCCCGATTACCACGAGTGCTCCTCCGGGTCTAACCAGGTGTACCGCCTGCTCGACCGAGCTTTTGGTACCTGCAGCCTCGAAGACGACATCGAATGTCTCATTGTCCAAATCTTCTGGCAAAACAGCGCGAATCTCTCCTACCTTGGAAATGAACTCCAGCTTGTTTGGATTGATGTCAATCGCTGTCACCCGACCTCCCAAATGATAAGCCAGTGCAGCAGCCAGCATGCCTTCGTTGCCGCACCCTACGACACAAACGGAGGTTTCTTTTGTAATGTTCACTTTTTTGAAGGCGTGAACAACGACTGCGAAGGGCTCAATAATGACGGCTCTTTCATCAGGAAGATCGTCTGGGATGTCCATCACATACCTGGAGGAGATGAGAAATTCCTGGGAAAACCCGCCATCCACCGTGACTCCGAGCGATTCCTTTTTCTCGCAGATATTGGTTTCGCCCCTGCGGCATGGAACGCATTTGCCACAATACGTATTTGGCAAAATGACAACCCTCGTTCCAACCTGATAGGCAGCGCTGCTTCCTGCTTCGATGACGACTCCCACCAGCTCGTGTCCTGGACGCAACGGATACTTGGCATGATTCAGCTTTCCCTGGAAGACACTCAGATCCGATCCGCAAATCCCCCCGTACATGACCTTGATCTTCACTTCGTCCCCTACAGGTGTGCGAAGCGTTTCTACGTCTCTCAATTCCATTTCGTTTGGTTTCTTTAAAAATAACTCCAACACCTTATCCCACCACCATGTTGTCGATTGTAGATCAGTTGTGCTCTTGATTCGTTTTCCACTCTTATTAGATCGATCTAACAATGATTAAAAAATATATGATCGTCCAAAGCATGTCATCAAAAATCCTGACCTGCCTGTAGTCCAATCATCATTTGATCGTGAAAACGACGTGTTGACTTTACTAGATCGATCTAATAGAATAGAGAGATTCTTCCATGCCCTACCCGAATTCTTGCATTTGGCAACCAGAGTTGATTAGATCGATCTAATAGGATTATATTCTCTCGTTGAAAGCGTTGTCAATAAAATGTTCTGAATTCGGATAATGTTTTGTTTATGAAAGGATGTCACATCATGCGTACACTACTCTATTCAACCTTGATCGCGCTGTACATGCTGTCTCAGTTTGTGCCTCATCCGGCACTCAATTACACGATTGGCGTGATCGCAATCGTCGTGCTCATCTTCTCTTTTTTTCATACCAATAGCCTGTACCGCGTTACTGGACTCATCTTTCTTACCTTAGGCATCATTTTATTTGTTTATAACGGCCTTGCCTGGCACACGTTTTTCCTTCACTTTCAATCTATGCTGGGTCTGCTCTCGCTCTTTTTGGTCCTCCCCTTTATCAACTCGCTCATTCGCATTGGGCGTTATGATAAGAGCTTGAGTCAGCTTTTGCGCGATCGTGTCACCCGCTTTACGACGATTTACAAACGCAGTTTTCTGGTCAGCCACTTTCTCGGTGTGTTTTTGAATATGGCGACACTCCCACTATTGATCGGTTCATTAAAGCCATCCCTTCAGGCCTTTTCCGAAGAGATGAAGAACAAGTATTTCTGCACCAATCTATTGCGCGCCTATGCGATTTGTCTGACCTGGAGTCCGATGGAGGTTCTCGTCAGCCGTACGATTGACATTACGGGAGCTTCCTATCATTTTATCCTACCGATTGTGCTCGGGATCGTCGTCATTGCGATTGCCGTGGATTTTGCCATTTCGGGGTTTACTTACAAAAACCTGCCATTGACGATTGAATTGGCCCAGGAGATCAACTACAAAAATGTGTATAAAAAAGTGGCACAGATGCTTGGCATGCTGATCGTTTTCGTGCTGGTCGTATCCTGGATTCAGCAAACGCTGGAGAAAGGCTTTCTTTTCTCTGTCGTTCTGCTCCTGATCCCTTTCTCGATCCTGTGGTCCGTGATGATCAAGAAAACCAAGAGCTATCTTCGTGTAACCATTCCTTATTGGAAGCAAAGAACGAAAGGCTTGGCCGACTACTTTTTCATGTTTCTGAGTGCAGGCTTTTTTGTCGGGGTTCTTTCGATTTCCGGATTGCTGTCGTTCCTGCAGCCGATTATTCAGGAGGCCGCTGAGACGCCGATCCTGCTCTATCTGCTGATCGCAGGGTATTATTTGCTTACGTCATTCATCGGCTTCCATCCGTTGATCTCGCTTACGTTATTGGCGGAGTTTTTGGTACCGATTCTCCCGCATGTCGCTACCTTGCCACTCGCAGTCGTCCTGATTACCTGCGGATTGGCTACGGTTATGTACGGTCCGTTCAGTTTGTCGGTTTCGCTGATGGGCAGCGAGCTTAGAATCAACCCTTTCCTAATCACGAGATGGAATGTCGGGTTTGCCATTTGTTTCATGCTCATCAGTATTGCAGTAGCATTTGGGGTAGAAAAGATTTTTTATTGATCCGGTCTGGAAGGCTACCCTTGCAGTCGTATTGATACAGCAAAAAAAGATGGCTTCTGCATTCAACAGAAGCCATCTTTTTTATGCATATGGGACGTGTTTCACCCCTACTTACTTAGCCTTCACGCTCGATGATTGTAGCTACAGCCATCCCATGCATGATGCAAAGCGTGGCAAGACCGTAACGCGCTTCTCTTTTTTCGAGCTCGTGCAGCATCGTGGCAATCAGTCTTGTGCCACTAGCACCGAGTGGATGTCCCAGTGCAAGTGCTCCTCCGTTGACATTCACTTTTGCCGGATCAGGCTTAATCTCTTTTTCCCAGGCGAGAACGACCGAAGCAAAAGCTTCATTCACTTCGAACAAGTCGATGTCTTCCAGCTCCAGCCTCGCCCTTTGCAACACTTTTCGCGTAGCCGGAATAATGCCTGTCAGCATGATCGTGGGATCGACTCCTGACACCGCTGTAGCCACCACACGCGCTCGGGCCGATAGCCCAGCTCCTCTGCTCGTTGGCGGGACATGAGCAGGACTGCCGATGCTCCATCATTGATCGGACTGGAATTACCTGCGGTGATCGATCCCTCCGGTAAAAAAGCCGGCTTCAGTGCTGCCATTTTTTCCAGGGATGTTTCACGCGGAGATTCATCCATGAGGAAGTCCATCTGTTGACCGTCTGCCGTATTCGCACGGACAGGTACAATTTCTTGCGCAAACCGATTGACGGCTTGAGCCCGCAGAGCCTTTTCATGACTGTTCAGCGAGTAAAGATCCATGTCTTGGCGGGACAGGTCCCATTGCTTCGCGATGCGTTCCGCTGAAATACCCTGTGGAATCATCTCGTATTGGGCAAAGAGTTTATCACTTAGTTGTGTCATGTCAATGCCCATTTTTACTCGGTTCATACTCTCGACACCTGCTGCAATCACCACATCCGTCATGCCTGCCAGTATCTCATGTGCCGCCTGATTCAAGGTTTCCAGACTGGAGCCGCACGCCCGGTTGGAGGTAACCCCGCAAACCTCCACAGGAAAGCCTGCAATCAGTGATGCCAGGCGAGCGATATTTCCGCCCTGTTCCGCTACCTGTGTGACACATCCCATTTTGACATCCTCGACAAGTACCGGGTCCAAGCGGTTTCGTTCGACCAAGGCTCGAAGTACCTGCGCAGCAAGCTCGTCTGGGCGCGTGTGGCTCAGAGCTCCATTCTTTTTTCCGATTGGCGAGCGTACGGCATCCACAATCACTGCATTATGATTCGATTTCATCGTTATGCCCCCTTCTATTTTTAAAGACCGATCGGTCCTTTTTTCGCCCGAAAAAAAGCCCTTTGCGGCTTCTTTTTTATCTTCATCAACTACCCAGTTCTTCAGTCAAAAATACTTTCAGATGCCGGATGGATCTTTCCATATACACCGGATCACCATATAGCTTGCTCAGCATCAAGGCTCCTTCGAGCATGGATATAAACATTGCCGCCACGTATTCGGCATCTGCATCCTCCCTGACCTCACCCTTTCTTTTGCCAGACTCGATCACACCACGAATCGCTCCCAGCAATTGGTCCATCGCATGAATGGCTTGCTGACGCATCAAAGGATCGGTATCATCTGCCTCGATAGCGGCATTCATCACCGGACAGCCCCCAGGCATGAACTTACCTTTGGCTAGCCCTTCGAATACGGATGCGATGGCAAGCAGGCGTTCCATGCACCCTTTTGTGCCAGTCAACGCTTCTGTAAAATAATGGGTCATGGTTTCGACCGAATAGGAGAAAGCACTGAGCATCAGTTCTTCCTTGCTTTGAAAATGGTTGTAGATCCCTCCCTTTCGTAGTCCTGTCTCGTGCATGATATCCGATATTGAGGATGCCGCATAACCCTGGCAATTGAACAAGGTGGATGCTTTTTGCACGATCAAGGCTTTGGTTTGTTCGCCCTTGCGATACGTCATAGAAAACTACCCTCCATAATTTAAGACCGATCGGTTTGTTTCATTATACATCCAGTATATTCCATTGTAAATATGGACATTTACGTTTCGCCAGTCGAAAAAAACGCTGCTGCTTCATCGTTCCTAAGCAGCAGTGTTCTTTTTTAGCCGAGCGAATAAGCGTAATCG
This sequence comes from Brevibacillus sp. AY1, assembly GCF_029870785.1. NCBI lineage: Bacteria > Bacillati > Bacillota > Bacilli > Caryophanales > Paenibacillaceae > Brevibacillus > Brevibacillus sp. AY1. Next base: position 162,135 of record NZ_JAFLPN010000005.1, read on the forward strand.
TAGCAGGTCAGGTAAAGCTCCACGATTTCTTCCTTCGACGGTACTCTCGGATTGTTTCCAGGGCTTCCACTCGCTAGCGCATCATGCATTGGAAATGCCGTGTGGGACATGGAAAAGGGCGCCGATTGGACGAGACATCCCGTGTACCAGGGTGACAGATGCGTTGGAAAAAGCCATGCCGGCCTGCAGCGACCCGATGCACATACCCTCTTTGGCATCCAGATCATGCGGATCATCATAGGAGCGTTGCAAGGAGCTGGTGATATGTGTGATAGCGGATCGGGCAAGGGTATGAGTCATGGGATGTGCCTTTCTGGATAGAAACGCTTCTACAGCATGGCAGAGAGCATCGACGCCTGTAGCCGCGATGACAGGCGGTGGCGCCGAGCAGGTCAGGTAAGGATCGACGATGGCGATGGTTGGCATGAATGCAGGGTGCTTGATCATCATTTTGACGTCAGTAGCGGTGTTCGTGATGATGGTGACATCGGTGGCTTCCGAGCCGGTTCCTGCGGTTGTGGGAATGGCAATATGCGGGATGATAGGAGCTGTCCACATTGCTCGACATAACCAAGCTTTGTCATGATGGAATCGGTAATGATCAATGCTTTTTTCGCGTGAGCGGCTGCTGCTTCTTTTCCGATCTGTTGAAATGCCTCCCTGCCGTACATGATTATTTGTGTCCAATCCGCAGGGAATCCAAATTCTGAAGGCGAATCAAGATCTACCTCAGGATTATGCAGAAGGAGGCCTAGCTTTTCTTTTGGTGATTAACGGAAAAGGCTTTTCTCCTGAGGAATCCGCTGTTTACGTAAGCGAAAAGCAAGACGAGATCATGGTGCCTGTACGCACCATCGCGGAACAGCTCGGCTACAAGCTTAGCTGGAACCAAAACAACAAGTCGATCGAGCTGACCAAAGGTCCTCATTTCCATATGATCAAGATCGGCGAAGATCAATACAACATCGCAAAAATGAATATGACACTCGGTGCAGCACTGTCTATGGTCCGATCATGACCGCGAGCCTCCCGCCGATCACAAGTGCTACAAAAATCGTCGTCAAGGACAGCACTGACGCACTGGAAATGCTGGGAACCTCCGGAGAAGTCACTGAGGTTACGACTACTGCAGATGGACACACGCAATTGACCATCAAAGGAGAAAAGCTGTCGGATCAATCTGTGGAGCATATCACGTTGACACTGACTGACGATACACCAATCATTGGAACCAAGGACAACCAGCCGATCCAGGTTGACGATCTAGAAAAGGGAGCAAAGGTGTTCGGTTTCTATGGCCCGAAAATGACGAGAAGCCTTCCACCGATTGCTGAGGCTGTAAAAATTGTTGTAGAGGAAGAATAGATACAGGAAGAAAAAACAGCGCAAGCCGGTCGACTCCGAGCCTACGCTGTTTTTCCTTTCTGCTGGTCTTGAATCTGAGGCAGAATGGTCCATCTCATCCAAACATGATTCAGGAATAAAAGGAAGGCAGAGCCAAGAAAAATCATCGGCAAACCGAACGCAGACTATAGGAAAGTCGTGATTGACGTTGAATAGTTTTTGGTAGAAAAAAGAGCCTTAACCTGGCTTGGGAGGTTTTCGTTCGATGATCATGAATCAAATCGGTACCGTCTTCGTTCCAGTTCGCGATATTGAAAAAGCGAGAGAATGGTATTGTCGTATTCTCGGGTTACCGGTAGAAGGCGATATTCTTTTTGGACACCTCTACGTGGTTCCGATGACAGCTGGTTCGGGGTTGGTGTTGGATAGCAGGATTTTTGAGGAAGAAACACGAAGAAATTCGCCCTTGTTTCATTTTAATGCGGTGGATATTCAGGCAGCCTACGACTGGATGAAGCAGAATGGCGTGGAACTGATCACCGGTATTGAACACGATCATTGGTTTAATTTCAAAGATCCGGATGGGAATGTATTGATGGTATGTAGATGTTGAGGGAATAGAGAATAAGACAAAACCCCCTTGAACACACTAAGGTGTTGAGGAGGTGACCATCCATGAGCGATCGCGAGAACCAAATGAATCCAAACCCTGACCAGGATGAAGTCAAATACACGATTTCTGATCTGGACGAAAGCCAAATCGAAAAGCAGCATCAGTTTCAGATGTTTCCTACACCTGATGAAGAATTCGCTTATGAAATCATCACGGAGCTGGAAGATTAATAGCCAGAGCACCTTCACCGGATCTTGTGGAGGTGCTCGTTTTTTGTTCTCTCCCCCTTCCGGTGTGAAAAGCCCGGAGACCGAAACTTTCCCCGCAAGATTTGGAAGCGTATAGGTAGAGTGCCTACGGAGAGAGGAATGTCGGGTTTTTACCCGAATATTTGAATCTTGTCCTGTAATAATGAGAAGCCTTCCTAGGGAAATGAGGAGATAGACGTGCACGACATCCTTTCAAAAAAGAAGGGCATTATTTTTGACATGGATAATACCCTTTTGCAATCCCGGATCAACTTTCCGGGTATGAAAAAAGCAGTCTTTGATTTGTTGGTTCAGCATCAGCTAATGGATCCACAGCTGGATTACACAAAGCATTCTGCTTCTCAGCTCATCGATTTCGGGCGTCATTCCGGCCGCATTACTCACGAGATCGAAGCCTCGATTTGGGATACCATCGTCGCCTACGAAACAGAAGGCATGCATGGTGCCGCACTGGAGGATGGAGCTGCAGAAGTGCTCGACGCACTCAAGTCGCACTACACGTTGATCATCCTGACGAACAACGCCAGGTCTGCTGCAATAAAAGCTTTGAACGAAACCGCAATTATCCATTCCTTCGATCAGATTGCTGGTCGGGAGCAAATGACGATGCTCAAGCCCTCTCCATCTGGCATCCATTTCATCCTCGAGCAATATCCCGACATTTCGGCAGAGCAATGGGTTATGGTGGGAGATTCCTGGATTGACGGGAAAGCGGCGCAAGACGGTGGCGTATCTTTTATCGCTTACCAAGGCGACCAGCAGGAAATGGAGGGGCATGGGGTCACTCCCGTTGCGTACATCGGTCATTTGCGCGAGCTGCTTTCTCCCGGTATCCTGAAATAAAGAACACTGAGTTTCTCTTTTTACGCTATAATAGCCCTTGTTCGATTCCGTTTCACATTTTCTGATCCGAGGTGGCCTGTAGTCTATGAAAAAGAAAATCGTTCTGGTATTAGATGTCGATATCAAGCAAAATGCAGATATGCAAGGTATGGCTGACGCCATGTCCAAAGCCATCCAATCGGTTGATGATATCGTCCTCCATGAATTGGTTATGTTCGATAATGATGAGACAAGTGCGGATAAGCTGATTGCTAGCGTAAAGAGTGAGGGATAATCCCTTTCTCAACGTTGAACAAAAAATGAAGTTTCTCTACACTTTGTGAAGCCACCTTAATGGTGGTTTCTTTCAATCGTTCTACTAGACCGGGATATCGAAAAAAAAAAGAAGGGCAAGCTCGCCCTTCATTCCGTAATAGAAGCCCATTTATAATCCACGGAGCCCAAGCCATCAATAACAACATCTTGGACGTATTCGCGTTTCACCCAAGAGTTGATGTAGTAGTAAATAGGCATAACCGGCATTTCATCCATTAAAATCTGCTCAGCCTGCTCCATGATTTTCTCCCGCTTGATCGGATCCTTTTCCATTGAGGATTGATTCAGCAGCTCGATGTATTTGGAATTCTCCCATCGGGTATCATTGGTTCCCCCATCCTTGTACTTGAATAGCTCTAAAAAATTGATCGGATCGTTGAAGTCTGCCAGCCAGCCCATTCGACCCAATTGATAATTTCCATCGTGCATGTCTTCGATATGAACCTGCCATTCTTTTACTTCCAGCTTAACATCAACACCCAAGGATTCCTTCCATTGACGCAACACTTCTCTGGCGATTACCTCATGACCCTCTCCAGAGTTGATAGAAAGCGTGATGTGTGGTAACGACTTGATGCCCATTTCCATCATACCTTCTGCTAAAAGCTTTTTGGCAGTCTCGACATCGTTGTCTTTAAAATAATGCATCTCTTTTACCTTCATGGTTGGCGGAACTACGCCCAATGCTGCAATATGGTACATCGAAACGTTTTCGAACAACGTTTGTCGGTCCAGTGCATAGGCGAATGCTTTCCGAATTTTTGCATTTTGGAACGGTGGCTGCTCCGTATTAAACTTATACCAGTACACACCGCAATCGGTTTTACATATAGTAACCGATGTTCAATAAGCTTGGGTACAGCATTTGCAGGAATGTTTCCCAGAGGAGATCCCGCCCAATCTAATTCACCCTTTAGGAATTTGGAGAATTCCTGATCGCCATCCCTGATGATGGAATAATCAATTCCATCCAGCCTGACGCTGTCCTTGTCCCAATAGTTGTCGTTTTTAACTAGCTTGATTCGTTCTCCCCGTTCCCACATCGTGAGTTTAAACGGGCCATTTCCTACGTGGGTGTTTACATTTTGTGCCCAGTTCGGATTGGAGTTAGCCAATTTCTTGTTTACAGGATAGTAGCTATAAAATGATGTCAACTCTAAAAAATAGGGAGTAGGATGCTCCAATGTGACCTGTAACGTTTTGTCATTGAGTGCTTTTACTCCTACTTCATTCAGAGAGGCTTCTCCCCATTGTGCCTTCTCCGCGTTTTTGATCGGGAACATTTGGTAGGCGTAGCTTGCCGCATTTTCAGGATCGATGACTTGCTTCCACGCGTATTCAAAATCATGGGCGGTTACAGGATCCCCATTGCTCCATTTCGCATTGCGCAAATGAAACGTATAGGTGACGAGATCATCCGACACCTCAATTTTCTCTGCCATTGACTCATGGGCTTTTCCGTCCTTACCGATACGGGTCAATCCATCAAACAAAGCCTGAATAAAAGCGACAGAGGTAGTATCCTCTGCAACACTAGGATCCAAGGTTATCGGATCGCTCATCACTGCCAATCGTAAAATATGTTCATCCGAAGCGGATGCTTTCATTTCCACAGCTTGAACAGGAGCTTTCGGTAAGAGAATCGTTACGATAAGAAATATATGAAAAACCATAACTAGAAACCTTAACATTCTTTTGCCCCCCCTTTTCACACTTTTCACATTTTATATCCAATTCCAGTTATTATCAATGCAACAAAAAAACTCCTCAATCCTCTCTAAGAAATGGAAGGCTTCTAAACTCGCACAAAACAAGGAGCCCTCCAGCTACGAAGGACTCCCTTTTCGTCCAGCACTATCCCCTGGTCGATCCTGGCTATGATATAATCCTGTTTAGCGACAATCCTTTCACAATTTTCTAACAGCAGAGGTGGATACCATGCTAGAATCCATCAGAGAAGTCTATCAGGCGACCCCGTGGCTGGAGAATTTGCCCCATCAATGGGATTTGTTGAAACATGCAGGGACCCCGATGGAATGTAAAAAGGACACCATGATCTTCGAGCAGGATGACCATGCCGATCACTTGTATCTGATAGCAAGCGGCAGAGTCTGTCTCTATGCGACCACTCCATCCGGCGAGGAAAAAGCATTGGCCTTCATCGGAAAAAATGGCTTGATCGGAGAGTACGACTCGTTTGGCGACCTGCCACATGCCACCAGCGCCATTACAGTCTCTAAAACGGTTCTCTACAAGATCAGCACAAGCCAGTTCAGAGAACTTCTCAAGCAAAACTTCCATTTAGTAGAGCAGCTGCTCCATTTTGAGAGCCGCAAATACCGAATGCTGTGCGCTCAAACCTTGCAGCTGAGCTACAGTAAAGCTCCGCACCGCATCTGCGCGACGCTGATTCAGCTGGCGCTCAATTACGGTACTCCCTTGGAGCAGGATCATCTCCAGATCACGACGACCTTTACCCACCAAGAGATGGCAAATCTGGTGGGTACGACGCGTATTACCGTCATCAATACGCTCAAATGGCTGGAGCGTCACCACATTTTGAAAAAACCGAACAAATATTATGTGATCACGGATCTACATCGGCTCGAATTACTGGTTCAGGATGAGACGTGGAAGCTGACTAAGCACGCTGAATCATGATGGTTTGCTGCCCCTCCTGGATCGCCTTTGCCCCCATGAAAGCAAAGGCTTCGAGATCCTCTTGCCGTATGACCGCAAACCGGTTTCCAGGCACCCACCCCATCGGGAAAAAGGTTCGGCAATCCTGACCATAAAAGCACCCCAGATCATAGATCGGTGCAGGGATGCCATTCCAGGCAAAGGGCGGCATGTAGGTAAACAAAAGATCCCCGACCGCCGGAAAGCACGTTTGATTTTCCGGAACGATTTCATGTAACGGAGTGGTGGCGCAGCGCTCCTGCGGGAGTTGGATGGAAAGCTCCTTTCCCGTGTACATAGCATGCTTGCAGGAAATCTGCAAAGGCTCCGAGAGAATTTCCCAAATCGCCTTGCACGTAATCGGCGCCTTATCCGTCAACAGGTCTGCCCATATCTCGATCTGATGTTCGGGAAATGACAGCTTAATCTGATTGGACATGTTCTCTCTCCCTTCCATTAGACCACCCTCGGTTCGGGGATCAGCGCGTTTTGGCGGAAACGGTTGAAATGAAGCGGTGATATATCGATCGTCGGTTTGTTTCCAATGATCGTATCCGCGATGGTTTCACCAATGGCTGGAGCCATCATGAAGCCGTGTCCGCTCATCCCGATCGCTTGATAGTACCCTGCCACTTCATCCACTCCTCCGAGAATAGCCTGATGGTCAGGGGTACTATCGTAGGTACCGTCCACATGCGTGCGGAACTCTACTTGTGCCAATGGCGGAAACAGTTCCATACCTACTTCAGCGGCTTTCATTTGATAATTGAAGCTATTGTACGGAGGCTTCATATCACTTCCCAAATAGCTGAGATAGATGGTTCCATCCGTCAGCTGTTTGGCCGCGAATCCACGCTCAAAGGATATCAGCAGCGGCTCCAAAATACGTTCTTCGATTCGATTGGTGTACAAAATTCGCCGAACCTCTGGTTGAATCGGGATATCCACCCCGATGGTCGCGGCAAGTTCTTTGGAGCCCAGCCCGGCGGCATTGACCACCATGCTGCAATCGATTCGTCCACGCGCCGTTTGCACCCCGACCACCCGATCGTTCTCTACTAGAATTTGCGGAACCTCATCCAGAATAAACCGAACCCCTCGCCGTTTAGCTGCGGCTGCGAAGCTATTCGTTACATGATAGGCATCATCTGCAAATCCATCTGTCGGGCAAAAGGACGCGGACAGAAAAGTTTCTGTGTCGACTCCCGGTACAATCTCTCTCACTTCATCCCGATTGATGAGCTTTGTCGGGATGCCCAGCTTGTTTTGCAGCTCGATGCTCGGTCGATAGTTTTGTTCTGCCTGCTCGCTGTGGAACAAGTACAGGTACCCCACCTGTCGGAACTTGATCTCATATTCCGGCTCCAGCTCATCGTTAATCCGCTGATAGAAGCTGGTAGCTGCCTTGGACATCAGGCAATTGATTTCCGTCCCCCATTGCTGCCGCACACCTCCAGGGCAAATCCCCGTAATCCCTGAGGAAATCCCACCCTTATCAATCACCACAATATCTGAATATCCTTTTTTGGATAAAAAATAGGCAATGGAGCAACCTATCACCCCTGCACCCACGATCACGATTTCCGCTTTATCTCGCATCATACTGCCTCCATTCCCTCGACATTATCGTAAATGACATGCGACGAGATGCTGATTTCCCACCTCTTTATGAGGCGGCTGAACTTCCTTGCAGATCGCTTGCGCTTCCGGACATCGGGAGTAAAAACGACAGCCCTGCGGCGGATCGACCGGACTCGTCAAATCACCTTTTAACAGGATTCGCTCCCGCTTGATTTCCGGGCTGGACGACGGAATCGCACTGATCAGCGCCCGCGAATACGGGTGCTGAGGATTCCGAAAAAATTCTTCCTTTTCCGAGATTTCGACGATTTGCCCTAGGTACATCACTGCAATCCGATTGGAAATATGTTTGACAACACTTAGATTGTGCGTGATGAACAGGTATGTCAGCCCGTACTTTTGCTGCAAATCCTGAAACAGATTGAGGACCTGAGCCTGAACAGAAACATCGAGCGCCGACACGGCTTCATCCATCACGATCAGCTTGGGTCTGACAGCCAAGGCCCGGGCAATCCCGATCCGCTGGCGTTGACCGCCAGAGAACTGGTGTGGAAAATGATTCAGGAAGTGCTTTCCTAAGCCCACCTCGTACAGCAGCTCTTCCATGAACGCATCTCGTTCTTTTTCGCTCACCACCTGATGCAGCTTAATCGCCTCGCCGATGATACTACGAATCGTCAGCCTGGGATTGAGCGAAGCATAAGGGTCCTGAAACACGATTTGCATGTCTTTTCGCTTTTCCTTGAGCGCTGTTTTTCCCATTCGGTACAAATCCTGCCCTTCGAGCAAAACCTCGCCCTGCGTCGCTTCGATCAGGCGAAGTATCGCCCTGCCCGTCGTCGATTTCCCGCAACCCGATTCGCCAACCAGCCCCAGCACTTCCCCTCTGGGTATCGAAAAACTGACATCATCCACCGCTTTCAAATAGCTATTCGTCTTTGAAAACAAGCCCTTTTTGACAGGGAACCATTTGACGAGATTTTTCACCTCGAGAATGTTCTCTTTGTGCATCGGCAGCCTCTCTCCTTATCTGGGTGACGGTTCCCAACGCTCTGTGTATTTCCAGCAGCTCACCTGGCTGCCTTGATAGCCGATGAGCGGCGGTGCTTCCTCTTCACAGAGGGTTTGTTTTTCATCGCATCTGGTGCAAAAACGACACCCTTGTGGCATCTGCTGCAGGGTGGGAACAACGCCCCTGATGACCTGCAGACGCTCCCTGGTCTGCTCCAGCGTCGGAATGGAATTCATCAGTCCCTGCGAGTAAGGATGCAGCGGTTCCCTGAAAAATCGCTTGACCTCGGCATACTCGACCACCTTGCCAGCGTACATGACCGCCACATGATCTGCTGCCTCCGCGATCACACCCAGATCGTGCGTAATCAAGAGAATGGACGTTTGCAGTCGTTCCTTTAAATCGAGCATCAAATCGAGAATTTGCGCCTGCGTCGTCACATCCAGCGCTGTCGTCGGCTCATCTGCAATCAACAGGTCAGGCTGACAGGATAAGGCCATGGCGATCATCACCCGCTGCCTCATCCCTCCGGAAAGCTGATGCGGATAGTCATCCACTCTTTTCTCCGGGGATGGGATGCCCACCAGACGTAGCATGTCGATCGTCTTTGCTCGCGCTGCTTTTTTGTCCAGCTGCTGATGCAGGCGAAGCACCTCCATGATTTGCTCTCCCACGGAATAGACAGGATTTAACGAAGTCATCGGCTCTTGAAAAATCATCGAGATTTCATTGCCGCGAATGGCACGCATCTGTTCTTCGCCAAGCTGCAGCAGATTTTTGCCTTTGAACAGGATCTCGCCGCCTACAGCCTTTCCCGGAGTAGGGATCAGATTCATGACGGATAACGAGGTCAAGCTCTTGCCGCTTCCAGACTCGCCCACTACACCCAGGGTCTCCCCTTTTTTCAGCGTGAGACTGACCTTGTCTAAAGCAGGGAGAAATCCATCCTCTGTGAAAAAGCCTGTGCTCAGTTCTTTTATTTCCAGCAAATTGTCACTCACGCTACCACCCGCTTCCTTACAACCTAATCACTCGAGGAGTCCGCGTCAGCACCCGGCATCCATCTGCGGTCACCACGACCATATCTTCAATCCTGACACCGCCAACGTTTGGCACATACACCCCCGGTTCTACGGTAAACAGCATGCCAGGCTCGAGCCGGGCTGGGTTATCCATCACCACACGGGGGAATTCGTGAATATCCAAGCCAACTCCATGACCTAACCCCCGGAGGCTATAGCTTTCGAGATCTGCCGCTACCAAAACATCACGCGCCAGCTTATCCACCTCATGACAGGTGGAACCTGGCTTGATTCCAGCCACAGCCTGTTCCAAAGCCCGATGAACGCAATCGTATACGTTCTGCAACACAGGCTCCAGCTCGCCCACGATGATGGTCCGGGTTATATCGGATCGGTATCCCAGCCAGGTTGCCCCAAAGTCGATCACGATCAGATCGTTTTCCTGGATCTTGCGCTCTGTTGGCTTGGCATGAGGAAGCGCAGAGTTGGTGCCGGATGCGACAATGGTAGCGAACGCAGGTGCTTCACTTCCCAGCTTTCGCATGAGGATTTCCAGTTCGACGGCGATTTCTCGCTCGCTCACACCAGGTTGGATAAATGGGCATAGCTTTTCCAATGCGTCCTCGGCAATTTTCAAAGCTTTTTGGATGCCTCCCACCTCTTCATCCTCTTTTACCGAACGGAGCTGGATACAGATATCGACAAACGGTACCCAATCTATTCCGGGATTTCCGCTGCGAAGCGAGGAGATCTGAAAATCGGTGATTTCCTTGGACTCATAGCCGATGGAGGCAATCCCCAGCTTCCTGATCGCGTCCGAAATGACCGAAAATGGGTCCAGCCCGTGGATGATAACCTCCCAGCCTACCGCTTCCTGCCTCGCTTGCTCCGAGTAGCGCTGATCGGTGATGAGCACCGCATTCGTCGCTGTAATCAGCAGATAGCCGTTGCTTCCGGTAAAACCTGAAAAATAACGAAGATTATTAAGCGATGGGATGAAATAGGCGTCAACGCCCTTCTCCCTGATGGCGTCACGGATTTTTTCCAGTCTCTTCATACCCATTCTTCTTTCTTTCAAAAATTAGCAGGTCTCCCTCCCACTATTCGATCAGGAGGGAGCTGCTTCACCTTGCTTATTCGCTGACGGCCCAATCCTTCGCGTTGAACGTAGGACCTCGGAAATCAGGTTCAAAACCAACGAGTCTCTTGTTCGCCACATAGGGAGCTTCCTGCTCGTACAGCGGAATCCAAATCTCGTCCTCGGCCAGCTTTTTGCCTACTTCCCAGAAGATGCTCTTCCGTTTTTCCACATCGACTTCGGCGACTTGCTGCTCCAACAGCTGATCCACTTGAGGATCGGAATAGCTCACGAAATTGTAGCCATTTGGCGGCATGTATTTGCTGCCGAAGTAGCTGCGGTACTCATCTGGATCTGCTTCCACACCAAAGCCGAGAATGTAAGCATGATAATCATCGGCTGTTACCTTACGCTGTGTGCCATCCGCATTTTTCGGCAGTAGCTTGGTGACCAGTGTTGGGAAATCGAGCGCTCGCAGCTCCATGTTCACACCAATCTGCTCAAAATTTTGTTTGATCAGAGCAGCCGTTTTTTCCCGTTCTGTTTTCCCTGTCGGTACTTCCAGCGTAAAGGTCAGCTGCTTGCCTCCCTTTTCATACATGCCTTTTCCGTTCTTTGCATAGCCCGCTTCCTGCAGCAGGGCTTCCGCTTTGGCCGGATCAAAAGGATACTGAGGCAGGTTTGGATTATGGGACCAGTGATTGGACGGGAAGATATCGAATGAGACTTTGCCGTATTCACCCAAAATCGAGCCTACAATGGACGCCTTGTCGATTGCGTGAGCCAAGGCCAGACGCACTTTTTTATCCTGAAAATGCTCATTGAGCGCATTGAAGCCGATGTAGTACATGCTCAGCTGATTCGCGAGCTTCAAATCCGCGTAATCGAGTGTCTGAATACTCGGAATCTCGGCGATCGGCACAGGCGCCACATCTACCTCCCGATTGATGAAGGCAGCCAGCATGGTGTTGGTATCACCAAAGCGCGCAACGATTTTGTCCAGCTTGGGTGCTCCCTTGAAGTAGTCTTTGTTGGCTTTCAACTCAATGTACTGCCCGGATTCCCACTTGACGAACTGGAACGGTCCAGTACCAACAGGATTGCGGTTAAACTCGTGTTTCGCCCACTCCTTAGGCGACACGTCCTTCAGAAGATGCTCTGGCACGATCCCGATAAACAGACCTGAGATGAACGGTGCGAATTTATCGGTGGTCGTAAAGGAAATCGTGTTGTCGTCAATCACTTTGATTCCGGACACCTCTTGCGCTTTCCCGTCTCGCACTTCTTCCGCTCCGACGACAGGGGATACCCGCCAGTAACCGCCAGCATCATAATCTGGCTTAGCTAGCGAAGAAAAGGTAAAGGCAACATCTTTTGCGGTAAAAGGTGTTCCATCATGCCACTTCACGTTCTTTTGCAGATGAAACGTATACGTTTTGCCATCTTCGGATACGTCCCATTTCTCTGCCAGACTTCCAACCATTTTCAACTCTTTGTCGGGAATGACCAGCGAATCAAAAATCATATGTGTCACAAACGTATCGGATGACGTGGCCCAAATATGAGGATTGAGATTGCCTGGCTCACTTTCCGAGGCGATAGTAAGATTTCCGCCTTCTTTCGGCGCCGCTGTCTCCGTGGGACTGGCTGGAGTCTGTGTCTGTTGCTGTGGCTGTGGCTCTGGACTGGATGAAGAAGAGCAGCCAGTTATCGCGAAGAGGACTGCAGAAAGGAGAAGTGCTACAAAAGATCCTTTTTTCACCTGAAATACCCCCTAGTTTTTTGTCTTTGGATCAAGCGCATCGCGCAGTCCGTCCCCGACCAGATTGATCGAGAGGATCGTCAGTAAAATGGCAATTCCGGGTGGTGCCCAAATCCACGGCTTGAACTGAAGCACCATGATCGACGTCGCATCCTGCAGCATGTTCCCCCAGCTCGGGATCGGCTGCTGCACACCCACGCCCAAAAAGCTCAAGGCTGATTCTGTCAGAATGGCTTCTGCTGTTTGCAGGGTTGCCTGAACCGTGATGGGTGCCATGATGTTCGGCAAGACGTGTTTAAACACGATCACCAGATTGTTTTGTCCCAGTGCCCGTACTGCTTCCACGTACTCCATCTCCCGGATTCTCAGTACCTCTCCCCTCACCAAGCGCGTCATGGTCGTCCAGCTGACCAGACCAATGATGATCATGACATTGTAAATGCTTGGCGTCAGCATGGTGGAGACGGAGATCACAAGGAAGAGAACCGGAAAACAGATCACGATGTCTGTAACGCGCATGATGACGGCATCCACCCATTTTCCGTAGTACCCTGCCAGCAAGCCGAGGAGTACCCCAATTCCTGTGGAGATCGCGACTGCGACCAATGCGACGCTCAAGGAAATACGTCCACCGTAGATCAGCCTGCTGAGAATATCCCTCCCCAGGCTGTCCGTTCCCAGCCAATGCTCCCCGGAGGGCGGTGCCATCACATTGAGCATCCCCGTCTGATTTTTTACTGATGAATAAGGATCATAGGGAGAGATCAACGGCGCGAATACGGCAGTCAATACGAGCAGACAGAGGATCATGCCTCCGACCATCGCCAATCTGTTCTTTTTGAATCGTTTCCAGGCTTCCGCGACGATACTGTCTTTTTTCAGGGAAGAGATGGTTTCGTTTACCGCGGTGTTGCTTGCAAGATCTGCATGTTGGCTCATGTTCATCTCCCCTTACGAATATCGAATCCGCGGATCGGCCCAAGCGTAGGAAATATCGGCGATCAGATTGCCCGCCAGCACCAGAATCGAGGTGAACAGATTCAAGGCCATGATCACCGGATACTCACGGCCCACAATAGAGGATATCCCCAGGCTGCCCATCCCTGGCCAGTTAAAAATGTGCTCCGTTATATAGGCGCCGCCAAACAAAAACGGGATTGAAAGTCCAAAGATCGTAATAACGGGAATTAATGCATTACGCAGAGCATGCTTGAAGATGACCACGCTTTTGCTCAGACCTTTTGCGTGCGCCGTCCGGATGAAGTCCATCGAGAAGACCTCCAGCAGGCTGGATCTGGTAAATCGCATGACGACAGCAACAGTAGGCAGTGCCAAAACTGAGGCAGGTAAAATGATATGTTTGGCGTAGTCGATGTACAAGGCGAATCCGGTCAGATCTTTTCCGATCGTTTTCATCCCCGAGGTTGGGAACCACCCGAGCTTTAACGCAAAGAGGAAGATCAAGCCCAAACCGAAGAAAAACGACGGGATGGAAATGCCCACCAGAGACACTACCGTTAATACGTAATCAGGCGTTTTGTTGCGGTGCAGCGCAGAGTACACCCCCAGCGGAATGCCGATGACAAAGCTGAGCAGAAATGCCGTACAGGTGAGGAGCAGCGTCGCAGGCAGCCGCTCCAGTATCAATTGCGTCACAGGCTGACCTGTCTTGATCGTGTAGCCGAGATTGCCCTGCAAAATTTCTTTCAGCCAGTTGAAGTACTGGTAGATGACCGGCTTGTTGAAGCCCAGCTCCTCTTGCACCTTTTGCATCTCACTCAGCGGGATTTTCGGGTTGATCATGGTTTGCATGGGATTCCCCGGCGCCAGTTGCATGATGAAGAAGGTGAGCAAGGTAATCCCGATCAGGATGGGAACGGCCTGCAGCAGCCGACGAACAATATAGCTTCCCACGATGTAATCACCGCCTTTTTGCTTTTTTGTTTACTTTTTATGGAATGAGGATCAGTTCGTCCTGACGTTCAGTGAGGTATTCGATGCCCGCTTCGGTGACCAGGACATTTTCCTCAACGATGAAGGTCGGCCCGTCTTCTGGCAAAATCGTTGGCTCCAGCGTGAACACCATGCCTGGCTCCACCAATCCGTATGGCGCATGGCCGTAGCGCTCCCATCTCGGACCAAGCAGCGTTCCTCCGTCATGGACGTCGCGACCGATCTGATGACCAGTAGCATGAGTGATCTCCGGCATTCCTCTGTCCAGCAGCAGATTGCGTGCGACCAGATCGACCTCATAGCCCTGAACTCCTGGCTTCAAGGCTTCTCCTGCCGCAGTAATCGCTGCATGGGCCGCATCGAAGGCCGCCTGGATATGGGCTGGCGCTTTGGTCTCTCCCGGCTTGAGAAAGTAAACCGTCCGGGCGATATCAGAGACGTATCCCTCGACATCCACCGAAAAATCCATGATGACCAAATCCCCTGGAGCCACGATGGCTTCTCCCGGCGGTCGGTGAGCGATCCGCTCTTTCATAACGATTGGCATGGAAAGGGTACGGTCTACGCCATTGACCACCTCGCGCTTCTCCATTTCCTTGACGAACAGCTGCCCAATCTCGATCTCCGACATGCCTGCCCGCAATTGCGTAAAAATCTCGTCGTAAATCTCCTGCGTGACGACGATAGCTTGCTTGATTCTCTCGATCTCCAGTGGTGTCTTGATGCTGCGCAGCTTTTCCAGAAATCGTTCAGAAGAAGTGAATTCGCCGGAATAGCAATCCTTCAACACATTGCGCAGCCAGCGATAACGTCCGGTCGTCAAACCGTCCGCCAGATTTTCCTTGCGCGAGTAATTCAGCGCGATAGTCTTTGGCTGATGCTGCGTCACGAACTCTCGCAGAGTTTCACCCAATTCCGTCGAGTATTTGAGCACCTCATCAAACAAGCCTGACTCCTCGATATCCTGGGCATCGATCCTGCTGCACATCGCGTACTTTTTGCCGTCCTTGCAGATGAGAAACGCTGCCGGGCCTACGGACTTCACACCCGTAATCAAGGGCAGGCAGGGATCGCTGCCCTCGCTGGTCAGGATCAGCCACAGGTCGATATCACCCTCCTGCAAATAACGCACGGCTTGTTCCATTTTTTGTTGATGGATGACGTAGTTCATCGTCTTTCCCTCCCTTACGAATCCAAACAAATCTGTCGCAATGTTTCGGCAATCAATTTGGTGCCAAATAACAGAGAGCTGACTGTGATCGCTTCGTTGTGGTTATGTACTTTTCGCAACACATCTGCGAAGGGTAGCTGCGGCAGAAGCGGTGAAAACCCGTACACATCTGACCCTCTCGTCCCTAAAAAACGTCCGTCTGTTCTACCCAGAGCGAGAATCGGCAGCAGCGTGACGCCCGGATCATGCTCACGCAATCTGAACGCAAATGCCGTCACGAGTGCGGAATCCTCCAGCCTGCTTTCAAAGCCTGGTTCAAAGCTGTCGATCTGGTAGCTGATTCCAAATGCTGTGCACCATTTCTGGAGCAGCTCTTCCACGGCTGACTGGCTGACGTGAGGCAAAAGTCGAAATTCGATCTGTGCCTGAGCCTTGTAGGCAATAACATTGATCCGCTGCCCTACCTCAACGGAATTGACAGTGACGCTGTTTCGCAGCACATAGTGACGCAAATGCTGCAACGTGGGATCGCTTGCCATTCGCGATTCACCCATCGTTTCCAAAAATCGCTTGCCTACTCCTACAGCTTCTTCCGGGAACGTATGTGCGGTGATGTGCTCGATCGCTCTGGCCAGCTTTTCAATGGCCTGCCCTTCTGGTGGACAAGATGCGTGGCCGCCTTGCCCCGTGGCAAGAAGCGTAGCTTTGCATACTCCTTTTTCCCCGGCTGTGATGAGCATGTAGTCTTTGTCGCCGTCTGCCAGATAAAAGCCTCCGCCTTCGTTGATCACCCATCCTCCGGGAAACCACTCTGGATGCTCTCGAACGAGATATTCCATGCCCTTCCTGCTGCCTTGCTCTTCATCGGCAGTGGCGAA
Organism: Brevibacillus sp. AY1; assembly: GCF_029870785.1. Lineage (NCBI taxonomy): Bacteria > Bacillati > Bacillota > Bacilli > Caryophanales > Paenibacillaceae > Brevibacillus > Brevibacillus sp. AY1. The sequence goes on from NZ_JAFLPN010000005.1 coordinate 178,655, forward strand.
GAAATACACATCTCGGTTCAGTGCGTTTGTCGTGGAAGCTCGCTTTAGCAGGATGAACGCCATCAGCTCCATAGCCACTAGATTTTTGGTATCCAGTGCTCCCCTTCCGTAAATCCACCCCTCTTCTTCGACAGCGGCAAAAGGGGGATGCATCCAATCTTCTTCAGACGCTGGCACCACATCCAAGTGGCTGATCAGCAAGATCGGGCGTTCTTGGCTTTTGGCTCCCTTCAGCTTGGCGAGAAGATTGCCTCGTCCTGGCTCGCTTTCCACGATCGTGCTCTCGATCCCCTCAGCGCGCAGCACCTCGGCGATATAGCGCGCTGCTTCTGTCTCATTTCCAGCAGGGGCCGATGTGTTGATGCGGATCAGCTCTTTAAAATGCACTACCGTTTTCTCTTCCAGCTCATTCGTCCACTCGATCGAAGACATGATATCCTCCTAAGATCCACAAGCGATGGTCACCAGCTCCAGCTGCCTTTTGCTCAACACTTTCGCGCCTTCATCCGTGATGAGTACGTTTTCTTCCACGAGGATGCAGGGCAAACCATCGTCTTGAATCACCGTAGGCTCGATGGCGTAAATCTCTCCGATCTGCACGGTTCCTTCGACAGCTGGTCTTGGCGGTGTGCGGCGCGGCCCCAGCGTCGTTCCCCCGTCGTGTGTTTCTCTGCCTACCTGATGTCCTGTGGAATGGCGAATCGTCGGATAGCCAGCCGCTTCGATCACCTGACGCGCTACGGCATCTACCTCCCAGCCCTGCACGCCCGGCCGGATGAATTGAATGGCTTGCGTAATCGCGTCGATCGCGGTGCGGAACGCTCGCTGGATCTCTTCCGGCGCTTCTTTCTCGCCTGGCTTCAGCAAATACACCGTTCTGGCGATATCCGAGACATAGTCTTTCACCTTGAGCGAAAAATCGATGATCACTATGTCTCCCGGGATCGTCTTATGGTCTCCCGGCTTCCGATGGGCCAACCCATTTCGTACTGTACAAACGAGCGGTGGATCATGCGGATTGCCCAAACCATTGGAGAGACCGCGCTTTTTCATCCCTTGCACGAACAGCTCGCCGATTTCTATTTCTGTCATACCGCACTTGATTTGGGAAAATACTTCCTCGTATATCTCGATGGTAGCGTCTACTGCTTCCTGCATGCAGGTGATCTCAGCAGGAGACTTCACGCTTCGCAGCTCCTTCAGGATCGCTTCGCTCGACACCTCGATTGCCTGCAAGCGCTCTTGGCCTAGCAGCTCCTCTAACCACAGATATAATCCAAGCGTCAAGCCGTCGCACAAATGATCGTGGTTGGAAATATTGAGCGCCAGCTTTTGTGGGGCCAGCTTTTCCAGCTCCTGCACAAAAACCTCATCCAGACTGGAGTAATACGGAATCACCTCCGCGAACAAACCGGTTCCCTCGTAATTTCCTTTGTCACTCACCGTTGCAATGACCTTGTGCTGACCAGTCCGGTTGATAAAGATCGCTGCGGTATGAAACGAACGGATGCCAAACAATAGCGGCATGCATGGGTCCGAGCCTTCTCTCGTCAGCACCAGCCAGGAATCCACCCCCGCCTTTTCCAGCAGGGTCACGGCATGGTCCAATTTTTCCTTAGCAATCTGATATTTTTCCTGCACCTGATTACTCCCCTTCCGCCATGAATTGGCCAATCGCTTCGTATAAAATCTTGACTCCAAACACCAGTGAGTCCAGCGGGATGCGCTCGTTTACTCCATGCACCAACGGAAGCACCTTTTCAAATGTGACATCGGGAAGCATGGGAGAAAAACCGAACACCCGAGAGCGGTAAGGCAAAAGATGACGGCCGTCGCTGCTGCCCGTTGCGATGAACGGCACCACTTTGCTGCCCGCAATCTCCGCTCGCACCTTTCGATCAAACCAATCAAACAACGGACCTTCAAAATCCGTCTCGTACCCTTGGGCAAAGCTCACAATCTGCCAGGTCACAGGCAGGTCCTGCACCAATTGCGCCAGCTTCTTCTCGACCATTTCTCTCATAACTCCCGGCAGTAGACGGCAATCCACACAGATGACGGTTTCGCCTTGTGGCTGCCGAGCCAGCCTGCCCCCCTTCCAGATGGTGGGTGCCATTGTGTTTTCGGTCATGGCGCGCAGAACATTATCCATGAATGGACTGACATGCGGCTGCAAGAGGCGCAGCTTCTCTGCCAGTGGGGCTGAGCTTGCCTCTCCCAGCTGACAGCTTTGCAGCAATTCATCCAGGAGGTAACGCGTGGTCTTCGGTGTCTCCTCCGCCCAGCGGAATTGTGTGATCCGCCGCACCAGTTTGGCTGCAGCATGCATTGGGCGATTGTCTACGTAGTACGGAGTCGACTGACTTTTTTCCACATAGAACGTGATTTGGCAGATTCCTTTTTGTCCTGTCTCACACAGATAGTGGGGAATCCCGTTTACCAAGATGGGAAAACCGCCACCTTCGCTGATGACATGCTTGTTGCGGAAGAGTTCACCGTGTGTTTTCAGCAGTTCGAGAAGGCCATAGGTGCTGCCGCTTTCTTCGTCTGCTGTGGCGACCAGCAGGATGTCTTTTGGGAAGGTACGATTTTCCCGCTTCAACAGGATCAGCGCCATCAGCTCCATGATGGTCAGCTGTTTGGTGTCAATCGTTCCGCGTCCCCAGAGGACATCATCCACGATCTCGCCGGAAAAGGGCCCATGTTCCCAGTCATGTTCATCAGCACCAACCACGTCCAGGTGCGAAAGCAGAAGCAGTGAGCTGCTTTCCGGGGCTTCTAGTGCCTGAGCCGCACTCTGTTGATAGGAGATGAGCAGATTGCCTCTCCCCTCGGCTGTTTCTTGGATCTCGGCATGAAGACCGTTCTCACGGGCGAGCTCTGCCAGATAACGGGCTGCTTCCAGCTCATTGCCTGGTGGATTCGTTGTATTGATTTGGATCAGCTTCTGCAAATACGTGGCTGCCTCGGTTTTTACGAGGTTCCATTGAATTGACATGGAATCATTCCTTTGTTGGTGCTTGAGCAGTATTTCTGTCTTTACTTTCTGAAATGTTTTAATTTTTCACAATCTTATCATGGGTGGGAAAAAGGGATGGGTAAAATATTTTACAAATATGAAAAAAGAGGGCTGTATGGTCTGCCCTATTGGAAACGCCAAAAAGACCGCTGGACATGCGGTTTTTGATTTTACATTGGTAGAAACATCTCTATCTTTTCTTACACGACCATGCTCGCTGTGGTAAATTATGGAGTAACACCTGCTTGCCTGTATGCGACAGTAGGGGCTATATTCACATAGAAACATACTACAAAACTGATTAGGAGAGAGAACGTTCCTGGCAACTGTTTCTCCAAAATACCAAATGAAAAAGAGTCATATTTTCTTATTCATAGGCCTATTATTGGTTATTCTGTCTACCTCACGCATGGTGTGGATGGAATTGTTTCGTGAACAAAAACAAGTCTCGATTCAGAATGGACAATTAGATTTGCGGGGTTGGAATCCAGAAGACGGTGACATTCTCTTACTTGATGGGGAATGGGAGTTTTATCCCTCACAATGGTTGATGGGTGGACAACAACAAGGTACAGGCGAGGAGGCTCCAAAGCTTATACAGGTTCCAGGAGGATGGAATGAAGAATTGCATGCAGAAAAGTCAACACCGTATGGATTTGCTTCCTATCGCCTGCGTCTGTATGTAAATCCGGAGATGGACCTGAATTATAGTATTCGTGTGCCAAGTGTGCGCTCTTCCTCAGAGTTATATGTGAATGGCCGACTGCTTGCCCAATCCGGACGAGTGGCGAAATCGAAGGATGATTATATCGCGAAGAACCTGCCTTATTCTACAACCTTTACGGCCGACGAAAACGGCGTCATCGAGCTGGTCATTCAGGCGGCCAATTATATGGATAGTCGAAGCAGCGGCATTATTCGCTCGATCAAATTCGGTTCAGAAGAAGCCATTGCAAAGGAAATGAAAATCTCCATCTCCATGCAGCTTCTGGCGGTCATTATATTTCTCATGCATGCTGCCTATTCACTTATTTTGTTTTTACTAGGGAATCGAGAAAAGAAGCTGCTCTATTTTTCTTTGCTGACGCTATGTACAGCCCTTTCGAATATATTAAGTATGGATGAGAAGCTGTTTCATCTCTTGTTTTACATCGGCTATGATTGGGATTTTCGGCTATCCAATGCAGCTCTCATTATTGGCTGCTTTGCTCTGATGGAGTGTACCGACCATCGTGAACTCCCTTATTGGAGCAGGATCTATCCGATTTACAAGACAATGAATTTGGGGACTGCTGGCATTACGTTGTTTTTAGCGACTGATCAGGTCATCATGCTTTTTCCGGTGTATTTTCTATTGGTTAGTGTGGCAACAGGTATCACCATCATCGCCATCATAAAAAAAATATTGAAGGATATTAAAAGCCACCTGCTGCTGCTCTTTTCCATACTTGCGCTGATCCACCATTTAATCTGGTCGTTAAGCTGGCGGGAAATCGGAGTGAGCGTTGTCCACTACCCTTTTGATCTGATTATTGCGATGGGGTGTTTTGTCTCTGTATGGTTTCATGAATATTTCAACATGCATACGAACACAAAGAATCTTGCTGCAACTCTGCAAAGAATGAATGACCATAAGGATCAATTTTTGGCAAACACTTCCCATGAATTCAAAAATCCGCTTCACGGCATTCTGAACCTGTCACAATCTGTTTTGAAAAGGGAGCGACATTTGTTGCAGGAAAGGAGTATCAAAGAGCTTGAAACGATATTATCTGTCGGACGTCGGCTGACATTGATACTCAATGATTTGATCGATGTAAAGAGCTTGCGTGAAGGCAATCCTCGTCTACAGAAAAAAGCCCTTTTGATTCAGCCAATCGTGACCGGAGTAATCGACATGCTGCAATTCAATGCAGAGGTGAAGGCTGTCAAAATTGAAAACCATATTCCTGAAGATTTTCCTTCTGTAATGGCAGATGAAAATCGGGTCATTCAAGTGCTTTTCAATTTGCTTCATAATGCTGTGAAATATACGAATGATGGAATGATTTCGATTCAAGCGTTTGCGAAGGACGGAAGAGCTTATATCGTGATTACCGACACCGGAATCGGCATGGATCAGGACATGCTGAAGCGCCTCTTCCGTCCCTATGAGCAAGCCAATTCGAACGCGACCATGATTGAAGGCGGATTTGGGTTAGGTTTAAGTATCAGCAAACAGTTGGTTGATCTTCATGGTGGTACTTTAGAAGCGTCATCTGTTTTGGGTGAAGGCTCCACATTTACATTTTCGCTAAAGCTAGCAGGTTTGGAAGCGGAGAAAGAACAAGATGCTTCACCCTCCTTCGAAGTGTTGGCCATACAACCTACGTCGATTCAGGATAAAGTCTCAGCGAGTGTCGAAAAAGAGGAAGTCACACCAGCTGCGAAGCAAACCACTCTCCTAGAAATGAATCGAAAACGTCCGCTCATTCTCATCGTGGATGATGATCCCGTCAATCTACAAGTGCTTGAAGCAATCGTACCCCCAGATGAATATGAGGTATCGATGGTAACGAGCGGCAAAGAAGCAATGGCTATGCTGGACACAAGGGATTGGGATCTCGTGATCTCCGACGTGATGATGCCACAGATGTCCGGCTATGAGCTGACGCGAAAGATTCGCGAGCGGTTTACACTCACCGAGCTACCCGTTCTGCTCCTGACCGCCAGAAGCCAAGCGAAAGACATTCAAAGCGGTTTTTTAGCGGGAGCAAACGATTATGTGACAAAGCCAGTGGAAGCCATTGAAATAAGATCGCGGATCGAGGCGCTGACTACGATTAAACAAACCGTTCGAGAGCAATTGCGATTAGAAGCTGCATGGCTGCAAGCGCAAATCCAGCCTCATTTTATCTTCAATGCCTTGAATGCTGTAGTCGCTTTAAGTGACATTGATTTGGACGAGATGCGCACCTTGCTCGATGAGTTCAGCCATTTTTTGCGGAATAAATTCGAGTTTCAAAACATGGACGAGCTGATCCCAATCGAAGACGAGCTAAGTCTGGTCCGCTCCTATCTCTATATTGAAAAAGTTCGGTTTGCAGACAGGCTGCAGGTTGATTGGGAGATCGACAACTGCCAGGATGTAAACGTTCCTTTTCTGTCGATCCAGCCTTTAGTGGAAAATGCGATCAAACATGGCATTATGAATCGCACGCGTGGAGGAAAGATTATTATCCGGGTCTCTGTCTATGAAACGTATGCGGAAATTACCGTTGAGGACGACGGGATTGGAATGGATGAGGCACAATTGCAACGGATATTGGAAAGAAATGCAGACAGCAGGTTGGGGGTTGGATTGATCAATACAGATCAACGATTGATACGGCATTTTGGGACTGGGCTTCAGATTAGAAGTGTATTGGGTAAAGGGACGAAGGTTGCGTTTCATGTGCGGAGCAAGGTGAATACGCGGAAATTAGGGTGATTGAAGGAAAGAAAGGATGAATGGTCGAGAGAGATTACTTTTCCCGTGTTGTTGCTACATTTGGGAAAATCGTTAAGATAGCGAACTAGTGTGGCGGTAATAGGCAAAAATAAACGGCCTTAGTTCCATGGATAACGGGACTAAGGCCGCTTAACACTTTTTTCGCATCTTGTCCAAACAAGCGCTTGATAAAATCATATTTTCTAATAAACAAAGTTTGCATTACAAAAGCTTGACTTCATTCTATGAGTACTAGGTGTACAAACCACTATGTAATCAGGCCCGAATCGATACAAGCCCTGTACATCAGTGCTTCAAGCTTTTTTTGCCCTTCCATACCGCCGTCCCCTCTATTATAGGAGCATCGGCTTATTACATTTGCCGAATAGACTACAATGATTCAGATAAACTATCAACTTTTTCCGCTCCCTTATGAAGGGATTAGTATGGTAAATCGGAAAAATGATCGAATGGAAATTAGTATAAGGTGTAAACCCTAAAGTCGTAATTGAGCGCTGGGGATATGCCACAATTAAAAAACTGTAAACACATAGACTCATGTCTATTGCTAGCATACTCTAATTTTCTGAAATACCCTCATAAGCAGGCACCACTGAAATGAAGCATAAAGGAAAGAGATTCGGCTATTTCCGAAGAACGGATATAGTTGAATCTCCTATTTGATTTAACCGTATTCCAAGTTACAGCTTGAACGATAATCTCCTCAAATAAAGTCCTTGTTCCTTAGTCTCCAAAGGGGGGTACAAACAATCTTCGCAGTTGCTCCTATGTTACGTGCATTCCTGATTAGGGAAGTAGTAGCTGCTGATCCCCATGTATGCTAAACATTTTTGTCCATATCATTTTTCTCGTAGATCTTCAAACCTAAGCATCCTTACAGTATTATGGGGAGCGTAAATAGTATAGTACGTATTGAGGCCGCACGTGGAATCGTATTTCATACACCAGCAATCCTATCGGCGCCGGGAACGGACCAAAGTTAATCCGGCGAAAATCACGCTGGTTAGCCCCATCACGATTGCAACGATCGCCCCGGCTCGCCCGTCTCCTGTACCGAAATTACCCGTGTATAGGGTCAGATGCAACGTACCGTAGGCTATGACTATCAGCCCCACTACCACGGCAACAATGGCCCCACGTCGCCCGCTACCTGTGCCAAATCGACCGGCGGAGCGAGCCAAAGACAGCCCTGCGAGTATCGCGCTCATCAGCCCTACTACCGCGTCTACCGTGGCCCATAGTCGCCCGGGAGTGGTTAGTCCATATCCGACATTAGGGTTGGTTACCTCTGCGGAGGCAATAGTTGGCACAAGTACAAGCATACAAAGTATTACGAATGAACCTAGCTTCATTTTCATTAGTTCATTTCCCCTTTTGTTTTTGCAAATCGAATGAATTTTAAGTATATAAAACTTTTTCCATCAATTTCTCGAAGGCTCGAAGAGTTCGATAAGAGCAAGATTAGCTATTTATACCGCGCGATCTCCAACTTTCGGTTCACTACCGCTTTCGGATAAGTTGCTCATCATAGAATCCTCGCTTTCGATAAATTTGAAGCTCTTCGTATTCGATCCCATGATCCGGCTGTGTCGGGTTTCTCCGATTTCAGGATCTTTGTCGTTAAACAGTGTCCTCCAGGTGGTTGGTTATAGATACAATCTGGTTCGAATTCCAGGCTAAAGTCTGGAAAGCTTGATAAATCCACCTCCTACAAGGCGTACACTTTTCATTACGCCTACCCTCCCGGTTCAAATGTTTTACCTTCACAGCCACTTTACACAATAAATGTCGAGAACTTATGCAGATCCTCTTCTCATTGCGTGGATTTCTTCAAGTACCGGAGAAATCACGATATAATCTCGGTAAGCAGTTTCATTTGGTCAACGATGCAAACTACATATAGAAAAGATGTGATGAAAATGGATGCAAAACTGTTGCTTGTGGAGGACGAACCGGGCATGTTGGATGAGATGCAGACCTATTTGCTTCGCGAAGGATTTCAGGTATTGACTGCCCGTACCGGCAAGGAAGCGCTCACGATTGCCCGGTCTGAACGGCCAGATCTTGTCGTGCTTGATTGGATGCTCCCCGAGAAAAGTGGTATCGACGTATGCCGTGAGATCAGGCAAACTTCGCAATGCGGCATTATTATGGTCACGGCACGATCGGAGGAATCGGATAAAATCGTCGGACTGGAAATCGGCGCGGACGATTATTTGACGAAACCATTCAGCTTGCGAGAGCTCACTTCACGTATTCGAGCGCTACTTCGCCGCTTACACGGATTTGAGGAAAGGTCAATATTCTTGGAAAGAGATAACTTGATCATTTCCGAGGCGAAATGTCAGGTATTAAAAGACAGCCAGGAAATCCAACTGACACCGACCGAATTCAAAATTTTGTACACGCTTGCAGCTCGTCCCGGCATTGTTTTCAGCCGTTTGCAATTGTTAAAAGTGGCCTTGCAGGATGAGTACATGGGATACGAAAGAACGATGGATTCTCATATCCGAAATCTACGCCGCAAGCTGGGAGACGATCCAACTAATCCTCGTTATATTCAAACGGTATACGGTTTCGGTTACCGATTCGGTGAACCATCATGACGTTGACCGTACGCCAAAAAATATTTGTCTGTATGGGGCTGCTCGTTCTTATCCTCGGCGGCTCTCATGCCGTAACCAATCTGTTTTATATGGAGTCCTTGTTCGATCAATTCCGGAATGAAGAATTCAGTGCATCTTTTTTGAACGCTCCGCCCGCGGAACAAATCGAAATCTTGAAAACATATGTCATAGACAAGATGAAGTTGTTTTGGCTTGGAAAATGGGGATTTTTCGTAGCGACTGGCCTATTCTTCAGCTTATGGATTTCTGGGGTACTGACGCTCCCGCTTCGAAAGCTCATTGCCGCTATCGAACGCGTTGCAAAGGGGGATCTGGAGGTGAGCGTTCCTGTACAGTCAAAAGACGAATACGGGAAAGTCATCCAGACATTCAACGATATGACGCTGCGCCTGCGTGAAGCTGAGGATGCCCGTAGGCGGTTGGTGGCTGATGTCACTCACGAGCTTCGTACTCCGCTGTCCATCATGCAGCTAAAACTGGAAAATTATCAGCAGGCCGGTCATCCTGTCCCGCCGGAAATGCTTCGGATCCATGATGAAGTGATCCGATTGAGCATGCTTGTAGAAGATCTTCATGTCTTGTCGTTGGCAGAAGCAGGCAAGTTGTCGCTCGATTGCAAACCGCTCGATCTGGCGGCACACCTGGAACGAATCGTGGACGACGTGAAAGTCGAAGCGGAAGAAAACGGTTTGGAAGTTCACCTCCATACGATTTCAAGGCCGATTACCGTGATGGCCGATTCGAGACGGATCACGCAGGTTTTCATTAATTTGCTGACCAATGCAATTCGTTACACGGCTGCTGGAGGGAAGATTACGGTTGAAATCGAAGACCGGGTCGTTGATCAGAATGCTTCATTCGCACGTGTCTCGGTCATCGACACTGGTATCGGAATACCAGCCGAGGACCTTCTCCACCTATTCGATCGATTTTACCGCGTAGAAGAAGCGCGCTCGCGGCATACAGGCGGTACGGGGCTTGGATTATCCATCTCCCATCATTTTGTAAGAGCCCACGGCGGTTTTATCCGCGTTTCAAGTCAGCCTGATGAAGGCACTACATTTACTGTTTATCTGCCTATTGGCAATGAAAATTAAAACAAGTTGATAACCCTAGCGCAGAAACAAGCCCTACTGAAAATAACTTGATTTTTAGCAAGCATGAGATCTTCTAGTTGGAATAGTAACGTCAATAGACAATGAAAGACTTCTTAACATTTCCAATCAGCAATGACGTAATGCTCATGTCACGGTTTTCGATTTTTTAGGGCGTTATCTTCTAGAATCCGGTACGTTTATAACACAAAAACAGGACTTCACGGTTTGCGTAGTCCTGTTTTTGTGTTATAAATGGGGTTTCTGGTTACTTCGGCCATTAAGACCTTAGTTACTATATTTGAATCCTAGCTTTATGACAGAAATTCCTGACGTTCCTGATGGTCCAGATCCCGTCTTATAAGCACTGCAGACAAGCTTGTAATTAGACTCTACAACTGCATCCACGTCGGTTCCGCTCCAATTTTTACGATTTCCAAGCATTCCAGATGTTGAGCCATCTGAAAATAAAACTTCCACTCTACATATAATTCCTGAAGAGAATCTCAACTTCATGCCCGTAACATACTTATCCTGTGTTGCATGTAAGTAATGAGGCTCTCCACCCTTTGGATTACCAACAAAATTCCCTGAATGATCGGTATATATCAATTGCATACCATCAATGGAGTTGTACTCACGAATGTACACTTGCTTAAGTTCACCTGGTTGGTCTGTTACATTTACCGAATACGACACCTTCCTGTCATTTCCATTGATGGATAAACTATATGGCCCCATCCAAATCGTTTCAAGATTCGGGTCTACAATGGCTGGTTCACTCTCACGCCCAGGCAAGTAATGGTGGAGCGTAAAAGTCGTAGCGATACTTGCTGCAATTTTCGCAATCGCATCATTCATCCAGCTCTCTTTGATCGCTTCGCAAACCCCTTGAAAAGTTGCTTCGATACTATTAAAATCATCGCGGTAATGGACGCTTTTTCCTGTAAATGTATCTTTGGCATTCCCATGAGCTGCCCAATAAAAAAATGGAGGGACTGTAGTAGCGTTCTTGTCTGTATACCACTTTATCTCTATTTTACTTTCTCTCCATGCCTTCCATTTCGGGTAAATCTCAAGGAAAAATTTATGATAGTCTTGATATCTCTTCGTCAAATCCTTTTGCCATACTGTCGTATTGTCTTCGGTATATATTTCTTTGCCGTGACTGAGTCTTTCTCTGAGAAGCGTTAAATGTATATTGGCGATCGTAATGGTGAGGGGAATTAAATGAATGGAGTTAGATGACTCCGTGAGTTTATGATGCATAATATTTAACTGTGTAAGCATGGAGGTCATAAAGCCGCCCTTTTCACGATTACCAGCATCCACATATTGCTTCATCGTATCTTCTAAACCTTCAATCTCGTGCTTCCGTTCCTCCATCTCTTTGTCTAATATCGCTTGATCTACTAATCCCTTTACCTGCTCCTTAATGAGGCTAAAAATATCCGCTTTATCTGTTGGCCATAACTGCCCAATAGCAAAGGAAACAATAGCCCCGACATACGGAATCTTTTTTACAGCCCCCTCTGTTATGCTTTTAATTCTATTATTCCACGTATCAGCAAGCATCAAATACGTATTCCCCTTTCTTACATGGATGTATAGTAGTTCTCCTCATGTTAAATAATTCCTCCCCTTTATGACCAGGTCAGATAGCGTTTATACAAAAAAAGCCCGGATTTCCCTCTTTCAGGTATTACCGGGCAAGCTCATTTTTTTCCTGTGTGGCTTTACTTTTTGTCACTCCATACCATCTTCTCAGTAAGCTCTATCATTTCCTCCACTGTCGGGTCAGGGTGCAGGATTATCACCGTATCCCGCAATCTCTTTTCGTCCCACGTAACGACTCGAATCTCGGGCATATTAGGAAGCGGTCAATCCACGAACTTTGATAGCATGATCTCCATTCGTTCCAATCGAGCCATTTTCAGTTGGGGTAGGAATGACACCTTAAAAAGTAAAAATCCCTCAATAGAGGGATTAGTAAGTTATTGACGTTTCCTTATATTTTTTCATGACCGTATGAGCAATATCCATTTTTCCATCTAAGTAACCAGTTGGATTAACAGTAGTTATCGATCCACTTTCAAGTTCCTGCAACCTTAGATCAATAAGACAACCTGCCACCCTCGATAAATTATCGATTACTGTTAACAACTCGTTCTGTTCTTGATTCATGCCCATTTGCAATGAAGTGGCATGAATTTCAATAATCTTTTTGTGTAATTCCATAAGGTATCCTGAGTTCAATTGAGTCATCCCCATCACTTCCTTATATAAGTTTGTCTACTTCATTAATATGTTTAGGGATGATGGTTAGAACTAAGGATGAAACATAATAGAATCTCATTTAAGTATAGTTTGATTGGAAAAGGAGTTGTTTCTGTGATTTATCCATTAGTAATGTGTACTCAATGTAGGAAAAGAACTTTGATACCTGGGCTAGCAGGTATCCCTATAACCATTACTGATTGGCTGAGTTATAAGGATAGCGCCTTGAAAAATGCGAAATTCACAATTTCCTATGTGGATAATAATCAAAGAAAAGCAGTTGAGGTGGAACGATGGTATCTCTTAAGCCCCGAAATTGGATTTGAGTCATACCCCCTTATCCTGTTAAGCTGGTATCAGAAGAACAGAGGGG
>NZ_JAFLPN010000050.1:0-21509 GCF_029870785.1 Brevibacillus sp. AY1
CCGTATACCGAACGGTACGTACGGTGGTGTGGGAGGTCGGCTACTCAAATAATGGGTAGCCTCCTACCCGATTTTGAATCTCCTTCACCCGTGCATTTTCGCACTTGAAAGGGGTGTGGTATGATAGGAGCATCTACTAGAGTGGAAGAATAAGACATCAGGGAATAGAAAGGAGTGTCCAGATGCTAAAGCCCCTGCTACTTGAAGAAGAGAAAGTATTTAAAGACCCTGTTCACCGTTATGTACATGTTAGGGATCAATATATTTGGGATTTGATCAACTCCGCCGAGTTTCAGCGGCTACGCAGGATCAAGCAACTGGGCACCAGCTTTTTCACCTTCCACGGCGGCGAACACAGTCGATTTAACCACTCCCTTGGCGTCTACGAGCTGATGCGCCGAATTCTCGATACATTTGAGGGACGCATCCATCTGACGTACGAGGAGAAGCTGCTCTGCCTGTGTGCAGCTTTATTGCACGATGTAGGGCATGGGCCGTTTTCTCACTCCTTTGAAAAGGTGTTTCGCTATCATCATGAGGACTGGACGCGGGCGATCTTGCTCGGGGATACCCAGATCAATCGCATTTTGCGCCGGATCGATGAGGACTTCCCCAAAAAGCTGGCAGAGGTTATCGCGAAAACCTATGACAACAAGCTGATCGTCAGTCTGATCTCCAGCCAGCTGGATGCCGATCGGATGGATTATTTGCTGCGGGATGCGTATTATACGGGAGTCAATTACGGGAATTTTGAGATTGAGCGGATTTTGCGCGTCATGCGTCCACAAGAGGACGGGATCGTCTTCAAGTTTAGCGGCATGCATGCAGTTGAGGATTACATCATGTCGCGCTACCAGATGTACTGGCAGGTCTATTTTCATCCGGTGACACGCAGCGGCGAAGTCGTGCTCCGCAAGATTTTTCAGCGTGCCAAGGTCTTGTTCGAACAAGGCTATGCGTTTCACCAAGAGCCACTGATGCTTTTGCCCTTTCTGCAAGACAAGGTAGAATTGGCTGACTATCTGGCCCTCGACGAGTCTGTCATCCTGTTTTACATGCAGATGTGGCGCAAGGAGAAGGACCCGATTTTAAAAGATCTTTGCGCACGATTTTTGGACAGGAATCTGTATAAATACGTCGAATTTAATTCGAGGGATTTTCATTTGCTTCCGGAATTAAAAGAGCTGTTTGAGAAAGCCGGGATCGATCCTGCCTATTATTTGGAGGTGGACACGACCTCGGATCTGCCCTATGATTTTTACCGTGCCGGCGATGAGGAGGAGCGAATACCGATCATGCTCCAGATGCCCTCGGGAGATCTTGTAGAGCTGTCTACGAAGTCGGAGATCGTACAGGCGATCAGTGGAAAGCGGCGCTTTGACTACAAATTATACTTTCCAATGGATAAAGTGATGGCATTGCCGGGGGACCTCTCCCAAAAGATTCGAGAACGTCTGGGAGTGATGGAAAATGTTGGGGCGTCACGCCAAGATTATTCGCCTGATTGAGATTGCGGGCGAAGTGAGCGGTCGAAAAAAATTGCAGAAGATGGTGTACATAGGAAAGCATCTCAATCTGGATTTTGACGAGCGTTACGAGTTTCATATGTACGGACCCTATTCAGAGGAACTGACCCTGCGCGTGGACGAGCTGTGCAATATGGGGCTATTGGACGAGCAAATGGAGAGCAAGGGTGCTATTCACATGTACCGCTACACTTTGAATGACTCCGGGCATGAGTTTCTTCGCTTCCACGAGGTGGATTTTGGTCTTGGGGAGCGAGTGATCAAAAGGATGAACGAGGAAAATTCCCGTTTTCTGGAGCTTGTTTCGACCATTCTGTATTTTCATCACTTGCCTTATGAAGAGATGAAGGCAAAGATATTTACCTTCAAAAGCAAGCAGCGCTATACCGAAGAGGAAATCGCAAAAGGCCAGGATTTTGTGGAAGAGCTGAAGGCTCTGATGAACAAAGATGCTGGCACGCCTTTGATGTAGAAGTCAATGCAGAAATTGAATATTTGCCATACATGACGTACAAACTCACCACAGTTTGCTACGTCTTTTTTTGTCTCAACCAAAAGAGAGAGAATAGGGAGGCAGGGGGCACTACCACATGTTCTTATCTTTTGGAGGGAGTGAAGGGTTTTGGCCATTTTCAAGCATAAGTGGCTATGGGTGATTTCTTTGGCAGCAGCTTTTGTGATGATTGCGGTGCTGTTGAGCGCCAGGGCCGCCAGTCCGAACAAAATCGTCTATGTCTACAGTGACAGCTGCGGGTATTGCTCCAGCTTCAAGCCTACCTTTGAAAAAGTGTCTGCTGCATTTTTGAATGAACATCCCGGATGGGGGATCGAGCGATTGGATGTCTTGCAGGATGATCCATATGCGATTGCGCAGGAGATGGGGGCTGTGGTGACGCCCACGGTGTTTGTGGTGAGGGAAGGCGAGGTCGTTGACAAATTGGAAGGGGATGTTCCTGAGCATTCATTTGAAACGTTTTTATCGAGGAATGGGACGGTATCCAATAATTAAAAGGAAGGTGCAGAAGATGAAACGCCTGCATGTCATTCTATCCAGTATGCTGTTCACAGCTTTTATGGTTGGACCCATGATCCTACCAATCTCTGAAGCAATAGCCGCCGAACCGCTGACTGCCAATTATTCGGCCACCCCTGAAAAGGGAGCTGTAGAATTCGCTTTGTTGAAGGGATACATGTGGAAGTACGCCGATGGTCAGTTTCACGGGGAAAAGCAAATCACGCAGGGACAATTTGTATCCAGTCTGGTCACTATTCGCGGTTTGAAAGATGGGGAGCCTGTTCCACAATTGCCACAAGGACATTGGGCAAAAGCAACCTATGAACGAGCGCAAAAAGCGGGGATATTGACGGATGTGGAGATTAACCCGGATAAGCTGTTGACCAAGGAAGAAACAGCCTTGTTGGTGTTTAATGCATGGAAGCCGTATCGGGGAGTGAAGGATAAAGGGTTTACGAATACGGGGGCGCTCGTGACTTGGGGGTGGATGGACCCGGCACCGCCAGGACAACCGAAGTTTCGAGAGGATCTTCCGGTGACTAGGGCAGATGCAGCCGTAATTCTAAGAAAGATGTGGCAGGATAAGTATGAGATAGAGTTGGGAGAGAAGTATGCACTTGAGTTTCATAAGAGTTTGAAGGTTGTGGATGGTTATTTGATTGGAACTGTTCCGAAAGGGGATAAAGTGCTCTATCTCAATGTTCAGTTTTTTAACAAAGGTTTTAGTGGCATAGTAGGATATTCCAACGGACAATCATTTAAAGTAAAGATTGATAATTTCCGGGGGATGGGTTTCTCTGCCACTAATGAATTGGATTATTCAATTGCATCATCATATCAATATCTTGATTTAATTGCTCTGGCGAGAATAAAGAAAACTCAGCAGTTTTCTGTTACTGAGTAAGGTAATAACCCTATGATCTTGCTAAAAATTTCACGCAGATATATCCATATGTTCATGCTTTTCATTCTGATAAGTATTGTAATGATAGGGGATTTCCCTTTTTCTGCAAAAGCAGTAAATACGCATGGAATTACATTGGCTACTGTGGGTCCTAATAAAGAATTAGTTCCAAGGAACGATTATACTAAAATATCAATACAGAGAATATCTGGATTTTTGGGTGCTCATATATCCGAAATCGAAGTGGATAGCGTGAAAGATAGTTCAACGGTGTTGGGATTCTCGGATTATGACGGTAAAACAGATCGTGGTTGGTACTATGTAGATCTAAATGAGGCCAATTACTGGGTAAATCGTTTCGGAGGTAACCCGAGCTATATTTTAGGGGGAGGAGCAGCAAATGTTTATAGCAGTTTAGTTACAGCGATAAATGAGCCCGGAGTTGCTAATTACAACGCCTACAACCTAGCAGAACTAGCCGCAGCCTCAGGAGGAGCCGGGTACGAAATCGGCGACAACCTCGTTCCAAGAGGAAATGGTTATATATCCTTTGGTCATTTCCGGACGACACAACGACCCACAGGTGAAGTAAGGATCAAAGACAATCAAACAAAATTCAAGATCCACGATACCGTTACCATCCTCCCCAAAGCCCATGATTTTTCCTACTATGATCGGGGGATTATTGTTACTCACATGTCAGTAATCAATAAAACAACAGGGAGGGGATATCAACTTTTTGAGTCAAACAAAGAAATAAGGGATAACAGCGGGTACCTGGAGACGCCGAGTGCGACAAGCAATCCGAAGGCGTTTGAATGGAGCCATACCTATACCTATAAACCTACCGAAGAGGGGCTGTACGAAGTAACATTCACCATAACGGACAGACACTTACGCTCCCGACAAGGCTCTCCTTCGATTAGTCAATCTACTCCCTATACCGTCCAATTTACAGTAGGTGAGGATATCCCACCTCCCGATCCCGAAAATCCAGACCCAGACCCACCCCCCTCCTGCTCCATCAACCAAAGCACCACGAAAATGGATTTCCAAATCGTAGGTAATGACGTAAAAGATTACACCTCCATAACCAGTGGCGGCAGCCCCATCTTGGTAGAAAAAAATGCAGATATCACCTTGTTCGCCGCTAAGAACGGAACCTTCATCATGAACGGCGCTGACATGGAAATCGGCTCAGGCAACAACCGAAAAAGTGGAAAAGGTTATTTCGGCAGCTCCGGGACTTATAAAGTGGTGTACAAAAGTGACGACGACAAGGACTGCTGGGAAAAAACCTTTCAGGTCAAATCCGATAAACCGCGTGAAGAATCATGCCCAATCATTACCATTAACGGCTCCAAGGCACGAGATGGGGATACGTTGGAAGTGCTGCCGCAGCAGATCGTATACTTTCGGGCTGAAAACACCGATTCGGATGGCGAGACTCAAACAGCAGATGTGTTGTGGGACGTTACCCGGCCGGACGGGAAAATCGTATCGTTGCCTGCCTATTATGAGGAAGTGAATGGAAGAGATCGGTTGGTCTCGAGACCTTACTGGAAGCTGGAGCTCCCTTTCGGCGATGGCCGTGAATCGCACCATGTCCTTCTAGAAAAAGGGAAGACCTATAAAATCAAGCTTAATTACAAGGGGACCAATTGGCTGGACAGGCCGGAGTGCAATTGGCAAGTGACCCTTCATGTCAAAGATACCGCGTGTTCGATTGAGGAACAGCGGCGGATCAAATTCAAAATTTACGGCAGTCCACCCCATCCTTTTTCACCGAATGGAGATGATATTAGCGGTAATGGCATCAGTGATCCGATATACATCTCTGCGTTTTCTCAAACACCAGAAGGCAACTACCAAACGAATCTGAGTTTTTCCGGGAACACCGTTGGCACCTGGTACCTGCAGCAAGGCACGGGGCAGATTCCACTGACGGGACAGCTAGCAGCCCATCAAAGCTTCCAGCTCACTCTCCCAAGAGATTTTGATGTCGGAGACCTTGTTAACCTAGTATTCGTATCTGATATTGGATGTATCTCAGAGGTAACATTTGAGATTATGTCGGATGCCAAATGCTACACCGTAGCGATGGGGATGATTCGATACGGTGGCGTAGATTATCTGTGGAAACGGGAAGTAGGACGTGGAGAAACAGTACAACTGAATCATAGTGATTTCAATGAGAGATACAGACCGGAACTCATTACACGTGAAAAAACAGAATTTCTCATGTATTGGCTCGATCCCGATACGCAGCAGTGGTCGCGAAAGAGAAACAGCAAATGGTTATCGGAAAGTAACGAATACGATCATTCTCACTTCTTCTCTTTTCCCAAAAACGCTGAGACGGATCAGTTTTTGGAAGGACTGTACAAAATCGATTTCTGGACGGACAATGGCTGGATTGACAACCGACCTAATCTGACTTGTGATGGAAGCTTTTTCGTACAGGTAGGCGAGCCTCCAGATGTGGAGAACTTGCTGGTCATCAAGAATAGCTTCACCATTACACCGAAGGACCCACAAATGCCCGGAACCGAGGCTACCATTACGTTTCAGGTGAGAAATGCGGGAAAAACCGTGCATGATACCAAGCTGGCTGTCCGTTGGGAAAGCTCTGACAAGGAAACTACGTTGGATGTCGATCAATTCAAGGCAGGAGAGGTGCGGACCATTACCGTACCATCCCAATATCCTCAGCAGTCAGAGGATTTTATCGCGCATATCAACCCGTCCAGGAACAAGCCTGAAAATGAGAGTATCTGGACGGACAACCGAGCCACATGGCCAGTAAAAGTCATTCGTGTGATCGAACCGCCTGAACCGCCAGGGGGTGGAGGAGATTTTGACGGTGGTGAAATTGGGCTGGAGATTTACGACAGCGACGGACGGCAGCTCGAAAAGCTGGGGCTGCACGTAGATGGCGTATGGGAACGAGAACCGGCAAAAATCCAGGTTGTACTGGATCAGAGCAAGATCAACGAAGGCTTCCAGCGCACACAGCAAGAAATCAACGATAAAATCAATGTCTACAAGATCCAGCTCGAACAATTTGCCAATGGTGAAGGTATGAAAAACGTCGTTGTGACGGCGCAGCCAGAGTGGATAGCCGATGCGAAAGGCATGGCTGTCTATAACCCGGCGATGTTGGATCTGAAAGTTACCGGTCCAGGAATCCCTCAGCAGTGGCAGGTAAGCAGTGCATCTGGTGGGGGAGATTACCTGTACACCGGGACCCATGTGCCGACGCAAACCACTTGGAGACAGACCTTGCAAAGCACCAAGTATCAAGCTGAAATAAACGGGTTTCAGATCGTCATGGATTACGAGATTGTGTTTGATGTGTCCTATGAGAGCTGTTCTACGGATGAAGAGGAGAACGAAGCATGTGAACCTGGGAACTTGACCCGTAGCATGACAGGACGCTATACGATTACGGTAAAAGGAAGCAATCGCTTTTTTGAAGTATTTGAGCCCAATGCCACAGGCTCCATTCATCATACGGCGGAATGGTTGGAATATCATGCACGTGACCGTTACCCGAATAGCCAGCCCAACGACTTCTATGCAGGTGAACGAATTTTGACACAGGTAGAACTACAAGAAAGGCATCGTCATCCTGTCAGTGGGAAATACCCTGTGATTGAGTCAGCGAGGGCATGGATCTCGGAGACCGGCAAACGGCAGACACTGCTCCAATCCCAACTCTCCTTGCTGTCTATTTCCGCAAGTCAATGGCGAGGTCCCCAATACCTGGCAACCAAGCTGGGAAATCGGGAGGTCGGGGTAGACACTCCGTTGATGGGAGACAAACAGCGAGGCTTCCAGAAGGATTCAAGCTATGCTGTCTACTATTCGGTTCAATTCCGCTTCGGCGTAGAAAAAGGATACCCTTACTCCTCCAAGCAGCATTTGACAGGCCACGATCAGGGGGATTATCGCGTACCGTTCCGCATTATTGCCAATGCATGGGAGCGTCAAGGGATTCGCAACCACACCACACAGTAAATTTATTTGCACCCCCATTCTGTCTTTTTCTACTCTGAGGTGGAAGAAACGGTTAAGGGGGTATTTTTTTGAGGAAATCCTTCAAACGTCTGCTCCAGTTGATAGCAATGCTCGTGCTGATCGTGGGCAGTGTGGCTCCGGCAGGATGGGCAAAGCAAAGGGAGGACGAGTCGATCATAAAAGAAGCGGTTGCTTGGATCGAGGATGGCGAGGTACGACTGCAGATCGCTTTTGCGAAAGCGCCGGAGGAATCTGAATTAACCATCGTGCAGGAAGATTGGGAGCAATCGCGTACCTATCGAAAAGCTTCGCGTCTCTCTGTTGCCCTAGTACCTGAATCGCACCAATCTCTTGAAGTGGCATTAAGATCGACCTCCTCCAGGACTGATCAGGTGAGTCGCTGGGAGGTACAGCTTCCGAATACGATCGAGACGAAAGACGCTGGGAAGCTGCGCAAAGCTGATTGGGACAAGAAAGCAGCTCAAAAAGACAGTCTTTTGGAAATGCGTAAGCTGGAAGAAAGGGAGGAGGACAGAAATCCCGAACCAAAGGAAGAAGCAGCAAAATTTACTCAGCTAGAGCGATGGGAGAAGGAGTTCTATCAAAAATTTGCCCCAGGTGAGAAGCCAAAGGAGGCAGACATTCGCAGCAGTCGTGTCGTGTTTGAGATGGAGCCCAATGACACTGTCAAAAAAGCGGACTGGCTTTTTGATAAGCAGGATGCGTTTGGCAAGATCGGAAAAAGCGGTGATGTAGACTTCTGGAAAATCAGGGCGACAGAAAATGGCGTGATGAATGTCTCTCTGCGTGACATTCCGAATAAACAGGATTACCATCTGTACGTATTCGATGTCAATGAACGAGAGCTGGCGCGTTCGGAGCTTTCGGGGGAAGCGGAAGAAATCATAGAGGGAGTAGGGACAGAGAGAAGAGAATGGTACTACGTGATGGTAAAAGGTGCGGGCAATTCGCATGATCCACACCACAGCTACCGTTTGCGCATCGATTTTCAGTCTGTGCAGGGCAACGTAAAGTCGGATGAATACGAACCAAATAACACGTTGGCAAATGCCTACGACATGGGAGTCGAGCAAACGCTGAAAGCCAATTTGCACAGCTTGCAGGATGTGGATTTTTACCGCTTTTCTTTCAAGCGTACCTCGACCTTGTTCGTCCGTTTGGCAGAAATACCAACGGGGATGGACATAGATGTACAGCTCCTCGATGAAAAGGGAAAGCTGCTCGGGAGGTCGGAAAAGCCGAGGAACGCTGACGAGGAGATCGTATTTAACGCCAATCCGGGAACTTATGTAATCAAGGTTATGGCTAGCCGCACTTCCGGGTTTACGGCAAACTCGTACAAGCTCGATGTCAAGATTCATACGATTCCCGTTATTTTCATTCCTGGCATAGGCGGCTCGCGCCTGGAGGTGGAGGAGAACGGAAGTATTTCTGAAGCGTGGCTATCGCTGGGGAGGGCTATGACGGAATATAACGACCCACATCATCGTAGGGTCCTATCGTTAATGCCAGTCAGAGAGGGCAGCGTGGAGGTAAAACCTCGTGTGAATGGTATTCGGATATTCCCAGAACGAGCAGACGAAGGATTTCGAGCTATTCAATATTTGACTTACAACACAAAAATCCCTACTGCACATGAGACATCTGAACAATACGACAGCATGATAAAAGAATTGAGAAAGAAAGGGTACCTACAGTTCCGTACCATATATGCGATGCCATATGACTGGCGGTATAGTAATGCTGAAAACGCCAAACATTTAAAAGAAAAAATTGATCTCGCCCTACAAAGAACAGGTGCACGGCAGGTCCATCTGGTAGCGCATAGTATGGGAGGTTTATTAGTAAGAGAAACGCTTTTATCCAACATTTCGTATCAGTCGAAGGTAAATCGAATCATTTATATGGGAACGCCGTTTCTAGGCTCTCCTAGAGCGTATCAGGCGATCAAACACGGCTATGATTTTGGCATTCCCTTGTTTGATGCGGGGACAGGCAAGACCATATCCGAATATGCTCCAGCAGTGTACGAATTACTGCCTTCCAAAAAATATGTGCACGCTTCTTCGTTTCTGAAAAAAAACCAGAAAGCGAACTACAGCTACAATGACCTCCTGCGGGATGAAGACCTGCAAGTAACTTATCTTCCTTTGTTGAATCAAGCAATCAAGCTGCATGACAAATGGGACAATAAAGTAATCAATGTACCGCAGTACAGTATTATCGGCCAGGGACAAGCCACCTTGTTAGGTTATTTCTTTGACAAAGCGACCAAGGAATTTGTTCCCTTTTATGATAACAACTCAGGCGATGGTACTGTGCCATATGAAAGTGCTAACCACTCCCTGAAAGATATCAAGAAGAAATACTATGTAACCGGAGAGCATGCCAAACTTCCGCTGATTCCACAGGTGATCGAACAGGTCATTGATTTGTTGCAAGGTAAGGACGAAAAGCAATCTGGCATACGTACATCGGCAGTGAAGAACTTCGATTATCTCTACTATATTATCAAGAGCGAGGACGGTACCTTTCCCTCAGTGACCATTCAAAAGGATGGAAGGGAAATGACGCTCGAACCCAAGCTGAAGGAATGGTGGGAGGACCTCTCTATTGAATACCACGATAAGATCATCGTCGTACACGTAAAAGACCAACAGCCCCTTGCGTTTAAATGGTCATCGCAGCAAAACCAGGAAAATCCTTCTCGAATCATAGTCCGACAATTTTCATCTGAAGATTCCAAACGATATCGCGAGGAAGGAAGGGAGTTCATTTTGGGTCCAGATGGACTGGTTGAAGTAGAGTAGCTATTTGAGTTCATGGAGGAATTGGAAATGGACGGTTTTACAGCTTTCTTTTTTGCGCCGATCATTCAATCGTGGCTGCAACCGGGATTTTGGATGGCGATTGTTATTGTCGGAACACTATCGTTATTCGTTAGATTTCGAGTGTGGATATCACTGCTGATTACACCTATCATCAGTTTTCTCGCATATGAATTCGCTATACCGGAAGACAGCTGGATATTGAATAGTTACTATTTTAAAATTCCAATGGTTGTTCATACCACCTGGATGGTTACCGTCTATTTGTATCTGGTGGATAAAGCCCTTCGCAAACGAGCGAGCAGGCAGCAGCACCCGACAGCAAAATAACCGGGCGCACCGGCAAATTGCTTCACATCGGGTTTCCGAGTAGAATAAGGGTAGCAGATCTATTCGGGAGGGCGAATAACGTGGATATTTTTGATAATAAAAAAGGCGGCTTTACTATCATGAGCGGCAAAACGGATGTACACGGTGGCTTTGGCCAGGGTGTTCTGGATTTAAATGCCGTTTCCTCTGTCATTATTGATGGCGAAGAAGCTTATATCGATATGGGAGCTCTGCACGCGAAAAGCGCAGTAGAAAAAGGAATCAAATGGACCGCCAACAAGGAAGAGGTACCGAATGGAAAGCCGTATTGGTTGGTATGGGTAACCATCGACCGCAACGAACAGGGGCCGTATTACGCTGGAGCGACTGCCTGCTACATGGAGATTGACCGCGAGGCGCGTCGCGGATACAAGATTTTGGCCGATCATGTGAACCGGATGGATTATTCCATGAAGCGCCGCATTATGGTATCGGAGCTGGGTGAGAAAGAAAAGGCAGCTCTGAAAAAACTTTTGATCGATAATAATGCTGCTATGTGGGAGAATTCCTCTGAAGAACTGAAAGAAAATTTGTCCTGAACTTGGAAATCGTGAACGGTCTGTGAACAAATCGTGAAATCAATTGTTACCAGTATTGAAGTCAGGTAAACTTATTTTCATATCTGTGTACACGTACACTAGGTCAACAAGCAGGGAAAGAGCCGTCACTCTTTCCCTGTTTGTCTTTGTATTATTGAAAGCGCTCTCTTTTAGAGGAGAGGTTTTTTTTTCAGGTCATGCGACGGTGCTGTTGCGGAACAATAAAAGTGCACAACCAAACTGTCTGACGGAAGGGGCGCTACCCGGTGAACCAGGAACCTCGTGAGCAAGCTGCGAGCAATGAGCACTTTGCGAAGTTTGGCGGTGTTCATTTCCAAAGCCATGTTTCCCCTCAAGAAATCAATCGGTTTATCGGCAGACTGCCTGCTGGTAAACGGGAAAGCTTGTTTGAGGTATTGGAGCAGTTGGAGCATGCCGGTCTGATTACAGTTTGTAATGACCATGTCTTCGCTGACGGTGACGGTGTCATCGGTGGCGGGGAGAAAAATGGTCAGAGCTTGATGTAAGTCCAAACGGCTGTGACCGTTGCTCCACATTGCGGGGCGTTATCACAGAACAAAGAAGGGACGATGCAGCGTCCCTTCTTTTCCATTTTTATTCGCTTGGCTTCCACCAGCTGCCCATCCGCTGCCAGAAAGAGGATGAGTCAGGTGGCTGCAAAGGCGTTGGCGATTCATTCGCTGGCAGGTGATCCGTACAATACTCCTGAGGTTCCGTGCCTGTGGCAAAATAGAACAATTCAGGAGCAGGGCAATGCTCGGTAGCCAGCTTGCCGGATGCGGGATCGATATATACCGAGACGACACCTGCAGGCATGTTGAACAAGGCAGGAGGCTGATCCTTCAAAGAGCTCTCCATGAATTGCGCCCATATTTTTTTGGATAAATATCCTTCCTTTACATCGTCGACCTTTTGGTTTTTATCGTATCCAACCCATACCGTAGATACCAGCTGTGGAGTAAAACCGCTCAACCAAGCATCTACGTCGGTCGAACCTGTCTTTCCAGCGACTGGACGATTCAGTTCGTTCGCGACCCGATAACCGGTTCCACTGCGTTCAAAAACACTTTGCATCATGTTAACGAGTAGTGCGGATGCCACAGGATCAGCGACTCGCGTTTTCACGGTTTTTTCCTCAACCAGGATGTTTCCCTTGCTGTCTTCGATAGAAATGATCGCGATCGGCGCAACGGCTTCACCCTGATTGACGATTGCGGCGTAGGCTGCATTCAATTCCAGTGGAGACACGGGAGAAGTACCTAATGCCAATGAAGGAACGGCCAATAATGGGCTGGTAATGCCCAATCTTTTCGCTTCGTCGACCACTTTTTGTGGGCCGAGGAAATCAATGGTCTTGACCGCATAAATATTATCGGAGGTCTTCAGCGCTTCCCGCATGTTGATCATCGCATTGGCATAACGCCCGCCAAAATTCCTCGGAATGTACTGCTTGTTGCGGTCATAGGTGAAGACCGTAGGCTCACTTTTCATCATGGTCAGTGGGGTAAATCCATTTTGCAGAGCTGCCAAATACATGATCGGCTTAAAAGCTGATCCTGGCTGTCGTTTTGCGAGAGTGCGATTGTATTGGCTTTGCTGATAATCACGACCACCTACCATGGCCTTGATATGACCGGTGAGCGGGTCCATGGCTACCAGCGCGACCTGCAGGTTTGGATTATCCTTCGGCATGACCTGCGCCACAATTTCCTCCGCTTTTTTCTGCATGACGGGATCAAGGGTCGTATGAATTTTCAACCCGCCATGAATAAACAGCTCCTCATCAATCCCGTATTTGTTTTTCACCAGGTTGGCGATGTAATCGCGGAAATAAGGGGCTGTATCGGCGGTGTTTTCCGTTGACCGCTCGCGGAAGGTCAGCTTTTCGGCATACGCTGTTTCGGATTCCTGCGCCGTTATCATTCCCTCTCGTTCCATCGCACCCAAAATCAGCTTTTGCCTGTTTTTGGCCCGTTCAAAATCGACCAGAGGAGAGTAGTAGCTAGGGCCTTTAGGAATCCCGGCCAGCATGGCGGACTCCGCCAAGGTCAGGTCCTTCGCGTCTTTGCCAAAAAAAGTTTGAGCGGCAGCCTGAGCACCATATGCGGAGTGGCCATAATAGATCTGGTTCATGTACATTTCCAGAATCTCGTTTTTGCTGTAATTCAGCTCCAGCTGGATGGCGAGAAACGCTTCCCGAATTTTTCGATCCCAGGTTTTTTCCATCGTGAGGTACAGATTGCGTGCCAATTGCTGGGTAATGGTACTTGCTCCTTGCTGTTTGTCCATATTGATGACATTGACATAGACAGCCATGCCGAGTCGTTTAAAGTCAAAGCCATAATGCTCGCGAAAAGCGCGGTCCTCAATGGCGATGGTGGCATCTACCAGGTCTGGCGCCATTTCGTGCAGGGGAACCACGATCCGGTTTTCTCCACGATGCATGGTATCCAGTACCTCGCCATTCGCGCTGTAGATTGTTGTTGTTTGCTTGATAAAAGCTTCCGGCAGTGGTTGAGAGCGCAGGTACAAGAGCAGAAGCAGGACAGCAAACGAAGCGAACAAAAGGCTGAGTATGAGAAATTTTAAGAATTGCTTGGCCCAACGAAGATAGCGAATCAGTGGAGCTTCACGGATGACCTCCATCGTCTCGCCTCCTTTCTTTCGGTATAACACTGAAATAAGGGCATACTAAGACCCGTAATACTTCCAGTATGGGTCGTTTTCGGACTGGATAAACTTGCCTAAATACAAAAGAAGAAACGGTCAAGACCGTCTTTTCATGCGCAAACTGTTACAACTATTTTTTGAAAAGCGTCGGAGCGTTTTTCACTTGCAAAAAAACCTTGCATTTTGGGTAGCAACTACTATAATTTTCTTGTACTGTCAGCTAGTCTGACGGTGTGAAAAAGGATGGTATTGCCGACGAAACCTTGCCCGTACCTAAGGTGCGAAGCTAGGTTTTCTGCTTGTCTATGATGCTTGTATTTCATGCGTTTATTTGAAGGAGGGTACATAACCATGAATATGGAATTGTGGTACACCGAGAAACAGACGGAAAATCACGGAATTACAACAAAAATTACGGATACTCTATACAGCGCAAAATCAGAGTTTCAACAAATCGATGTCATCACGACCAAGCAGTTTGGTCGCATGCTGGTACTGGATGGCATGGTCATGACCACAGATGTGGATGAGTTTGTTTACCATGAAATGATTACCCACATAGCCCTGAATACTCACCCGAACCCGAAAAAAGTACTGGTAGTAGGCGGTGGAGATGGCGGAGCGATCCGTGAAATCGTGAAGCATCCATCTGTAGAAAAAGCGGTCCTGGCTGAGATCGACGGAGAAGTGATCGAGACCTGCAAAAAATACTTCCCTCAAATTGCCAGCGCATTGACAGGCAATCCTCGCGTAGATGTACAAGTGATCGACGGAATCAAGCACATCCACGACAACAAGGGTGAGTACGATGTGATCATGGTTGACTCTACAGAGCCAGTAGGACCTGCAGTGGGACTGTTTGAAAAAGGCTTCTATCAGGGTATCTACGATGCACTGAAGCCGGATGGCATCATGGTTGCACAGAATGAATCGCCTTGGTTCAACCGCGATTTGATCAAACGCGTGTTCAAAGATCTGAAATCCATCTTCCCGGTTACCCGTTACTACACATGCAGCATCCCGACTTATCCATCCGGTCTGTGGGGCTTTACGATTGCTTCCAAGAAGTATGATCCATTGGAAGTAGATCCAAGCCAAATCAAGGACCTGGATACGAAATATTACAATGCGGACATTCACCACGCAGCATTCAAACTGCCTAACTTCGTAGCGGAATTGACCCGCGACTAAGACCGGAGAGGAGAGAGAAGCCATGCGTTTTGACGAAGCATACTCCGGCAATGTCTTTATCCGCAGCCATGCCAATTACGAGGAAAGTCAGGCTGTCATTTACGGCATGCCGATGGACTGGACCGTTAGCTTCCGCCCAGGCTCCCGTTTTGGCCCTGCCCGCATCCGTGAAGTATCGATCGGGTTGGAAGAGTACAGTCCGTATCTGGACAGGCTGTTGGAAGACATCAAGTATTTTGATGCAGGCGACATTCCTTTGCCTTTTGGCAATGTGGAAGGAAGTTTGGACGCGATCCGCTCTTTCGTCTCCCAAGTGTTGGCGGACGGCAAGTTCCCTCTTGGCTTGGGCGGCGAGCATCTCGTTTCCTGGCCGGTATTCCAGGCTGTGTATGAGAAATACAAGGACCTGGTTATCTTCCACTTTGACGCGCACACCGATTTGCGTGACAACTACGAGGGCTATCCTTACTCCCACTCCACTCCGATCAAGAAAGCATGCGGTCTGATCGGTGGTAAAAACGTGTATTCCTTCGGGATTCGCAGCGGGATGAAGGAAGAGTTCGAGTGGGCAAAGGAAAACATGCATCTGTATAAATACGACGTGCTGGAGCCGGTGAAGCAGGTATTGCCGACGATCGGTAACCGCCCGATTTACCTGTCGATTGATATCGATGTACTTGACCCAGCACACGCTCCAGGCACGGGTACGACCGAGGCGGGAGGAATTACCTCCCGCGAGCTGCTGGATACTATCCACTTCATGGCCAACAACGGTGCCAACGTGATCGGTTGCGACCTGGTGGAAGTGGCTCCTGTCTACGATCACAGTGAGATGACCCAAATCGTGGCTTCCAAGATCGTGCGCGAGCTGTTGCTTGGCTTCGTAAAATAATGATGTGAACCTCAGGCGTCTTCGGCTGTACGGTTGAAGACGTCTTTTATCTTTAATTAATAAACATTTTAATTTACAAAGTATTTTAAATAGTGTATGCTAAATACGATTGAAGGATTACCACGCTAAGGGGTTGTGTAGCATGAGAGAAGTTTTTGCCTATCCGGATTTTCGCAAGCTCTTTTTCTCAAATCTGTTTTCTGGATTTGGTCAGGGGATGACCATGATCGGAATTGCCTGGTATCTGGTGGAGAAGACCGGTTCGGCGCAGCTTCTCGGTTCGACCATGTTTACGTCTGCTCTGTTGATGTTTTTTATCGGGCCTTATATCGGAACGTTGATAGATCGGTTTTCTCGCAAAAAAATGCTTCTATTTGAAAATCTGATGGGCTTTACGGTTTTGGGCATTTTGGCCATATGGGGATTCTGGGGTACATATTCAGAGTGGATGCTGATCCTGATCTATCTGGTTACCACCTTCATGTACCAGATTCACTACCCGACGCAATCAGCGCTTGTTCAAGAGAGCTATGAGCCCAGACATTACGGCAGCATCAACAGTCTGCTGGAGATTGAAGGGCAGACGGCTTCTGTCTTGTCAGGGGGACTTGCGGGCATTTTGCTTCAATATTATGGCTTGCATGTAGTTCTGATTTTCAATGCGTGTACCTATTTGTTTGCTTTCAGTCTCTTATCCACGATGAAATACACGTTCAGCCTGGAAGGAGAAGCCAGAGCCAACAAGGGCGTGTCCTGGTTGACGCAGCTTGGGCAAAGCTGGACGTACATTCGGGAAAAACGAGGTTTTCTCATATTCGGAATAGCTGCCTTCATGCCGTTTATTGTGGTGATGGCGACGAATCTGCTGAAGCCTGTTTACATCAATCAGACGTTGAAAGCGGATGTCATCACGTTTTCGCTAGCTGAGATGACCTATGCAATCGGTGCGGTCGCGGCTGGTCTGCTGATCCTCGTCCTGGTACAAAAGCTGGGCGAATTTCAGGCGATGGTCGGCAACATCCTGCTCTTTGCGATGGCGATGGTAGCGATGGTAGCTTTGCCGTACGGCTGGGCCTTGATTGCAGCGTACACGTTCTATGGCTGGTGCAATGCTTCTGTACGCTTGATTCGGCAATCGCTCTACATGTCGATGGTACCTAGGCACATGATGGGGCGAGTGATGAGCTTTTTCAATTCGATTGGCATGATGATGCGTCTTATCCTGATCGGATTCTTTACCCTCCTGATCGACCATACAGGTGCAGGCACAGGCTATTTGATTCTGGCGGGCTTGTTATTGCTGGCGGCAGTCGGGGTTGTAGGTACGATGCGCTTTTTGCTGATAGATGCAGAGCGTGCCAAGGAAGTTGCACCGAAATAGAGTTGATCGTACAATGAACGAAGCATAAGGAAAGCGGAGTGTGGAAATCAGCATGCAAGATGTAAACATCCAACTGACAGCCAAGCATCTCGTGGAAGGGAATCAGGAAGAGACTGTCCATGACTACGCGGGAAAATGTGTGAAAAAGGCCAACGCCTGGTACCTCACTTATCGAGAGCAGCTGGAGGGAGTCGGTGAAGTCGCAACGACGCTAAGGCTGGGAGAGGGTGCGGTCACCCTGATCCGCCAAGGAAATGTCTCTACCCGACAGCAGTTTGAAAAGGGGAAGAGTACGCATTCAGTCTATCAAAGCCCGTATGGACCATTTGACATGGAGACACATACCAGCAAGCTGCGTATTCAGTACGAGAACGACAGACCAGCACTGGTGGAAATCGCTTATCAGCTGTGGATGAACGAGCAATATGCAGGCGAGCATCAACTGAAGATACGAGTACAACCATAAACCGTCCTTGGCAAGGGCGGTTTTTTGCACGTACAATAGGGAGTGACTTGCAGCAAGAGAGGAAGGTGAAGACGAGATCATGTTTATTCTTGTCAATGGACTCATTGCGGGACTGGGACTAGCTGCTTTTTTGGCGCTGGGTGACGGGCTTTTTGGTACAGATACCTTTTCCGTTCTGATCGATGTCAGCTATGTGCCTGGGATGGAAAACTTGCCCTCAATCGTCGAGCTGTTGATCCACTTGCTGATCAGTATCGGAGTTGCCTTTTTTCTGATGTATTTTTATCCGCGCGGCCAAGTCAGGGGAGTAGCCAGTTACCTGGGATACTGGAATCTCGGTTTTGCCGCTGCCTATGTGATCTTTAGCTGGTTGAGCGGAACTATGGTGTCCTGGACGGGATTTTTGATTTGGGTGCTGGGTCACTTGATCTATACCGTGATGCTGATGATTCAAATGGAAAAGCATCGATAATAAACAAGATAAAAATGCCGAAAATTCGGCATAGTGATGGTTTTTTGGCAGTTCGTTTGCAGAGGAGGGAATAACAGGATGCCGTTGTCAGACACGGTAGAAATGCTGCAAGCCATACTGGGGGCTATTGATGAAGGAATTCACGTGGTCGATGCAGATGGAATCACGATTTTCTATAATCATGTAGCAGCCAGATTGGATGGATTGACACCGGATGAAGTGTTGGGCAAGCCCTTGCTGGAAGTCTTCCCTTCCCTCGATCGGCACTCCAGTACGTTGCTGCGGGTCATTGAGAGCGGGGAATCGATCTATAATGAGCCCCAGGCGTTTACCAACTGGAAGGGCTTGCGCGTAGAAACGATCAATACGACGCTCCCGGTGCGTGTGGGTAAAAGGCTGGTCGGAGCAGTAGAGGTATCCAAGGACATCGGAAAACTGAAAGAGCTTTCTGAACGATTGGTTGATTTGCAGGCGCAGATCAGCAAGCCCAAACGAACAAAGCGTCAAGCAGACGGGGTGTACTTTCAGTTTGAGGATATTTTGACACAAAACGAGGCAATGAAGCATTTGATCGAGCGGGGACGACGAGCAGGAAGAACCTCTTCGCCTGTGCTGATCTACGGGGAGACGGGCACAGGCAAGGAGCTGTTTGTCCAATCCATCCATCAGTCGTCTGCACGAAGCATGAAACCGTTTATTGCGCAAAACTGTGCGGCGCTCCCTGCCTCTCTTTTGGAAAGCTTGCTTTTTGGTACAACAAAAGGCAGCTTTACGGGTGCCGATGACCGCCCCGGGTTATTTGAGCTTGCTGACGGGGGGACGCTGTTTTTGGATGAATTAAACAGCATGCCATTGGATTTGCAGGCAAAGCTGCTGCGGGTTCTGCAGGATGGACAGATTCGGCGCATCGGTGGTAGTCAGACCTCCAAGGTAGATGTGCGTGTCATCGCTGCCGTGAACGAAGCGCCGCAAGCACTGGTTCAACGCGGGCAGATGCGAAGCGATTTGTACTACCGCATTAATGTCGTTTCCTTTGAGCTGCCGCCTTTGCGCGAACGAAGAGAGGACATAGAGCTCTTGGTCCGCCATTTTATCGAGATGTTCAACCGTAAGTTCGGGATGAGCGTCCAATCCATCAGCTCGGAGGTAAAGCAGTTATTCGAAAGCTATGATTGGCCGGGCAATGTTCGGGAACTGGAGCATAGTGTTGAAGCAGCGATGAACATGGTAGAGGCAGAGATCATCGAGCGAGAGCACCTGCCACCACACCTGCTGGATCGGCAGAATGGGAGCGAATCCTCGCGCACCACAGCTCATGTAGAGGGAAAAGCAGCGTCTTGGTCTGCAGAGGGACGTACTCTGCCGGAGGTCGTACGAGAGCTGGAGGAGCAAATGATCGATCAGGCGATGAAACAATCCGGGGGAAATGTGCTCCGAGCTGCCAAGCTTCTGGGCATTCCCAGACAAACCTTGCAGTATAAGCTATCGCAGCGGTCCACACCTGAGATCAATTAAATTGCCGAAAATCCGGCACCCTAAGCGTTTGGTGATCAGATTTGCTGAGCTTGTCCGTAGCTTGAAAACCCTTTCAGAACGCGCTATTCTCCATTTTCCAAATATTTCGATTTGGTTGGCACGACACTTGCAACTCTCTTTTCGCTGAATGAACCATTAGAGGTTACACCATCGATGAAGAGGAGTTGTGACGAAATGACGGTAGCAACCAAACGTGATTGGCGCCAAATCGAATTGTGGAAAGACGTGACAGACGAACAATGGAATGACTGGATGTGGCAACTCACTCACACCATTCGAACGGTAGATGATTTGAAGCAAGTGATTAATCTGACGCCAGAGGAAGAAGAGGGTGTCCGCATTTCCACGCAGACAATCCCACTCAATATCACACCTTACTACGCACTGTTGATGGATCCAGACGATCCGAGCGATCCGGTTCGTATGCAGTCGGTACCACTGTCCTCGGAAATGGTGCGCACCAAGTACGACATGGAAGATCCTTTACATGAAGATACAGATTCACCTGTACCGGGTCTGACGCACCGCTATCCAGACCGCGTGCTGTTCCTTGTAACCAACCAGTGCTCCATGTATTGCCGCTACTGTACGCGCCGCCGTTTTTCCGGTCAGATCGGAATGGGCGTGCCGAAGAAACAGCTGGATGCCTGTATCGACTATATCCGTCGCTCGCCAGAAGTGCGTGACGTTCTGCTTTCCGGCGGAGACGGTCTCTTGATCAACGACCGTGTTCTGGAATACATTATCAGTAGCTTGCGCGAGATTCCACACGTGGAAATCATCCGTATCGGTACGCGTGCGCCAGTTGTTTTCCCACAACGCATCACGGAAAATCTCTGCAACATCCTGAAAAAATATCATCCAGTCTGGCTCAACACACACTTCAATCATCCAAAGGAAATCACGCCAGAAGCAAAGCAAGCGTGTGAGATGCTGGCCAACGCCGGTGTGCCGCTGGGCAACCAGGCTGTTATCTTGGCAGGTGTCAATGACTGCGCGAACACCATGAAGAAACTGGTTCAGGACCTGGTCAAAATTCGCGTTCGTCCTTACTACATCTATCAATGCGACCTCTCTGAAGGAATCGGTCACTTCCGCGCACCAGTCAGCAAAGGGATTGAAATTATTGAGCACCTGCGCGGCCATACCTCCGGTTATGCCGTTCCTACATTTGTAGTAGATGCTCCACATGGTGGAGGAAAAATTCCGGTAAGCCCGAACTACATCATCTCGCAGGCGTCTGACAAAGTCGTGCTGCGCAACTTCGAAGGTGTAATCACCTCTTATCCGGAGCCGAAAAACTACCATGAGCATGACGAGGAAAACTGCGAATTCTGTAAAGCAGCCAAAGGGAAAGCAGTCGGTATCGCGGCACTGATGCAGGACGAAGCAGACAACCTGGAGCCGACAGATTTGCCACGAAACAAGCGCATCAAGGCTACCAAGGTGAAATCACTTGCCGATGTACGGACCGAGCAAAAAACGAAAAAAGAAGAATCCCCCAAAGAAGCTTCCGGAAAATAACGCTTGGAAACGAACTTGCTAGTCCACAAAGCAGCTGCCAGAAGAAAAAAACGGCAGCTGCTTTTTTTATACTATCGGAAAGTTTAAGTGCGCTAAAGCGCTAAAAAGATTAGCGGAAGATAGTATAAGTGCAA
>NZ_JAFLPN010000051.1:0-20978 GCF_029870785.1 Brevibacillus sp. AY1
CCTTAGTTGCACTTATACTATCTTCCGCTAATCTTTTTAGCGCTTTAGCGCACTTAAACTTTCCGATAGTAGAACAAAAAAAGTCCCCACTCAGGGGGACTGTCGCGTCGTATGCTAGTTTAGGTAATCCTTTAACACCCGTGCTCCCTTCTGTGTACGCAAACGATCAATCGTCGTTGCCTCGATCTGGCGAATCCGCTCTCGGGTGAGGCCGAACATTTTCCCCACTTCCTCCAGCGTATACACCTGATCGTCGTACAACCCATATCGCATGGCGATGATTTCCTGGGCGCGTGGGCTCAACCGTTTCAGAGCGGCTTGCATCTGCAGACGTAAATCCACCTTTTCAATCCAGTCATCGAGAGAGGATTCGCCATC
Source organism: Brevibacillus sp. AY1 (assembly GCF_029870785.1). Lineage (NCBI taxonomy): Bacteria > Bacillati > Bacillota > Bacilli > Caryophanales > Paenibacillaceae > Brevibacillus > Brevibacillus sp. AY1. The sequence goes on from NZ_JAFLPN010000051.1 coordinate 379, forward strand.
ATCGACAATTTCCGCGTAGCTGAGCGCTTCTTCCTCCTGCTCAGCAAATCCTTCCCTTAGCTCCAGCTCGGCATCAATCGATTCCAGCTTGAGCATCAGCGCATACTCGATCGCGTCTACCTTTTCCAAAGGGATATCCAACAGGTTGGAAATCTCGTGGCGATCTGGCGTGCGATTGAGCAAATGCACCAGACTTAGCACCTGTTTTTGATACTGGCGAATTTGTTCATGCATATGAACAGGAATGCGAATCAAGGTAGCCTTGTCATTGATGGCTCTGGTAATCGCCTGAGAAATCCACCAGTGTGAATAGTGATACAGACGAACGCCTCGACTCACATCAAATTTTTCAATGGCTGTAAATAGCCCGATAGTGCCCTCCTGGATCAGATCTAAGAACGGCATGCCTCTTCTCAAATGGCGCAAAGCCGTATTGACCACGTACCGAAGATAGGCGCGTACCAGTGTTTCCCGAGCCTCTAGATCTCCTTTTTCTTGATAACGAACCAAACATGCTAGCTCTTCTTCTTTGTCCAACATGGGTGTTGCAGCGACGCTTTCCAAGAACAGCAAGACAGAAGTGTCGGATCGAAGAGATTTCGGCACGACGATCCCTAGCTGTGATTCAACTTCCCGCCAACGACGGGGGGTGGAGTGGAAAGAAGACGTACTCACGGTCATATGCAACCCTCATTTCTCTGGTATGAGATACATGATGAAGGTAGGCCTGTTGTTACCAAAACAAGTTTTTCCTGTATCCGTATTTCGACAAAGCCCGGCTGATTCCTGCCCGTTAACAGAATATTAACAGAACTTCACACAAAGTATTGCTGGTAATGCTTCCATATATAAGGGAAAAAGCCACCCCAAAACATTCAGGGATGGCTCGCGAAGTATGTCAGATCGTGACGGAATGCTGTCGAAGCAAGCGGCGCTTTTGCGTCAATCCTGCCAATAGCGCCTTGAAACCGAATGCTCATGCTTCAGTTTATAACCAGACAGCTCGACAATCTCGATGGCGCCTCGTGAATCTGGGGAATGAATCATTTCACCATTGCCGATGTAGATACCGACGTGATGAACGCGTCCTTTTCCTTCTTCATAGGCAAAAAACAGCAAATCTCCTGGGAGCAGATCGCTTTTCTCCACCTGTACACCCGCTAGAGCCTGATCAGATGCGTCACGGGGAATGACAATCCCAAGTGAACGATGCATGTTGTAGGCAAAGCCGGAGCAATCATACCCATAGGAGGACATCCCGCCCCACAGGTAGGGAAGGCCGAGAAAACGCTTGGCATTTGCAACAATGGCTTCTCCTTTGTTTACAGGGGCTTGTACTGGCACAGGTTCCCCATTCTTCACGATCTGCACATCATCCTTACGCAGAAGAGATGGGCCGAACACAGTCGATACAATCACACCTTCGGACGTCTCCTCGATTAATGGCAGCCGGGTCAAATAGGCAAGCTCGATTCCTTCGGCCAGTTCCAGATCGTACAGGTGAGTATGAGCAGAGGTCACGATCACTGCAGGTTGGTCCTCTTTGAGCTGGTAAGCATCTGACCAGGGAGCCAGCTGTGCAGTAGGCACCCAACCAGGATAACCGATTTCGTTTTTCTTGCAGGATTGCTCAGGAATAAGGATGTGCGACCACTCCCCCTGCTCCTCCAAGACTTCTACGCGTGTCCCGAACAACGCTTGTGTTTGAATGGCATTGCGATTGTAGAAATCTAGTCTGTCCTCTACAGTCAGGGAACCAAGCCAACCGCGCAAGTCGGCCGGTGCAGTGAGAGCAGGCTGATCCAGATCGATCGGGGACTCCGGCTTGGTCCACACGGTCGCTACACTGACTGCAATGATTGCAGGTTTCATTTTTACTCTCCTTCCTCCCACAAGCTCACGGAACGGATACCCAATCCTGGCAGCTCCGGCATGTACATCTTGCGTCCTTCATACGTCACGCCACCTTCGATTCCATCGCGGAGCAGCAGCAGAGGTGCATCAAAATCATAGCGCGTGATGTTCTTCTTGCTGGCGGCGAACTGGGCTGCTGCCGATACCGACAGTCGAGATTCAATCATGCTGCCCACCATGCAAGGAATACCGTGTTCCTCTGCCAGCTGGTTAATGAACTGCGCTTTGTAAATCCCGCCCGCTTTCATCAGTTTGATATTAATCAAATCAGCGGCGCGATTGCGCAGTACCGCCAATGCTTGAGCCGGTGAAAAAACACTCTCGTCTGCCATGATCGGGGTGTCGACAGCATCCGTTACCTGTTTCAAGCCATCCAGATCATGGGCTTTGACGGGTTGCTCGATCAATTCAATATCGAGTCCCATATCCTCCATTTTGCGGATCGAGACAATCGCTTCCTTGGCATTCCAGCCCTGGTTAGCATCCAGACGGATCTTGACCTCATTGCCTACGGATTTGCGAATTTCCTGGATCCGTAGAATGTCTTCCTTAATATCGTCTTTCCCAACCTTGATTTTCAAAACATTGAACCCGTCCTTGAAAAAGGCAGCCGCATCCTCACCCATCTCTTTCGGTGAGTTGACACTGACTGTATAATCGGTCTCCAGCTCATTGCGGTATCCTCCGAGATACTGGTAAAGAGGCATGTTGGCACGCTGGGCGAGCAAGTCATACAGCGCAATATCTACAGCTGCTTTGGCGCTGCTGTTATTTACCATCGACTGGTGCAGGGTTTGGAAAATCTGCTCGTAGGCTAGCACGCTTTTGCCGATCAATTGCGGTCTGATCGTATGCAGGATAGCGGCTTCAATACTTTGAATACTGTCTCCCGTGATGACGACGGTCGCAGAAGCTTCCCCCCAGCCAACCATGCCGTTGTCGCAGGTGATTTTGACGAGCACAGATTCCAGTGCCTCGACTGTCCGCAATGCGGTTTTAAACGGTTTTTTCAACGGTACAGATATACGTTTTACTTCGATGTTTTGAATGATCATGTTTTCCTCCACTACATCTTGTTAGTTGGCTTTGTTTTAAAAAAATGATAGCACAATTATAGAAAAATTCGTAAAAATATTGATAAGGCAAAAATATTCGTTTATTTGAAAAGCTAAAACAGGAAAAGCCGGCACCCCGTTTTTCTGGAATCGCCGACTTGCACGCAAAGATGATGATGTTCGCAACCCACATGAGAATACCGGGACAGCCAACTTCTATCGCTTCACTTCCTCCACACTGACAACGGGAAAAGAGTGAGCAGGCAGCATGGAAAGGAACGGCCTTTCGTCTACATAAGCCACTACGATATGAGAAGGTCCTACCATGGTTTTCGGAGCCAATGACAATTCCTCTCCTTGCTGGGTAATGACGCGAATGTGAAGATGTCCACCCTCTGGACGAGCAGAACCGGGAGTGACCCGATCAAGGGAAAGTAAAGTTCCGTCATAGCGGTAGCTCAAATCCCAATCCTGACGCCAGGTGCGAAAATCGATATAGTGGCGGGTAAAGGGAATACGGTCAGTTGTGACACTTCTGTCGCTTGGTAGAAAGGCATTCGGCTCGGTGCGATAACCCCCATTTTCCCACATTCTTTGCTCAAAGCGCACCAGTGCTTCTTCCTCAATCAAGTCGATGACCCCTTCTGTTTTGAGTACCGGATCAATGGCGAAGGTCGCATGATGATTAGCCAGCTCCAACAGCATTTTGACTTCTGCTTTCTTTTGCATAGCCAAGTCCGTATCTACCACAAACAGTCCGATCAATAGAAAGAAGAGCAACGTAGAAATCGATAAGAGATTGATACCCGTACGGATCTCTCCTTTCTGAAAAAATGATCACCGATTTCACAGATCGTAATCCATGACGTTGATCGTTCCCACTCTGGTCACGGCCATCGATGACATCGGAACAGGTAGGTAGTTCGTAAAACGTGGATACGGAATTTCCATACGCAGCTCAAACTCATCCTCGTGACTCCACAAAACCGGATCCGCTATTTTCGTACGGACAATATGGATGGTCAATGCCTGCTCCGACAAGGAAAACTGCTTTTCAGCCAGCTCGTTGGCTACGATAGCTCTCACCTGCTGCTGTACGACTGCATCATTGATCCCGCCGTGATTACTTACGTATTTGGCCGCAGCAGCACTTACTTCCAGCAATTCATTTCGCGCCTGTATCACGGTATGGGTTTGCAGGATTCCGAGCGGTACCAACAGCAGAACCATAATGTTCAGGATAACCGCAATCAGTTGCCCCATCAGCCTGTACCAAATCTGGTGACATGGGTCAGAAGCTTGCCAAAGAACTGCGTGCTTGCCGTCATCAAATTATCCGGACCCGTCAGCAACAGGTGAACAGTCAGGGGCAAAACCAATGCCATCAATGCAAGGATGGTGATCATCTTACTCATCAGCTACCACTCCGGATCAAAATATTCGGAAGGGCGACTTCCTGCAAACGAAAATGCGACCTCCCCCGCTACAATTCGATTCATCCACTGGGCTACACGAGACGGATAGATGGATACGACTAGCGTAACCTCTTCATTTCGTTCTTTTCTTGCCCGTTCACTCGGTGTCCGCGGACCGCTGCCAGCAAATACATCTCCCGACACATCCCAGCCCAGCTCCTCCATTTTTTGAAGGTAGTAGGCCGACAAACCAGGCTCCAGATAACCGATATCCTGCATGTCATCGAGAATGTCCGTATATATAGCCCTCGCGATAGACCGCTCCAGTGCATACATGTGATAGGCTCCTATTCCAGAAAAGACGAGTAGGAGAACTGCGATACAAATCAGGAATACTTTTGCTTTTACCATCAGCTGGAGCCTTTGATCACCCTTTTAGTGAAAGATGACCGTAGCAGCTCGATACACCCTTTCTTGTTGTGTCTCACGCAACTGCTCTTCTGGTTGAGAAAACCACAATATCGAGCATATACTGCCTGCCATGACTATGATGATGAGAAAAACGTGGTGATGGAGCATCAGTTCGAGGTGTAGGACGTGCCATTTTGCATACGGTAATTAATATTTTCATTTCTGGTATCGTAATTGAGCGAGGTGATCGAGCGATTGATGCTTTCCGCTGAGTCGTTGGCTGCTGGACTCAATTCGTTACCGTAGGAGCTTACACCAATCCCTAATACCATCACGCAGGCAAGAAAGATGAAAAACATTTTTGACACAGACATTCACTCCTTAACAATGATTTGGTGAAAACAAAAGAAGATCTCTTTCAGGGAATAGCTTGATCGATCCATGATACAGCCCGATCTCGCAATCCTCCGTCTTTGACAACAGAACGATTTACCTCCGACACACTTGATACGATGATCCCCAACGAAAACACGATGCACATCAGAATTGACAACAGCTTTGTCATGAATCGCCTCCCTCCTCAGGTCAGGTATTTATCCAGTATCTCAGTCAACAGCTTGTACCAAGGAAACATAGCAACCAAAAGTCCCATGTAGAACGCAGGATACACGATAATGCTGTAGCCGATGCCCAGCGATTTGATTTTTTTGCGATGCCGAAACATACGGCGATGATCGACAGCCCATTCCAGACGCTGCATCGTTACACTAAGCTGCGCTTCACTCAGCTGTTCAATCGTTCTCATACCGGAAACTAGAATTACACCGTCATCCACACCCAATTTTCGCTTAAAGGTTTCCAATGCTTCGTCTGGATCTTTATTCCATTCTGATAATGTAGGCAGATACTCTTTCAGTTTTCTCGTGGGCCGCCCAGCCTTCATCATGGCGCTGTAGACAGGTACCTGATTTTCCAAGAGAGTGACATAACGATTGATAAAACGGGCAATATCGGTGCTCAAGATCTCCTCCCTGCGGCCAGCCCACAGCCTCAGACCAAAATAAGGAAGAAGGAAACTCCCTGCTGATGCCAGGCACATGGAGAGAAGGGGAAAGGAATCTACTCTTCCTATCCACACCCAGAGAATCGTAATCAGGCACACTATACTTCCACTAATCCATTGAACGAAAACCCACTCCGGCTTCCCCCAACCAAATGGTCTACCCGCTCGCGATAGCAATTGTTCCCAGCGATCATCCTCCTGTGACTGTACGGTTTGTTCCCATTTACGCCACCAGCGCGATGAAATGAAGAGCTTCGGTTTTTGTGAGCGAACGACATAATTACAGATCGAAAAACTCGCGATACATACAAACAAGGAACCCAAAACCAAGAAGATGTACAGCGTTGCCAATGGCATTTAACGGAACCTCCTTCCCCATATGAAGGCAAGCAGGATGGATAATGACCAGACTGTGAGCGCGATCGCTAGAATAGCTTGTCCATCGGGAGTAAAGAAATAGAGGCGATAGGAATCCTGCAGCAACCCCTGATTGTAGGGAATCAGACAGATACAGATCGCGATCACGATCAACAAGCTGATCCATATCGAGTGAATTTCACTATCTCGTTCTTCCTTTTCATCCTGCTGTACAAACATCTCGTTGGTAAGTCTGTTTAGCGGTGACTGGATATCCTCGGTCTCGCCTTCCAATCCACTAGATATATACATGGCAAAGTCATAGGCCCAGGGGTGATCCAATCTCTCAGCGAATTTTTCTACCGCTGTCACGGGATCTCCACCATCTGCAAGATTATTGTTTAACAGCAGCAGATCTGGCAGTAACTCTCTTGGGCACTCCTCAATCATTTCTCGGAAGGTTAAGATGATATTTTTTCGACTGTTATAATAGCGAGCGAATAAATCTACAAATCGGCAAAAGCTGTTGATTTTCTTGTTCATTTGCACAGTGTACCTGGCATAAAGCAGCAAAGTCGGCAACATGAAAAGCAACAGAAACAGAGACAGGGAGACAATCAAATTCCCCAGCAAGATCCCTGCTGCAAACCCGGCCACTGCACCGCAAAGAGATACAAGCAGATGAGCTTCAGGGGATCCACCCACGACCTGACACCAACGGTTATACCCCTCGTAAAGGACTCGACCTGTTTCATGCCGTAGAAAACTTTCTCTCCACACAGCAACGGTGCGGGGATAGAACACCTTTGGTGTCGACCAGCTCTTATACAGATGCAGCCCCAAAAACAAAAAACCGATAAACAAACAGATCAACAAAGGCAACAAAAGAACGTATTTCATAGGGGTCTACCTATATCAGTAAGGCGTAGCTCCTTCAATACGTCGATGCTCGCTTTGCCAACATGACACATATACTCGGTCAAATGGGCATCCAACTGTTGGCCCGTCCATTCGTATTCGCCCGACTGTGCATTACGCACTACCAAGGGAATGGACTCTACCCGGTTAAACGTGTCATTCCATGCCGTCACATGGATAGCGTCTATAAATCGATGTCCGTTGTTTCGATAAGTGAGTGAGTTAACAAAATTGACTGCTCTACTGATTCTTTCCTGAGTCAATTCGATGCTTCGACCTCCGTACTGGTAGACAAGGTCGGTCAAGTCCTGCAATGCCTTGTTCGGAAACCTTTCATGCATGGCGCCAATTGTCGCATCAGTTCCGCGAATACCTGCGTTAATGAAGTGATAGGCCTCGAGTGGTTCCCTGATCTCCCCAATAAGGATCGTGTTGGCTGTTGAACGATACATATCCTTGAAGCAATGAGCTAGATCAATTCCTATTTCCTCGACATTTTGCAGCTCGATGACTTCCCCCGGCCAAACATCACCAAACCGCATTTCATGCTCGCTTTCAAAGATGGTGATGTACTCAGTCAAAGGATCTTTCATTTTCAGCATGCACAGCATCAAGGTTGTTTTCCCGGCAGCCATAGGACCAATCACGAGTGCATTAGCTCTACCGTATACCTGCTGTTCAATCAACATTTGCACCTTCTCGTCAAATGTTGGCTGTTGCTGGGTCCTCAAACGATCCAGGGAGAAAGAGGGAGTAGTAAATCGTCTGACGAGAATCGTAGGTACTCTGGAATATGGATAAGTAAACATGGTCAGCCTTGCCTTTAGAGAATCTAGGTAGCCACTGAGACGAGGCTTCTTTTCGTTAAAGGAAAGACCCGCAGCATTCGTCAATTTTTGTTGAAGCGTCTCCACTTCTCTCCATGTTGGCTTATAGGGAAGGTTTTTTTTCACTCCCTGTTCGATGTACGCCACACTTCTGTCGGCTGAAATTCGAACTTCCTCCACCCACGGGGACAAATGCAGTACCGCATCCAGAATTCCCCAACCATATGTTGCAAAAGCAAGCCCCTCATATCCATTGACATGCGGCAATATTTCCTCTGTCACTGGACGCTTGATCGTTTCCTCGAAGTAATGCTGGAGACGCAGAATGATGTGATTGTGACTATCCCGGTCACCTTGTTCGGCCAGAGCGAGAATACGTTGCATCTCCAGCTTTTCTTCTTTATTGCTTCCAAAATGATTGAGATAGTCTCTGGCCGCTTGTTTAATTTGCTCTACGTCCGAAAAATTTGCCGGGCTTACATGTTGATGCAGCACTCTCATCTGCTCAACACCACACTTTTGTTGGAATATTCAGCTTTTGCTATCACTTCCAGGCTGCTAATGTAGGACTTTGGCGGAAACAATTCTTCGATCAACACGCTACTGCTTTGGTGGGACTGCATTAATCTGCTCTCCGATATTCGAGGCACTACTCCGTACAAAGTAACCTCTTCCCCGATTCGGTAGGGGTGCCCCTTGTCGAGATGGCTTAGCAGAACCTCACATGTTATCCCCCGCTTTTTCCATCCCATTATCCATTCCTTTGCATTTTCGATACTGAACGGATCGGCTCTAACAAACAAGAGATTGCGATCGGCGATATGCATCATCCTGAGCATGGCCTCTGTCTCCGGAAAACAGTATCCCCAGTCGACATATATGTAGTCAAATTGCTGACGAAAAGCCTCCATCATATTGGATAATTCGGCGCTTTTCCATTTGTTCGCAGCATGGGCGTAAAACAGGTTGGACATGTGATCGCTTTGCTTGCATACCCGAATCCAGTCTCGCTTGCTCGCGGTCGTTGCTTCCAAAAAGTCGGGACGAAAGAGCGCCAATTGATGTTGATGAAGCTTAAAGAAGCGGGTCAAATCAGGTTTTGCATCATTCATATCCAGTACAATGATTCTTTTCTCGGGGTTTTGCCGAGCAAGAAGAATTGGAAAGTTAATGCAAAAAGTGGTAATACCTGAAGCGCCGTAGCTCATCATAGTGTACACCTGACCGCGTCCACTTCGACTCTCAGTCTCTTTCGAATCATGGACAAAACCTAAAATGAAGCATATTTGTTCACGTATTTCCGATTGTGAGAGCTGTGATGACAACAGATATACACGTTGCAAAGACAATTCATCCACTACTTGGCGAATCAATCCCTCGTCCCTGTATAAAGGAACGATAATCAACGAGCTATGTGCGGGTAAAGCAGATTGAACAGAAGGCAGCCACTCCCAGACCGGCGTAGAAAACATCTCGGAAAAAATAATGGCTGTGTCAGGGCGATACAAGTGAACAAGACGAAAATATTCATCGCCCGATTCTGCCACCAATGCTTCTACAGAACGCGGCAAATAGGTTTTTGCCAATGACTTCATAGGATAGCAAACTAGGATTTTCATGAGGTAGATTCCTCCGATACCATGATATGACCCACTTGCAGCATGCCGTATGTCATTGCTTCTGTAACCTTCTTATACTGCTGATCGGTCAAGTTAAAGCCAACAAAGGCAGGCAGAGCAGTAGGCTGCACACGGTAGTCACGGTATCTTTTTTCTGCGTTGAGCATTGGTTTTTCACGTGTCCCACCATGAAAAATGGCGTCCATCTGGTCAGGGGATGGCAGCAGGTTGGGTTTCAGGGTGTAGATTTCAATACCATTGCTGTCACGTACACTGGCCAATTGGCTTTCGAATAATAGATCAGCAGTATCATTCGTCTTTTGAAAGTGATGCGGAGACGGGAAATCCTCCAATTCGTTCATTGTCTTGTAACGAACCCAAATTTTCACATGATCCCCTTTACGCAGCTCCGTCAATGGTTGAATAAACATAAGGGGGAATTCATACCTCGCCTCCCCCGTTTCAGGGAGCAGCTGATTATCCGTCAATTTGGTGCTTAAAAGCTGCTCTCCACCATAAATTGTCTGGGTGCTTCTTTTACCAAGTACATTCTCTATTTCTCTTACAGAGTCTGGAAGTATGGCATCTACAGCCTCCTGAACCAGTACTACATCCTCCCTAGTAATCGGTTCGTAGGGTAAAATTTCTTTACCCAGTGCAACCTTGACCACTGGTGAAAAGAGCTTTTTCGCTGCTAAAGCATCAATATACTGGGTCGCAGCGTAGAAAGAGGAACCCGCTAATAAAAACGAAATCAGACAGATGATAAACAAGGTTTGTTTTTTCATGGCAACCTTCCTTTACATGCATACACCAAGGACTGAAACTTCTCTTCTTCTTCTGGATAAAGCTCCAGCAAGAGACTCCCTTTCACATGCGCCATAGCCGTTTTCTCCCCATCAAAATGAGGCAGAGCTGCATGTATGTCGATAGATTTGGGTTCTCTGCCCCACAAAGAGAGGGTTCCTTCTACTCGTTTCATCATGCTGGAACGGGCAAGGCGATCATTCCATTTGTTTGCGATCCACCTCATTCTTTTTCCTGCCGTATGCCACCAGGACGGTGCTGCTTCCATAAGAAACAATCGCGTTAAGCGGGCAATATCAGCGTCAAAGATAACCCATATTTCGTCCGCTAAATCAAAGATTCGTTTTGCTTCTGGTTCTCTCCATCGCGACGATAGATCTATCACAACTAGAGGACTCTCTTTGCTCGTACGTAATAGCCAATCGGCTGTGTCGATTTGAGATGATGGATGATGAGGATAAGGGGGGTCAATCTGGATGCGAAGTTGGTTGTTCTGTAAGAGGAGCATAGATGTGGTTGAATCATTCACACGCTGTGGTTTGACTCTGCGTTCGAAGTCTAGTGCAAAGTAATAATAGGATGAGGATCCTGGATATTCACAAAGAGTCACGGACAAGCCTTGACTAGCTAGAGCGTAAGCAACATTTCCCGCAATAAAGCTCGCTCCTGCCTGTTCATAAAGACTCGTAACCACGATGCATTTGCGACTGAGTACTTGCTGTGGCTCTTCAATGATAGGCGACGCTGCAAGCTTTTCCTTTAACAGCCTCCACTGCTGTTCTTCTTCGCGGGTATGATTAAACTCCTGTTGTTCCAAGTCTCGAAACCTGGAGACAAAGCGATTCACCTGATCAAACATACTATCCAACCTGTGAGTCATCGGTCTTGTTTTTGCTTGAGATGTAATTCTTAAATTTCTCAATCATTTCTCGAATCGTTAGTGTCTTGCGATGATAGTAATAGATTTTGCGCAATCGTTCTTTTTCTTGAGATGTCATTTCCGGCTTAAACTGACTTGCCTTTTCTACCAGCAAAGCCAATTCCACATTATTCGGTCGACCTCTCCGCGGGGGATTGGCAAACAACTGCTGTTGTTTTTTGTCAAAAGCATTCGGGTACTCTACTAGCCACATATCGACTAATGTTTCAATGTCATCGTTGGAGCGAAGCCCCAGCTTCATTAAGTACTTAAAGTAGGTAGGCAAGCTTTGATCATTCATATGCCCATTCTGCCAGCGTGAGATAAACCCGTTTGGCAGGGTAAGCACCTTTGTCACATCCCGGATAAGCTCCATTCGATTTTGTGACTGATGCTCTACGATTGCTTCCTTTACCAATGTGAACAAGATGTCGTGAAAATTGGCTTCCTTGGTGTCGCACCCATACTGAACCATGTACCACTCTTCTACAGCTTTATCAAAATCTCTGCGGCAATTCGTTAATCGAAGCTGATCCAGATGCTCGTAAAAATTCTCAAGGTCGTAGCGTAGTACATATTCCTCTTGATAGTTTCCAAAGACAAAGGCAATAAATGATTCTTTTAAGATTTCCAGTGACATTAAACTATTTGTCTCTTCGTAGCAGCGGTTTACTAATTCGACAGCACTCTTTGCCAACACGACAATCACCCCCCATTTTTTTACATTTTTATTAATTAATAGACATTCTGCAACATCTTTCGGCACTCGTCAAATATTTTTTGAATTCTATTAGATCAAAATAATTTTAGAAGGCCGCCCCACACGCACCCGTGCGAGGCGACTCCGGAGTTACTCTACCGTGAAGTAGAGTTCCTCTCCTGTCGAGAGCAAGAGGGCGATTCTTCCCCTGCGCTCGATGACGGTTGGAGCATTCTCCATCACCACAACCCCGTCATTCAGAACTACTCTGCTTCCAAATTGATTGACCGAATCGATCTGGAAGACTCCTCTCGGTACTCTTTCCAATGAAAGATACCTGCCTGGCTTGTGCTTCTGATAGCAGACCCGTCTGCCCAGAAGCTGCTCTACGCTTGTAGAGCACACGTGGTGAGCCTCTACTGTTGCCATGCGCAACGCCTCCTTCTCTCACCTGTAGAGTACGGCCGTTTCATCTGCTTATAAGCCCATGAAACACTTCTACCGTAAAAAAAGACAGCGGGTAGGCGCAAATATTTTTTAGTAATCCTTCCACAGTTCAGGATCATTCAATTCAGGATACATATCTGTCAACATGTCAAAGGGGGAGAAATACAAGGTATCTACAAGAATTTTCAGCTTGTGCTTCTTTAGCAAGGAGTAAGCTCTCTCCGTTTTTCCAAATATCTTGGGCAATTCATAGATATCTTTCAGCTGCATCAATTCACGGAACATGTAGTCAACACATACCTTAGCCCGCTCTTCTCCCTTAACACTCTGAAAATACAGCGGGGGAAAATGACGCCGAATCCCCGATAGCACTTCTTTGTATACCCATAGTACCCGTTGCTCCTCAGAAAGACGGGGCAAAAACGGATAAGCGTAATCAACCAGATAATACACATCCTCTGGCTTGGCTTCGATGGGAGGTTCAATATACTCTCGAATCAAATGAAGCTTTAGCTCCTTCACATCACTTAAACGCAATTCCTTACGTGCTTGTTCAGGAGTCCATTTCTTTACGTTTTCAATTGCATATCGTAAGACTAACTGAACTTTTTGCTTGCGGTACTGCGCATCTTCAAACTCGTACGGAGAAAAACGCTTCTGCTCACCCATGAGGATGCGTCTGTACCGATCCACTATTTTAGATGGCACTGTTCCCTCACTCCTATACCCACTTTTGGAATATACTACTAAATTACCATAGTGGATTAGGACAAAAACAATAGACGAAAGGCCCTCTAAACTTGCACGCGGTTTATATTTCTGATTGAGATACCCGTTCTAGTTGCAAGTCAAACATTTCCCAAAATAACGGGATTTCTTTCTTCATTTCCACACTGACGTGATAGATTCCCTGTCGGTACAACTGATTCCGTTCTCCTTTTTGATGCACAATATCTACCGAATCTTTTTGGTTTTTCCAAGTCGGTTTGTTTAGGTTCCACAAAATCTGAGCTTCTTCTCTTGCCCCGCGAATGATATCCGCCTGATAATGCATCGCTTCATCGGTCGTAGCCAGCAAAAGCTTGTGCTTCTCTCCCTGGTCGTCGTAATACTCCCATTTACCAGCAGCCCGAGCTCCTTTGGAAATGGTGTCTGCCGTTTGCTGCATGTGCATTTCCCATAAATCTGCCTGTTCCTGAAGCAGCAACAACGAGATCAGTCCACCTAAACAGAAGAAAAAAAAGAGCGCAGTTACCATGATCGCTCCCCGCTCTTCGGCAAAATGCCTGCCCCATTTTCTAATATGCCGAATCATCTTTTTTCCTCCGCGTTCTCGATCATCATAAAATAGCTTTCTGTAATCTGATATCTTGATCCAGTCGCCAACAATGTAAAGGAAACAGAAGCTTCAGTCTGTACATGGTTGCCTTTTCTCCAGCTTCCTTCCCGAATGTACAGCTGAATACTGCCCTCTGTCAGTCCTATGGCCTGTCTAAGCTCTTTTTTGCCTCTTTCCTGCGCGTGGTACGAAGCCAAACCATAATTGGGCTGAACAGCAGCAATTCTTCCTGCTTCATAGGCCGCTGCCAACGCTTTTTGCTTATTGTAAAGGATGCTAAACTGATCAAAACTAAAGACGATCAACAACCAGACCAAGGGAAAAACCAGAATAAATTCAATGAGCTGGCTGCCCTTTTCTTCTTTCCAAAGTGCCCTCACCCTTCGAAAAAATTCCCTCTTCATATACCTGTCTCCACGACGTACCAGATGGGCTGAAGCAGATAAGCTGCGAGCAGCCAAACCGCAAAGGGAAAAGATAATGCGGATCTCCCCGCCATTGGCAGCCATAACTGCCGGTGTGCTGTCCAGCCAACCAGTATGGCACGAAGGTTTGTGTAAAGACGTGTCCAGGTGCTAGGTAGAAGCACAGCTGCCACCAAACAGAGCAAAATTGCCATAAGAAACAAGAGGTATATGTCTGACCAACTACTCCAGGCGCCAACTGCCATGAGCAATTTTTGGTCCCCCATCCCCATTCCTTTTATCAGGACGGGTACGACTGTCAGAAGAAAGCCGCACGTCAGACCTGTCAGGGCAAGCCAACCCATTCCGTTCAGGCACTGGTAGCCCAAACCTGTCACCATCATCGGAACCGTGCAAATATTGGGGATTTTCCTGCGGCGCAGGTCAGACCAGGCAGCCACAAGCAGCATTGCAAGCACAATCCATTCATTCATTTACTGAGCTTATCTGTGATTTCCTGAAGTCTCGCTTCTTCAGCTTCACCTAGTGCCATCAAAGCTGGAATTACGGCCATCAGGATGACGGCAATAATGATGACCATTTCAACAATCGTGACGCCATCCTCATCTTGCCAAAAGCGCTTCAGATACTGTGTAATCATGGACATTGCATTCACTCCTTTGCAGGTTCTACCTTAACTCTGCCAAAAGACAGCAACACCCGCAAAATTATTTACATCCTCTCATTAATGCCCATCAACACAGGACCCATAACCAAAAAAAGCAAGGGAACACCCATCAGTACAATGACAAATGGAAGTAATCGTATGTTAAGCCGATTCATACGCGCTGATGCTTCATCTTCTTGCTGCCTCATTTGTTCCTCTACTTGAACGGCGAGCATATTGGAGATACTGATTCCTTTGCGAATCGCTTCATTCATTTCCATCGCAATAGTCGTCAGTGCATCCACCTCCCAGCGAAAAGCCATTTCTTCCAAAGCCTTTCGCCATGTTCCATAACGCTTTTCTTCCGTTTCCAGGCGTGCAAGCTCATGTCCAAGCCTCGCATCAAAGCGGCGAGCTGTCTGTTTTACAGCTGATTGTAAAGGCATCCCTGCTTCGACTAGAGACTGTACAATGCTGAAAAAAACCGGGACTTGCGCCTGGATCTCTGCCTTTGCCCTTTTGTCAGCCCATTCAAGCAGCAGGGTGGGAAGCAGATACAACACCAGACTAACCATTAATGGCCAACTATTCGCCAATCCAAGCGTTTTCCCGGTATAGATGGCGACTAAAAGGTGCAAGAGCGAAGAGGCCACGAATATCAAGCTTAGACCCCTGCACAGTACAATTTCTGCTACACTGACTCTCCACTGCAATCGAAAAAGAATTTCTTCAAATTTTTTTCGATCTACTCCCGTCCATTCACTGGCACGTTGCAACCAGACTTCCCTTTTGCCCAGCAGCTCCACGATCCGGATACGACTTTTCTTCCTCTGAAAGGATTGATCCAGATGAGCTTGCTGCTCCTGATCAATCCGTCCTAACAGGGAATCAACTGGTGCAATTCCCTGCTCCAGACATACAGGTAGTCCGTAGAGAAAGAGTGCTATTCCTGTTATCACACAAATGAGCAGCATTTTGCTCATCCCCCTCCGTGCACACTTTTTTGAGCCACAAATCGAATCGCTTCTCCACCGACTAGAATGCTTAGCAAACACGCCAGCATGATCATTCGGCCTTCGAGTGTGGCGATCAGGGGATCAAAGTGATGGGGATTGTTGATATAGAGTGTCGTCACGAATAAAAACGGCATAAGGCTAAGTAGATTCACCTGAGCTACGATCTGCGCCATAGCAGCCTTTTGTCGACGCAAGGACTGACGGCGACGAAGGATTGTGGAAGCCGCCAAATCCAGCGTCTTCGCCATATCTCCACCCATCTCGCGCTGAATTTGTATGATCGTAGCTAAATACTTCACATCGACAGAGCCAGTCCTGTCATAAAAGGCTTGCATCACATGCTCCAGTGGTATCTGTGCTCGTAAATGCTCCACGATTCTGCGGTATTCCTCCAAAACGGTTGCATCCATATAGGGACTGCCTGCTACTTGCTCAAATGCATGCAGAGAAGAGGGAGAGGTACGCAGGGAGCTTGCCATCAGCCGAATCGCCTTCACATTCCCTGCTTCAAACCTGTCTTTTCGCCTGGCTCCCAACACCATGACCAAACGCTCCGTAAATAAGATTCCCGCCAAAAACATAGGCAGCCCCAGCCACCATGATTGCAAAAGCTGACTGCTCATCACAAAGCAAAGAAATCCCAGTAGAAACGAAACAGTGATATACCGATGCACACTCCAGCCAGACTGAGATTGCTGCAATCTATCTGCCAAGTGTCTCCAATTGGTCGTTCTTCCGCGTTGCAGGTGGCCTACAAGCTCATGAGTCTCAGCCTGCTGTCGTACAAACAGGTTCCTTGGAGTACATAACAAAAACAGACTCATACCGATTCCTAAAGCGATAGGCAAACTCACATTCATCCCATTCACCCCTCAGACCCGGATGGGGGAAGTAAAAAATACCTGATCGATTTCCTCGCGCGTCAATCCTTTTTCTAGCCAACGTTTGACCAGCTTTTCAGGGCGATAGCCTGTCCATTTAAAGGTACCCGTCACCTTGCCATCGCGAATGCCCGTCTGTTCAAAAACGTAGATGTCTTGTAAATAAACGCGATCAGGCAGGACCTGTTTTACATGGCAGGCTCGGCGAATTTTCTCCTCGTGAGACTGTCCGGTGCCTACCACCTCCGTGATCGCCACTACTTTTCTGCTCCCATCCTCTTCAAAACGCTTCACCTGAACGATCAGGTCCAGCGCTGAGCCAATCATCAGATTTCGTTCCTCTGAACTGTATACTTCATCTGCTTTTCCAAACAAGATCGGCAAAGTCGAGTCGACCAAGGCACGAGGCGAGTTCGCATGCGCAGTGCTCCAGCTCCCGGGATGATCCGTATTCATGGCCCAAAGCATATCGACGATTTCTCCACCCCTAGTTTCCCCTACCATAATAACGTCAGGACGTTTACGCAGAGACAGCCTCACACAATCCTTGATGGAAAAGCCACCTCTGCCCTCGTAGTTCGGTGGCTTGGCCAAAAAACGCCGAACGTACGGATGCTGCAGCTTCATCTCCAGCACGTCTTCGATCGTGATGATACTCAAGTACGGCAGTACATACTGAGAAATGAGGTTGAGCATATGGGTCTTTCCTGAACCTGTACCGCCACTAACGATCCCTGACGCACGAGATAGACCCACGGCCCATTTTAAAAATTGAAGCATAGGTTCACACAAGGAGCCATAACGAAGATAGTCCTCTTCGGACAGCAGTTCGCGATGCTTGCGAATGGTAAGCATATGTCCATCCGGAGAAATGGATTTGTGGGTCGCTGCAATCCGGGAGCCATCCGGCAATTGAGTGTGTAGCTCTGCCTTCGTTTCGTTAAATTCCCGTCCTACTGTCGCAGCAATTTGCTCAAGCAAGCGCAGCATTTCCTCCTCATCCCGAAAAACGGGAATGTCAGGACTCTCCAGCCGGCCTGTACTTTTTCTTTCCACGACTAAATAATCGTGGCGGTGAAACATAATTTCCGTAATGTCAGGATCGTCGAGCATGATGTCCAGCGGCCCCCACCCCGTCAGCGAGTGGAGCAGCCTTTTTACCTCTGTTTCCAAATTTGCTGTAGAGAGGGGGACGTTAGCCTCCAGGAGCATTTTTATATCCGCAGAAAGCTCCTCCAAATACCTGGGGTTCTGCTTTTCCTCCCATAAACGTTTTCCGTGCTTTTCTACGATCTGGGTTCGTACGGTAGTCTCCACTTCACTGCTCATCCATTTTTCAGCAGTTCCATGCAGTGTCTGTATTTGCATTTTCTCATTCAGCGTCTGGGGTACTCGGACTGACTCCCTTCCCTTGTGCAGCATTTCCTGTACACTTCGCTCAGATGATTGCATGGCGAGCATCTTTTTGCGGTCAAACATGATAACACCAGCTCCCTTAACCCCACAACCACCGGAATAATGCAGGTCGTTCGCGGGTTTTATTTTTCAGCGGGCTCTCCGCCTTCTCCTCTTCTTCCGGTATCAGGGCTTTTCCCAATGTTTCTATGGCACTTTTAGCTGCAGTCTTTCCCGGTTGCAGCATCATGGGTGATCCTGTATTGATTGACTTTTTTACCTCCGCATCATCCGGTATCGGGAAAATTTTTTTACTCGGATGCAGCTGAAAATAAGCTCTGATCTCGTCCAAAGTGAACATTTCTTTTCGTTGAAGTCGATTCATACACACTTGTATTCGCTCTTCGGGATACTCTGCTTCCCGTAATAGCTTTAATAGACGTTGAATATTTTCTATGGAATCTACAACTGGGTTTCCTACCATCACCACTTGTTCGGCAAAGAAGAGAGCTTGTATTGTGGCATCTGTTGTATCTGGGGCAGTATCTATCAATATCACGTCATATGTACTATGCTTCAGCGTCTCCAAAATGAGGTACACATGATAGTTGCGAATCTCGAAGCTATGTCGGATATCGCGAGGTGAAGTAAGGACATGTAAACCTGACTCCATATGTGTCACGATATATTTTTCGACATCTGCCGATGACAGGCGAAAATCAGCGATGTACTCCTGCCATTCTTCAGCTCTGATGTCTGCGGGGTCGCGTCCGCGCAGCCTTACTGATTCATGCAGCTGAGCTTCGATTTCCTGTACCCAAGTGAACATATTGGGTGTACGGGGCAGATTCAAAGTTGTAGCGAAGGTCCCCAAATCCAGATTGAAATCTACCGCTAATACCTTAAGCGTGCTGCCTTCTCTTTTTTGCTGGGAGAAGTAGATCGCCAGTTCGCGGGAAATAAACGTTTTTCCAACTCCACCTTTGGGACCGTAGACAGTTATGAGATGCTTTGGCATGGAGTGTATAGCTGGACTTTGGGATTCCGATGAAGCTTCCCCCATGGTTTGCCGTAGCGGCTGATTCGATGGCATGGAAGGAGTGTTGGAGTATGGCTCTTGTGGAGGGGCAGATTGCCAAGCCTCTCTAGTAATCGCTTGAGGCATCATCGCCAATGCTTCGATTTGTCCCGCCTGAATAGGCTTGGCTACTACCCAAATGCCCAGGTTTCGAAAAAACGGTTCCCAGACCAGATCTTGAGGAGAACATGCAGCAATGAAAGAAAGATGGGGAAACGCAAAACGAAATTGCTGACAGAGCACACCACGCTCTGATTCCTTGATTTCACCCAACAGTACCATGTCTGGTCTTAGTGATTGCAGCATCTGCCAGACCTGATCTATTCGGGTGGCTTGTCCGCAAATCTCCACCCACTTGCTATTGGTCAAATGATTCATAAGCATACTGTTTGAAGCAGAATCTTCATCGACTATGAGCAAACGCTTTTTCATTCTCGATCCTCCGTTTCTGATTCCCAACGTTTTTTGGTTTTCATCAGATCATTGGCAAAAGCTACGTCCCCAACGCCAGGCTTTTGCCCATCTAATCCGGTAGCAAGACCCAATCGTATTTTTCCATAGTGAAGAGCATGGGTAAGGAGAACTGCTTCGCTACGCGTAAGTGAAAGGGTAACTGCGACTAGATTGGTTCGATTCCCCTCCATTTCTCGCTGGACGCCAATGATTGGCATGTTTTGTAGCAGTAATCCGGAATGTGCGCCTGCTTCGTTTTCAAAGGAAGCGTAAACATGAACCCGTTCTCCCTTGGCAAGATGCGGGGAGACGCCAGCGATATTGTTAACAGGTATGCTCATTCCCGTCATCGACGCCTCTAGTGTTTTATCCTGCTGGGGTTGATTCGATATCTCCAGATCACCTTCCAGTAAAGGACGTCCTCCCTTTACTTGATGGGAAAAGGGAAGTCCCACATACTGAGGAAGCAGCTCCCAAGGAATTAAACCAGGTATTGATAGCCCAGGTTCCTGAAAGGTATTACCCAAAGTTAAAGTTAAAGGTTCTATATCCTCTACCTCGAGTAGTTGACCGCTTTCTTTCTCTATATTCGCTCGGAGTTGAATGTACGTAATCGTCTGAGGTTTTAGGAGCTGATAAGCACCAAATGCCACACACGTAGATAACAAAAGCAATGCCAATAATCGCAACGGATGTACAGACATACTAAATATCCCTCCTCTCAAACACTTTTTTCTAGCGTACAGGGAGGTCTAGGGACAAAAAAAGGACCGTGCCCATTCTTTGCACGATCCTACCACATGTTCTATTTTTTCATGCATGTTCACTTTTTGATTGCATAAGAAAACTTGGCTACGCCAAGCTTTTGGCGGAGCCTTAGTTGCACTTATACTATCTTCCGCTAATCTTTTTAGC
>NZ_JAFLPN010000052.1:0-19685 GCF_029870785.1 Brevibacillus sp. AY1
GAAAATGTTTAGGCTGGAAAACCGCTCACGAATCATTCTTGGAAGCTCTGTCGCACTTGGCTTGACAAACCGTCTTTTAATAAAAATTAGTAATTTTTGGTCTTTATGGTAATATATTATTTTAATTTTATATAGAAGTCAATACTTTTTTATTATAACAAAATATTAATATTATTTACAATATTTTGAATATTATTTATAGGTACACAAATGGTCGTGTATTTTTACCTAGCAGACTACAATCCAGAATAACGACGTTATTCTGGATTGTTTGCTAATCTCAAATGATACTGAGTGCCGTAGCGATCTGAAAAATTGCTTCTTTCTTTTTCGTGTAATATTGATCTTTCGTCAGCCCCATGTCCAGGTAAATGTTGATGTCGTTAACCCTGCTGGGACTTAGGTACTTCTCTTCGAGTATCCTGCGCTCGATCTCGTCCAGCGAATACTCTAAAGCCCGTTCTATCTGCTTAGCCTTGAGCTCGGTCTTAGTCTCTGAGTGATGCAACCGCGGAAACAGCTGGTCTATACCATTCTCCGTCTGCTCCTGTCTATTCTGTACTGCAACACGGAGGGCTTTATAGGCTTTCAGTTCTTTTACTACAGCTTTCTGGACCTCTCTCTCATTTCCTGATTGCAGAAAAGACAATTGTTCTTGTGCGCTCATCTCTCATTCCCCCTCGCGGATTGCCCATGATATAATGGAGTTGCGAACATCCATTTGGCTCCTTGCGAAGGAGCTTTTCTTTTTAGGAGGGAAGAGGGAAACTCATACCAAGTATAGATGTCTTGCCAGAAATAATCTCCTCCTTAGCCATTGTTGCAGTTTTTCTTATCTCTCTGACTATATATGCAGTTCTCAAGTGTCGCTGATAAACCCGAATAATATGTTAAGGTTTGGCACGACATTTCCGATATACAAGGAAACAGTAAAACGAGAGAGTGATCCTATGGCATATGTTATTGGAACTATTCTGTGGTTAATTACAATTGGTTTTTCAATCTACCAAGCACTAACCCTCCCTAGATTTATGCCTGAAATCCAGTACACTTTTGCTAAATTAATTGCTATTACTACTACTTTTCTTTTTTTGATATTTTTACTTATTGTTTCCTTTACAAAAAAGAACATGATTGTTTTCTGGATTGTCCTTGTACTTGTAATAATTTCAGTAACAGTATTATGGTCAGTTGGTTACTTTAAGATGTTTTTGTATGGAATCATCTAGTATAAGGAGCAAAGATGCAGATAATTTATTTAATCAGTTGAACCTGGTCTCTGTAATAACCAGGTTCTATTTCTATTTATAGACTTGCTTATTTAATTTCACTGTTTTTCTCTTGTGTTAAGCACCCATCAAAGATTTGAGATTCACAGCATTCAAGAAGGAAATTGACACGGCCGTGGGGCACGATTCGTCGGTGTCTATAGAAAGCAATCTCATTAAGTCGTCGTCGGCCCGTGCTCTACATGTATATCCTTCCGGTCCTGGCGCTATATGAAGCATTATCCCCTTCCTCCGTGCATCCTCCACCAACAGGCCCATACCTTCTCACGTGCTGGAGAAAGGAGGCAACGCAGACGGTACGCCATTCCTCACCCACACACCAGGTTCAAGCTCTTCCAACCCCAACGCCTCGGCCACTTTCGCATCCAGCTCACGGCCTGCTTGCATCATCTGCGGCCTCCATCCGTTCGTCTTGGTATCCGTACCACACTTGCTTTACGATCTCCTGAGTCAGTGCAGCGACATCATGGACTTTCTCCCCGCGCTCCAAAAGATTCAGGACACCAAGAGCAATCCACCGGTGAACACTGTCGTCCAGATTTACAGCCACTTTCTCACGTCCTGCTTGCATCCCGTTCCCCTCCAATTAGCTGGTCTTTTATGACTTGGACAATATCTGTTCCCTCTAGTCTCTTCGATAAGCAGTAGGGGCACCGGATGATCCTCTGGTCATCTTCAACGCCGTCTGTGGGAATAAAAAACTGTTCCTCGCACTGTGTGCAAGTAATTTCCGCTGCTTCCAATTGCATTCCCTCCCATGGGTACAAACGTAATGTTAAGTTAAGCGAGTTCGAATTCTTCTTCCAAATGCAACGTACCAGCATGATCTAATTCGCCAATGAGTATTTCTCTGCCCATTTTGTCTTTGGCATAATATTCTTCCGTAATCTCATTCTATCTATTATAAAAATCGCTTATTTGTAACGTAGAAATAACACACAATTCGCTTTGCTTTTCTATTAAATAAAAAACGGTAAGGACTTTAGCATCCTTTCGTCCGAAAACCTTTATTTTAAACTACTCTAATCAATGTAGCCGAACGATGGTGCCATCCCCATTCTTTAATTAATCCTTTCGATGCGTTTCGTGTCTCTTCGCTTGCTGGTACAACCGTAAATTCATGCTTGTATTGTTCATAAAATAAGGGCTCCATTTGCACGTAAACCAGCTAGCGCTTATACTACAGGTGAAGACTCTAAACTAACTGTAGAAACATTTTTAAAATCATCGATATAGGACAGTTCCATCTCTTCTTTTATCTCTTATCTCTTCTTTTATCTCTTTACTCTCCATACAACATGTATCCACATTTCACCATAAACTAATAAAATTATGTATACACCACACAAAAAAACTTGCCGTTACTTACTTTCCGACACTCAAAAAATACAAGTCGCCCCGTCTTTACGACAAAGCGACTCAGGTTATCCATTATTTATTTGTCACTTCAAGCGGCCTTCCCATCCCATCTCTTTACGTCACAGCTTCCTTCTTCCCAAAAAACGTCCTCAGCGCCTTGTAGACCTCCCCCTTCTCCCGAATCACACAATGCATGAACTTCGGTTCCTTGATATGTCGATAAGCGGACATGAGGGTTGAGTGCCTGTTGTACTGATTGACCTCCCCATATCCAAACATATTGCAGCGATCCATCAATTCCTTCACCAGCTTGACGCAGCGTTCGTTGTCAGAGGTGAGGTTGTCGCCATCCGAGAAGTGGAACGGATAGATGTTGTACTGCGAGGTCGGATAGCGGCTGTCGATGATCTCCAGTGCCTTTTTATAAGCGGAGGAGCAGATCGTTCCCCCGCTCTCTCCCTTGGAGAAAAAGGTATCCTCTGTCACTTCCTTGGCGTCCGTATGGTGTGCGATGAAGACGATCTCTACCTTCTCGTATTTGGTGCGCAGGAAGCGGACCATCCAAAAGAAAAAGCTGCGCGCAATGTATTTCTCGAATACACCCATGGAGCCTGAAGTGTCCATCATCGCGATGATGACGGCATTGGAATGAGGTTTGATGATCTCTTCCCAGGTCTTGAACCGCAGATCATCATCGGTGATGCCCAGCTCCAGATCACTGTAGCCAGCCAGTCCATTGCGCCTGATCGCAGCGATTAATGTCCGTTTTTTATCAATGTTGCCCATCAAGCCTTTTTTGCGCACATCGTTGAAGCGTGTCTCTTCGATGACGATCTGGTCTTCATCCTTGCGCTGCAAATTGGGCAGCTCCAGCTCAGCAAACAGCATCTCCTGCAGCTCTTCCACGCTGATCTCGGCTTCGTAATAATCCACACCAGGCTGATCGCCTGCGCCTTGCCCTTTGCCAGCTCCCTGCGCTGGGTCGCCATCCTGGGCTACCACATCGCCTACCTTGCTGTTTCCTTTCCCCTGTCCCCCGTGCTTGCCTTTTTGGAAGTTATAGCGCAATCGATACTCATCCAGCGAACGGATCGGGATTTTGATGACTTCCCGTCCGTTCGACATGATGATGTTTTCTTCACTCACCAAATCAGGAAGATTTTTTTTAATGGCTTCCTTCACTTTTTCCTGGTGTCGAGTTTGGTCCTGGTACCCTTTGCGGTGCAGCGACCAGTCTTCCCGGGAGACAATGAACGATGAAGAGTCTTTCATGCCGTCTCCTCCTAGTAACTGGCGCAATCCGCGCCGAATGTGTGACTGATCTAGCGGTTCAACAAACTGCCGACGTAGCGAAGCAGCTCGTTGGCGCAGACAGGGCAGTATTGATGCTCCTCAATAAGTCGTTTGGTTACTTCGTTGATCTTTTTCAATTGATGCTCATCCGGTGTTTTGTTCGAGGTCGTAATCTTCACAACGTCTTTCAGATCGGTGAACAGTTTTTTCTCGATTGCTTCACGTAGACGGTCGTGAGAGCTGTAATCAAAACGCTTGCCTTTGCGCGCATAAGCCGAGATACGAATCAGGATTTCTTCGCGGAATGCCCGTTTGGCGTTCTCCGAGATGCCGATCTGTTCCTCGATCGAGCGCATCAAACGCTCATCCGGATCCATCTCCTCACCAGTCACCGGATCACGCAGCTTATTCATATTGCAATACGCCTCGACGTTATCCAGATAGTTATCCATCAGCGTCTTGGCCGACTCTTCATAGCTGTAGACAAAGGCCTTCTGCACTTCCTTCTTGGCCAGCTCGTCGTACTCCTTGCGCGCGATGGAAATGAAGTTCATGTAGCGTTCACGCTGCTCCTTGGTGATGGACGGATGCTGGTCAAAGCCTTCCTTGAGCGCTCGCAGGATATCCAGCGCATTGATGCACTCGGTATCACGCCGAATCAGCGCACTGGAGATGCGGTTGATGACATAGCGCGGATCGATGCCGGCCATACCCTCGTCGGCAAATTCGTTGCGCAGCTCCTCCAGATCGGCCCCCTTGAAGCCTTCCACGGATTCACCATCGTAGAGCCTCATTTTTTTCAACAGATCGGCGCCCTGCTTTTTCGATTCCTTCAGCCTGGTCATAATGGAGAAAATGGCTGCCGAGCGAAGCGCGTGAGGCGCGATATGCACATGCCCCAGATCAGACTGCCGAATCAGCTTGGAATAAATTTTTTCCTCGTCACTGACCCGCAGATTATACGGCATTGGCATCACGATGATACGAGACTGCAGGGCTTCGTTCTTTTTATTCGCGATAAATGCTTTGTACTCCGATTCATTCGTATGAGCAACGATCAATTCATCAGCAGAGATGAGCGCAAAGCGACCCGCTTTAAAATTTCCTTCCTGCGTCAACGACAGCAGATGCCACAAGAATTTTTCATCGCACTTCAACATTTCCTGGAATTCCATCAACCCGCGGTTTGCCTTGTTCAACTCCCCGTCAAAGCGGTAGGCACGCGGGTCCGATTCAGAGCCGTACTTGGTAATGGTCGAAAAGTCGATACTTCCGGTCAGATCGGCGATATCCTGCGATTTTGGATCTGACGGACTGAAGGTACCTATCCCTACGCGGTTTGACTCCGAGAACAGAATCCGAGTCACTGGAAAATCCTCAATGCGCCCATTGTACTCCTGTTCCAGCCTCATCCGGTTGTAAGGGGTCAGTTCACCCTCGATCTTGATACCCAGCTCTTCTTCTATTTCAGATCGCAACTCGCGCGGAATCAGATGGAGCGGCTCCTCCTGCATCGGACAACCATCCAAGGCATACACGGCTCCCTCATCTGTTCGGGAATACTCCTCCAGGCCGCGCTTCAACATCGTCACCAATGTTGATTTACCACCACTTACAGGTCCCATCAGAAGCAAGATCCGCTTGCGTACATCGAGACGGCGGGCAGCCGAATGAAAATATTCTTCCACCAGCCGTTCAATCGAGCGATCCAATCCATAAATTTCACGACTGAAAAATTGATACGAACGAGAACCGTCTTCATTTTCCTCTACGCCGGCACTTTTGATCATGTTGTAAACGCGCGAATGAGCCGTCTGGGCAATTTGCGGGTTTTTTCGCAAAAGCTGAAGATACTCAGCAAAGGTTCCTTTCCACATCAGGTTTTCTTCTCGGGCCCTGTGTTCTGAAATACGCTTTAAAATATCCATGCTCGTCACTCCTCCCTCATAAGCCCCTCTCTCTTCCCCCAAACGACAATGTACTCTCATGTATATGTCCGCTGGCGGTTCCACATTCGCTTGCAACAGTTTTCTTCACATGCCTTCATCAGGCTCATTCAGCCCTTTTCATATCGTATGCAAGCCGTTGTCGCAAGTTTCGGATAACTTATTTTCCGTAGCATCTTTCATCTTATGGAGTTTTGTCGAACATTGGCTGCAGGGGAAAGGATGATTAGATGTGAATAACTCATCCCCAAGCAATTGGTTATTTAATCGCGGCAGTCAACATCATTCAATTCCCGGACGCAATGGATGCTGCATACGTCGTCCTAACATTTGAAAAGCAACTTAACGAACTAATCTGCGAAGAAGCTGAAAAGATCTATAGGGAAGTGTGGTTAATAAATAATCAAGGGTAAAAAGAGTGGAAAAGATGTGGGAGGGAAGGCATGCCGGCGAATGAAAGAAAACATCATGTACAAGTGGTCATTGCTGGAACTGCGACAAATGTATAATTTTTAACAATCTAGGCTAGATCATACTTTATTGAATGAATGACAACAAGCTGCAAATGATCATTCATGGTGAAGTTGTGATAACAAATTCCTACACGAATCAAGGATTGCTATGAACACTGAGCTTCGTCCAATTCAGCATAAAGTCATCTGCAAAGTGCCGAGAAAACGGCACTTTTTCTTTCATTATAGGGTTTGCAGATTCCTAATACATTGTATAAAAAAGTGTTGACATGTGTATTTTATAATATATAATGACCGATATATAACTAATGATACATAACGAATATTCGATTTGAGGAGAGAGCAGATGGCACCAAAAACAAAGTTTACGAAAGAACAGATCGTTAATGCGGCGTTCGAAATTGCGAGGACGGAAGGAGTCGATTCAATTACAATCCGCAAGGTAGCGGAGAAGCTGGGGAGCTCGATTGCCCCGATTTATGTGAATTTCAAAGAGGCTGGCGAGCTAGTTGAAGAGGTGTACAAAAAGACCTTCGAGGTCAGCAGGCAGATTTTGATGGAGCAAAACTCGGGGAATCCGTTCTACGATATCGGCGTGGCAAGCATCCGGTTTGCAAGTGAGTATCCGGTTTTGTTTCGCGATCTTGTGATGAAGAAGAACGATCAAGCGAAGCACAATGAGGAAGAGACGCTAGGCTTCATAAAGATGATGAGAATGGACCCCGATCTTAACGGATTGTCTGATGATGAATTGCTGACCATTTTGCTAAAGATGAAGATTTTTCAAGTTGGGATGAGCGTGATGGTGGCGAATGAATTGCTGCCGGGAGATTTTACGGAAGAACAGATGATTCAGCTGATGAGCAGCGCGGCTGAAGATGTAATCGGCACAGCGAAGCGTCGTGCAGAACAACAATAATCGAGAGGAGATGTTAAAAATGTCAGCGGCAAGAAGAAAGTTTAGTCTTATATTGTTCATTATGGTGGTGTTAGCGAGCGGTTGGATTGGCGTGTTGGTAGATTCGAAGCTTCCGGAGCAGCCGGCGGAGAATTCATTAGGAATGGGATTGTGGCTTATCTTGCCGATTATCGCGATGCTCGTTCTGCGGCTTGTGAATCGCGATTGGAAGGATATTGGCGTTCTGCCGAATTTTAAGGGGAATATGAAGTGGTATGGCGCAGCGATTGCGATCTATCCGGTTATGACTGTTATCATTGTCGGTCTTGCATTGCTGTTTAATAGCGCTAGTATTTCTAATGTTGAACTAAATTCAATCCTATCACTTATTGGTGTTTCGATCGCAGGTAACTTTATTAAGAACATCTTTGAAGAGTTTGCTTGGCGCGGGTATTTGACTCCGAAACTGATTGAGCTGAAGCTTAATGACTGGATGCTCTATCTTGTATCCGGACTTGTGTGGGCACTGTGGCATGCCGCGTATTATATGGTGTTCCTGCCGGACTCTTACTTCGAGACGACTTCGAGAATGGGCTTTCTCTTAATAGGCTGTGTGTTAATGGTAGCATGGTCGGTTATGTATGTTGAAATTTATCGGCTTACGAAATCTGTATGGCCGTGTGTGTTGATGCATGCTTTGGAAGATGGAGTGCCTACTTTGCTGTTGTCGGTAGCCGGGGTAATTACATTGACGAAAACAGGCGAACTTTGGCTCAGCCCGACCACTGGCATTATTACGACGGCTCTGTTCGTCGGATTCGGATTGTGGCTCAGGTCGATAAGAATGAAGAAGGAGCGGAAAGTAAATGCTGAGGTTTTGAATGATGGTCTATAGGTTCATCCGGCGACATTCCAAGAGTGTCAGGCAGACAAAAGCCGGATTCAGCCTTTGGAAGCTAGGTGGTTTGTGATGCGCGTTGTTAATAAAATAGAGCCATGAAACGGAGAGCCATTAGATAATGCCGCTCTCCGTTTTTTAAATTCATTAAATGTGAAATTATTAAATGATAAACGTACGCGTCAAATAAGTAGTCTAACCACCAATGACCGACATTGATTTGGCGATTAGATTTAGGCTAACAGTTTGGCATTACACGTTGACCACAAACAATCTATACTAATCAAAATCGTATATATCGCTGTATCCTGTTTTTTCATTTTTTCTCCTTTCAACAAATTGATGTATAAAAGATGCCCTGCTAGCCCGTTTTCAAACAGGGCAAGCTACGCTATAATGGGAGTAGTTTGTTTACGAAAGGAGCAGTCCAACATGGGTACGTTTATCGTAGGGTTGGTCTTTGGCGCTTTTGTGTTTTTCATCCTTACAGCCGGTTACGACAAGGACAGAACCTGGAACCTGTAAGACGAGCGTAAGCTAACGATATCTTGCATCGCTCCCAGAAAAAAAGCAGGCTGCCTATGTCGGGCAACCTGCTTTTTTCCATGTCCTGCATCATTCGTAAACTATTTGGCAAACACGCCGCTTCTTTGCGAGATCGCCTGATGCAATTCCTCCAGCGATCCCTTTTGATCCACCGCATACTGTGGTTCCCCACGATCCTCCAGCCAATTGGTAACGAGGAACGTCTTCATGCCCAGTTTCGATGCCACCATATCTTCTTGCATGTGGTTTCCGACCATCACGCAGTCACCCGGTTCCACGTCCAGCTTACTGCAAATCTCGCTAAAATACTCCGTGTTGGGTTTGGTAAAATGAGACTCCTCATAGACCGTCACGAGCTCAAAATCAGCGGGATTCAACCCGATCCAGGACAAGCGATGGTGGATCGCATCCCGCGGAAACACCGGATTGGTCGCTACAGCGATACGGAAGCCTTGTCCTTTTGCCGCTTCCACGATCTGTTTGGCCCAAGGAGATGGTTGGGTATGCTCCATTAGGGACGGGAACACATCCCGATAAAACGCATCAAAAATCGGCCACAGCTCGTCCAGGTTCCATTCGCCGTGCTCCGCAAAATACTCCATGAAGACCTGCTCATTTGTTTTTTCTGCGTCCTTGCTCATGATCATCGCTTTCGTTCCATCCCAGATCAAGCCAAGCATCTTTTGCGTGTCGTACGCGTCTCCTACATGACTTCCCAAAACCTTCAGGTACTGTTGGACAAATGGTTCGGTCTGCATCTCCAAAAGGGTTCCATCCAGGTCAAACAGAATCGTGCTTATACTCATTTCTCTCTCTCCTTTCAAAGTTGGCAAATCCCGCTTGCAACCATTACTTCAATCCGGGAAAACCCAACTGACGCAAGCCCTCGAACAGTACGATAGCGGCACAGTTGGACAAATTCACAGAACGTGTCGCACCGCTCATGGGGATTCGAATCGTCTGCTCCCGATAGCGATTGGTCAATTCCTCTGGCAGCCCTGTCGTCTCTTTGCCCAGGATAATGTAGTCTCCGTCACGAAACGATACCTCTGCGTACAAGGTTTCTCCCCACGTCTCGACAAAGTAAAATGTCCCGGCATCTGGCCCCTGCTCCTCGGCAAAATGCTCGAAGCTATCATAATGATGAACATTCACGGCATGCCAATAATCCAGTCCTGCCCTCTTGAGATAGCGGTCTTCGGTAGAAAAACCGAGCGGATGAATCAAATGCAGGTGTGCACCAGTCGCTGCGCAGGAACGGGCGATGTTTCCCGTATTGGCAGGGATTAATGGCTCATGCAAAACAATGTGTAGCGGCATAACGGCAATGTCTCCTTGGTATCCGAGCTATCAAACATCCCCTATTATACCTAACCAAGCCTTTGAAAAGCCACCGCCTATCTGCTTTCCCTGGTCTTGAATAGAAAAAATGGGCATCCGCCATACGGGATGCCAGGAGAGAAAACTGTCGCCCTTCGAACATTCGAATGGATTGCGACAGGTTTTTTGCTCTGTAACGGAACCACCCTTTGCTGCATCTAAGAGGAAATGACCTTTGGGTCCATGAGGAGTTGATTGACAGATGGCTCAAACGCTATCCTTTCGTCTGGTCACACACATGATCAGTCTGGTTTTCGTGGCACTAAGCATAGGCTGGATGTGGCAAGACTTCTTATCATTTCCGCCTATGGAAGCCACCAGCATGATTCTTGGCTATGTATCGTTCGTCCTGATTGGTTTAACCCTGTTGATTGGACCGATCAAATCCTTGCTGCCTGCCCGCATCGGATCTGCCTGCTTGTCCATTCGCCGCGATGTCGGGATTTGGGCAGGGCTCACCGCACTCATACATGTCGTCCTTGTGCTCATCCTGTTTTCGGGTGAGCCTCGCCTGATGATCATCGACCAAAGCTTATTGGAGCAATCACAGCATGGATGGCTCAGATTATTTTTTGTCTTCTATCCTCATGAAGCAGGTTGGCCCGATTTGCGCTGGTCGCTCATCGGGGTAGCCAATTACTTGGGACTGATCGCCTTTCTGATGATCCTTGCCCTTCTCTTGACCTCTTCAGACCGTGCTGCAAAACAGCTAGGCGGCTCCACCTGGAAACGTCTCCATCTGGCCAATCCGTTCCTGTTCCTTCTCGTAGTTGTGCATGGACTGACGTATATCCAATTTATCAAAGGGGAGCCGCATTCCCTATCCGACATCCTCTTGTTTGCATTCGCTGTCTGGATAGTTCGCACCATACTATTTTGGCGAGCGCTATGGCAGAGGCAACGTTAAACCGCTTCACCCTTTTACCCCCTGTATGTGGAAAAAGGCATAGCGGATCTGTGGCGTATAGGCAGTCGAATCCTCGTATGACCAATAGCGCATACTGCTGTCGGTCGTATGGGCATTCACCAGCGGCATGTTATACCCATCCTTGGCCACGACAATCGTATTGTGCTGAAACCGACCATCTCCGTTGAAGTCGTAACAGATCACATCACCTGGTATCAAATCCTCGGGAGAGCTTTTCGCGACAGCGCGTATCGGCTCTCCCCCTGATTTGAGCAGTAAATACAAGCTATGAGCGACCGACCAGCTGAAGCTCCATTCGCTCCCCTTGCCTGTCCGAATCCACCAGCCTTTGGTCTTTTCCTTGGAAAACAGCATCGGAATCCCTCCCGCATGCAAGCATTGCGAGATGAAATTGGTGCAATCATCGGTGAAGTGAGGATAAGCGGGGTTGGGTGAATTCCAATATTGATGCGCATACTCTACTGCCTTTCTGGCGTTGTATCCGCTTGCCCCATGTACCACCAGAAACGGTTTTGTGACACGCTCCCCGACAACCGTAACGGAAGGTTCCGCTTGCTCTGCATCAACCTCTTCCAGCTTCTCGTCCCCTTCCCATTCCCGTGTATCTGTGATCGTCCATGTATCCTGCTCTTTGCTCAAATAAACGATAATGATGCGACGACTAGCTTCCACATGCCTCTTTTCTCCGATGCGATAGTGCCGCCATCCCGTCCAAGACAAGCGTACTTCCATGCTGTCTCCCGTCTCCATCCAGTACAGCGGTACTACACGCCCACTAACCGCGTATATGACCGCGCCACGGTTCACGGTTTGACTGTACTCCCGTGTCAAACGGTCCCATTCACCGGCCTTGGTCTCCTTACCTCTGGTAAAAAATGCGGCAAGTCTCTCATACTTCCCGTCCATCCACGACCAATGCACAGCATCAAAATACTTTTGAATAAATCCCCTCCAGTCCATCAGGCCCCTCCCTTCTTATTTGCGTGTCCTTCAACTCAGATCGTCTGTCTATCATGCTTTTGCCGTTACCGTTCATAGCAGAATATGTAAGAAAATGGACTTTCAGAAGAAAAAGAAAAGCCACCCGGGTCAGCGGGTGACTTGATTGGATGAAGAGAAAAGGGAAAGAGGTACCTTTTCTAAAGATAGTAAATACTCCTTGATTGGCAATCCTCCCCCGTAGCCGACCAATGCGCCATTGGAGCCAATAACACGATGGCAAGGAATAATCACCGGGATCGGGTTGCGGTTATTCGCTCCACCGATAGCTCTGACTGCTTTCGATGCGCCTATGGCTAGCGCAATATCCTTGTAGGAGCGTGTCTCACCATAGGGAATGCTGGTCAGCGCAGTCCATACGGATTTCTGAAAGGGAGTACCGTACAACACAAATGGCAGGTCAAACGTGTGACGCAATCCGGCAAAATACTCCTCTAGCTGAGCTTTGACTGGCTCATTCCACTGCTCGTCACGCACCAGCGTCATCCCCAGAAAGGTTTTTTTGCACCAGCGCTGCAAAGATGGCAAGCTGCGCTCCTCGTCACCAAACTCGATAAAACAAAGTCCTTGTTCAGTAGAAGCCAGCAACAACGGTCCGATAGGTGAGTCCATGATGGTATACTGCAGCGTATTAGTCATCCAACCTTCCTCCCTTATCCGTTTTTCCTGCTATTTTGTCTGCTCTGTGTTCTTCTGCTGCACCTGACTGTTCATGATCTCGAGACCTTTTCGCACCTCTTCCAAAACTTCTGGAGAGTCCTCGCGCTCCTTCGAACGGTTCAAAGCTGCTTCGGCATCCTCGCCTCCGATTTTGCCCAGCGCCCATGCTGCTGTTCCGCGAATCACGGGTCGAGGATCATGCTCCAGCAATCGTGCCAGGTGCGGCACCGCCGACCGATCCTTGAAATGAGCCAATGCCAAAATCGCATTGCGCTGAATCGGCTTTTTTCCTCGCCATGACGACGAAGAAAGGCCAAATTTCTCTTTGAATTCCTTGTTGCTCATCTCCAACAAGGGGATCAGCAAAGGCTTGGCTACCTCGGGATCGGGCATAAACTCGGTCTGGTGGCTATTGTGAATGCCGCGATTCTTGGGACAAACCGTCTGACACGTATCACAGCCATAGAGCCGATTGCCGATCTTGGTCCGAAACTCATCCGGGATGAAATCCTTTACCTGTGTCAGATACGCCACACAACGCTGCGCATTCAACTGCCCTCCTTGCACCAATGCTCCGGTCGGGCAGGCATCTACACAAATATTGCAATCCCCGCAGCCTTCTTCTACAGGCTGGTCGAAGGGAAGCGGCAGATTCGTCACGAGCTCGCCCAAATAGACCCAGGAGCCGAATTCCGGCGTAATCAAAGCGCAGTTTTTCCCTACCCAGCCTAGTCCGGCACGCTCAGCTACAGCGCGGTCTGACAAGGCTCCCGTGTCTACCATCGACTCAATTTGCGCTCCCGGCTCCAGTTCTCGAATGAACCGGGCCAGCTTGGCCAGTCTGTCGCGCAGGACATGGTGATAGTCCGTTCCCCATGCCGCCCTGCAAAGAATGCCGCGATAAGCACCCGGCTCCGATTTTGGCGGGTTTTCCAGCTTGGATGGATAAGCCAGTGCGATGGAGATCAAGGAGCGGGCCCCTTCCAGAATGAGGTCAGGCTGCGTCCTTTTCTCCAGATCCGGTTCTTCAAATCCAGACTCGTATCCCTTTTCTCGGTGTTCGATCAGCCGTCCACGCAGCTCCACGAACGGGTCCGCACTGGCAAAGCCGATCTTGTCGATTCCGATTTCCTTGGCATATGCAATGATCGCCTGCTTCGTCTGTACCCAGTACTGCTGGTCGTTCACAGCTGTTTGATCGCTCCTGTCGCCAACTCGTCGCAACGGTTGTTCCACTTGTTGTCAGCGTGTCCTTTTACTTTGACGTATTCTACTTGATGAATCTCCATCAAACGAAGCAGTTCCTTCCACAAATCCTGGTTCTCTACCGGCTGTCCCTTGCTGTTTTTCCAGCCATTTTTCAGCCAGCCCTTGTACCAGCCCTGTTTAAAACAGTTTACTAGATAGGCGCTGTCACTGTACAAGGTAACCTTGCAAGGTTCTTTTAAAATGGAGAGGGCCTCAATCGCAGCCTGCAGCTCCATGCGGTTATTCGTTGTATTGGGCTCGGCACCGGACATTTCCTTGATGTGTTCGCCGTACATCAGAACGGCTCCCCAACCACCAGGTCCCGGATTTCCCGAACATGCCCCGTCTGTATAAATCATCACTTCTCGCATTGTCATCTCCAGGGTATCCCTCCTGTCCTCTTCTATTGTAACGAAGGTTAGTCGCTTCCACAAAAAAAATTTGTTATACTACCAAAAATAGGTTCGTCGGAGGAATGAGATTTGATACATGTACGACTGGATTCATCCGTTACCGAACGCCTACCTCAGCTTTCCTTGGGTGTTCTTCAGTATCACGGCGCGTCTGTCAGCGACTCTCCCAAAATGCTGCAAGGGCGCATCAATTTTTTCATAGAAAACCTTCGCCTCGAACACGAAGTCTCCCGTCTGACAGAAATCGAAGGCGTTCGTGAATGGCGTGCTGCTCTGAAGCAGCTAGGCACTGATCCTTCGCGTTATCGCCCTTCCTCAGAAGCCTTGCTGCGCCGTTTGCTACAAGGGAACCCGTTTTTTTGGGTGAATAGTGCTGTAGATGTAAACAACTTTTTCTCTGTTTTGTATGCCTTGCCTTTGGGCATCTACGATCTGGATCAAATTCATGGAGACGTAGTCTGCCGTGTGGGGCAAGCCTATGATCACTACGAAGGCTTGAATGGTCGCGAAGTCAGCATGGAAAACAAACCGCTGTTAGCCGACGAGCAAGGGGCATTTGGCAGCCCAATCGTGGACTCCAAGCGAACCTGTGTGACCGATCAAAGCTGCAATATGCTGCAGGTCATCTTTTTCCATGAGCAGCTATCCGCCGCAAAGAAAGATGAAATTCTCGGCTCAGTCGGACGCATGTTTACGGAAATCAATGGCGGTGAAATTGCCCAAGCTTCACTGGTCTGATCATAACATAAAAGGACGGCCCCAAATGGTGGGCCGTCTCCTTTTTTTCAATGCTTCATGAATGAAAGGCTTTTGTTTCTCTTCTTCTACACAGAGTTTTTTACCAGAAAGCGGTTCAGGATGTTTTCGCTGATACGGGCTACATTATTGTCGTACTCATTCCATGCCATGCTTCCTGCCCAGTTGATCGAGCCCACTGAAACATGGGGCAAAAATCGGTTCGCTCGGCAAATCACTATCCGGGCCGGTCATCCCCCCACTGAATCCTACGATGCCGGCAGTATATTTCGGACTTGAGGTGCTGACCATGAATTTCAGTTCCTCTCCTGGCTGAACACTGATTTTGTCGGCATATCCTACGATTTTCAACCTTTCTTTCATCATGCGATCTCCTCCTTAATTTTTTTCATAACTTTCTGTCAACGGATGATAAAGGTATTTTTCCAGGGTGAGATTCTTTCAATATAAAACTGAATAGAAAAGCCAGGAAAAAGGCTCCAGCGGGATAAGCGTCATGAAAATCGGCCCCAATCCTCCTGCAACACCAGCAAACAGCAGATAAATGACAATACAATGCCCAGAAGCCCCATAGCAGAAGTCATGAAGCCCATGTTCTGTACAGAAATATTTCCAACGTTAACCCAGTATAGTGGAGCAAACAG
Source organism: Brevibacillus sp. AY1 (assembly GCF_029870785.1). Taxonomy (NCBI): domain Bacteria; kingdom Bacillati; phylum Bacillota; class Bacilli; order Caryophanales; family Paenibacillaceae; genus Brevibacillus; species Brevibacillus sp. AY1. Next base: position 15,731 of record NZ_JAFLPN010000052.1, read on the forward strand.
CAGCAGTGTCCAATACCCAGCCATGTTCACTATTGCTATAAGACAACAAATCACGATATTTCTGTATTTCAGGGCCACAAAAAAACCGCCTGCCTTCCCTTCCTCGTGCAGTGCTTTGTCTGCGGGACTAATCTCCACTTCTCTCGTATACTTGATTAAAGCAAAAGCAAGGATGAAGGTCGGCAAGCTCACCAACAGGAATGACATCTGCCAATTCGTAACAGCAGCGATTTGCGTTACGATTATGGGTCCAAGGAAAATACCAATGATGGCGACTCCACCGTTGACAATTCCAGAGTTCCGGCCAAATTTATTCTCGCTCGAAACCTGTGCGAGCATGGACATCATGATCGGTAAGCTTTTTATCATAAAATCCGGAGTAGTAAAAATTTATCGTCATCAAGAAGGACGCGAAATTATTCTCGCGATCTTTAACGAGGGAGACTTTTTCGGGGAAATGGTACTGTTCGGCGATGAAAAAGTACGTTCAGCTTCTGCAAATACCTTGGAAAAGAGCACCGTTTACATCATTAAGAAGGAACATTTTTTAAAGCTGCTTAATCGAAACCCCGCCATTTTCATGAAAATCCTCAATACTGCTCTGGAACGTCTGCGGAAGGCAAATGAACTAATCGCCAACCTGCTAATCCGGCTGACTGAAGACCAAGGAGAAGATCGTGTCGTCGGTTTAAAACTCACCCATAACCAAATGGCAGACATGACGGCTACGGCCAGAGAAACCGTTACAAAGATCTTGTCTGATATGCAAAACAGAGGTTACATACGAATCGTAAATCGCCAAATTTCCATCCATGATCTAGAGGGCTTAAAAAGCTCCGCAGGACTGGAGTAGCCTTACACCCATTTCAGCATATCGACTGGCGCTAAAAAGACGGCCACTATGCTGCGTGGCCGTCTTTTTGTCCTTCAGATCCTTCACGTTTGCGAAACACGACATGCTCAAGCAGCAGACAAACGATCACGCCCAGCAGCAGTCCGTTTCCGAATAAAAAGCTGATCATTGGCGGCATATTTTGCCACGCCGTCGCAGGAACGAACATGATGCCAATTCCCACTAATAGCGAGCTTCCCCCTACTGTAATGGTCCGCTCGTCCATCTCCATACTCACGTAATCCTTCAATCCAAATCCAAGCAGCTTTGTATAGGTGATAAACAGTGCAGCATAAGCCACCGGTGTAGGCAATGCCGCTAAAAAGTGCGAAATCGCAGGAAATAAACCAATGACCATGATCCCCACCATTGCCAGCATAAACGGCAGCCTGGACGCCATTCGCGTGGTCTGAATGACGGCTGCTGCCAGCGAGAGCGGGATCATCCCGACTACTCCAGACAGTCCGGAAAGTATATGGGATACCCCTGTAAACACGCCGCCGCGATTGTACTGTTTAAGCGTAGGCTCCGTATTTGTCGCCTTCCCCATGACCACGAGGCTAGTCACCAGATTGGTCAATAGGACAAAGCCTGTCAACGTACTGGTTAGGACAATTCCCCAATCCCAGCGTGGTGCTCCCCAGAAGAATAGGGATGGCCATGCAATGACTTGGTCTGTCGGACGAACGGGCTCTGTCCACCCCATGACAGCATAAAACACCCAGCCCACCACCATGCCGATCAAGACGGCAAAGCTGGAGAATCGCTTCAATCGCGTCAACCAGATAACCAGAGCTACAATGGCAATCGAGACGAGTGCGATCATCGGCTGTACTTCTCTTGAATGTTGAAATCCGATTCCCAGCATACCTGCCAAAATATTGCTGCACAAGGAAACAGCCAGCAAGATCATGTACGTTCCTGAGACGAGGGGGGTAAACCATCTCTGAAGCTTTCCAACCCAACCCATCATCCCAAAGACGATAAACAGGACGCCAGCCATCATCAGACCAAGCTGAAAGGACTGACCGATTTCTTGGGGATGGAGACCCAGGCTGGTTCCGATTTGCGCTAGAATGACGAAAATACCCCACCACAGCCCTGCTGGCCCTTCCATCATTGGATATCGATGTCCAATCCAGACCTGTAAAAGCGAAGCAAATCCGATGAAAAACATGGATTGCTGCATGAGCTTACCAATCTCATCCGGCTGCAAACCGTATACGTCCCCGATCATCAAGGGCACAGCGACGCTGCTCGATACCGTCACGATCATCCATTGCAGGGCAGACAAAAGAGTCGTACCAACAGGCGGCTTGTCATGCAATCCGTACCTCACATCAACCACCTCTTTACTATTTAAACATATTCCTCATTCTCTCTGTCCACTCCACCACTATGCACGAAGCACTAGGTCTTTTCAATACTATCCTTTCGGCCAAAGTGCACCTCTTCACCAAACCTAGTTTGCCTCAAACTCTATTCGAGCTGGAACCGATTCTGACACGTAAAATAAGCTTCTTTCGAAACAATCGAAGAAGCTGTTCCTTCATATCGGAAATGCCTTGTTGGGAGTGATGTGTCACTTTGTGAAGCTCGTTGCTTTCTTACTGTTGCTTTACTTTTCCTTTTTTTTCATAAAAAAATTCTGATCATCAATCAAGTTGACAATCAGAATTCGTCGATTATGTATGGTGCCGGTGAAGGGACTTGAACCCCCACGGTTTCCCTCACGATTTTGAGTCGCGCGCGTCTGCCATTCCGCCACACCGGCATATTCTTTTGGAGGAGGCACCCGGATTTGAACCGGGGATAAGGGTTTTGCAGACCCGTGCCTTACCACTTGGCTATGCCTCCAACTATGGAGCGGACGACGGGTCTCGAACCCGCGACCTTCGCCTTGGCAAGGCGACGCTCTACCAATTGAGCTACATCCGCAAATAAATGGCTGGGGTACTAGGATTTGAACCTAGGAATGACGGAGTCAAAGTCCGTTGCCTTACCGCTTGGCTATACCCCAATAAGGTTTCCCCAACTTTAAAAACAATGGGGCGATCGATGGGACTTGAACCCACGAGTGCCGGAGCCACAATCCGGTGCGTTAACCCCTTCGCCACGACCGCCACGTTCTAAAACTTATAGAAAAATCATTGGCAGGGGCAGTAGGAATCGAACCCACACCAAAGGTTTTGGAGACCTTCGTTCTACCGTTAAACTATGCCCCTACAAGGTGGCTCGGGACGGAATCGAACCGCCGACACGAGGATTTTCAGTCCTCTGCTCTACCGACTGAGCTACCGAGCCTCATTCAATAATGAATTACGCCATTTAAAAATGGCGGAGCTGACGGGACTCGAACCCGCGACCTCCGGTGTGACAGACCGGCGTGAACTCCAACTTCACCACAGCTCCATAATGGACATTTTGTCTCGCCTTGATCACATTGTATGGTCAACGTTGTACAAGGAAGATTTGGTTGCGGGAGCAGGATTTGAACCTGCGACCTTCGGGTTATGAGCCCGACGAGCTACCGAGCTGCTCCATCCCGCGATAATCAGGACGATTGAGTGTCAGCGTTGCGACGCACAGGATGTGCTAGTGTCGGAGTTGTCAACAGGATGTTGACGTTTTTAGCCGACCCACTAAAGACGTGGCGCTTTTAGCTGACCTTCCTTGTTCCTATAAATGGTGGAGGCTGACGGGATCGAACCGCCGACCCTCTGCTTGTAAGGCAGATGCTCTCCCAGCTGAGCTAAGCCTCCAAATGCCCCATAACAGTTGTTTGGGGCCCCCTTGGTAGTGGGGTATATGGTGACCCGTAGGGGATTCGAACCCCTGTATGACAGCGTGAAAGGCTGCTGTGTTAAACCGCTTCACCAACGGGCCAGATGGCGGATGGAGTGGGATTTGAACCCACGAGACGAGTTGACCCCGCCTACACGATTTCCAATCGTGCTCCTTCGGCCGCTCGGACATCCATCCAAAACACTATGGCTCCTCGGGACGGACTCGAACCGCCGACCGATCGGTTAACAGCCGATTGCTCTACCAACTGAGCTACCG
>NZ_JAFLPN010000053.1:0-19179 GCF_029870785.1 Brevibacillus sp. AY1
CTTCTACATTGAGACTCACGGCTAATCTGGTACCGGTTGACTGAGTGGATTTCCATTCGTTTTTTGACACAAGACAGATTTTGCCATGACACTAGAACTCCTTTCGCAAGATTCGACAAAATTATACATAAATGTATTAATACATAATTATGTTAACCGTAAATTTATTATGTGAACAGGTCGTTGTGGTAACCATGAAAGGTCTAGTGGTTACCATTTTGAAACCTATACAAAAACCGGTAAAGTTAAATCTAAATCAGATAAGTTAGCCTTAAATGTATACTTAGTTTTAAGCCCGATTTAAATGTTCAAAACAATACTGAGTTAAGTTATGCAAAAGTCATCCATTAATTGATAGTTATATGAGAGATTTCTAGATTTAACAATTATTTTTAATCGTGTGCTGCAATAATAACAAAACATACGTTCTTGTTATGAGTATACCATATATTGGTCCATTCTCCAACAGATAATTACCCATAATTGATATTATGTATAATTATCTAGATCCGGTGATAATGATTGAGTAAACCCCTACTTTAAACGCATCATGCTTTAAGAGTGTTTTGGTACATACATGACGTAGTCCTTACGGTTTAAATTTGTATCGCAGCCATTATCTAAAACTAGAACTCTTTACAAACCAATTTGAGCAGCTTGGAGTATGAAAACCAGCATCAAATTTGAGCATGAAAAAAACCCATAATTCAATAAGATTTACGGGTCACGAACGAAATCAAATGGCCTAACTAATTTTGTATGGCTTAACCAGCCGTGGGTTATAGGAAACACATCTGCAATTCCGTATCTATTATCAGTTTGTACAATATTGAAAATAATATACCTTGCAATCAATTTACCTCGACGCTAGTAAAAATGGAATTTGCATTATGGATTGCTTCAACCTTTAGAGAAAAATGCTATGTTTAATCTCAGTACATGAAATTGCTTTTTCATGTACTGAGATTTGAAAAATGTGTATTTCATCTCACATATAGGATTCTTTTAAAAAACAACCACTCTTGTCTGATAATAATATTGTTTTAGACTGGAGATATTAATCTAACACAATTTTATTTGGAGGCACTGGTTCATTTCATTTGGTCCATCTGTTTCCTTAGACACAAAAACCCGGTGCATTCACCGGGTTTTATTTCTTAACGATTGATTCAATTTGGAATTGCTTTATTTGCTCTTCCGTCTATTGCTCTTACATTATATTTTATTCCAGAATCAGATGGGATAGCGTAAACACCGTCCAAAAAACCTCATGACATCTGAATCGCATGAATTATTCATTCATCAACGAGTGGAATTGTAAAATAAAAACAAACCATATCCGCTTCCTGCCGCACCTCAAAATTGCTATTATGCATAATCAAAATATGCTTCACAATTTCAAGACCAATACCCTCGCTTGGCAATCGTGCCGTCGTTTTTTCTGATGCCCGGTAATAACGCTCCCATATGTGGTTAATGTCTTGCTCGGAAATATATCCATCGTTGCAAATGCGGACCTTCACATTTCCATTCTCTCTTGTAACGCGCACCTCAATAACTTTTTTCTCACTGGAATATTTTAAGGCATTTGAAATCAAATTCGTTAATACTTGCTCAATCCGCCGCCCATCAGCAAAAACCATCGCATCCAGTAAATCAACCTTTAACGTAAAGTTTTCTCGCATAATCTTTTCTGAGAACCTTGAAAGTGCCCCCTCGATAAGGTCACTGATGTATAACGGTGCGGGTTTGTATTCCCAGTATCCTGCCTCCAGCTTTGACAGCTGAATGGTCTCGTCAATCATCTGGGTCAGGTTTTCAATTTCTTGCTCAATAATTCCAAAATAGTATGCAGGCTCCTTTTCAAACATTCCGTTTTCAATAACTTCACTATAAAGTGAAATTATCCCAAGCGGTGTTTTAAACTCATGGGCCAGGTCAGCAAGCAACAGCTTCATACGTTTTTCGTTTACTTTTGCTACCTCAGCCGATTGCTGCAATTCTTCCATTGCTGCTTGAAGGTTGTCTGCCATCACATTTATGCTTTCCGAAAGTTGTCCAACTTCGTTCTGTAAGTTGACATTTGCCCTGACTGAAAAATCCTTGGAAGCAAGCTTACTGGTTACAGTTGAAAGACGTACGATGGGTGCACTCAGCTTCCTGGACAAAATAAATACCGCCGCTATTAAAAGGATGCCAAGAATACAATAAACTGTATAAAAATAATTGCTAAAATATCGTACTTCACTATTGGATACAACAATAGGCCGGATAGTTACAAAATAAGTCACGACTCCGTCAATACGCCTGCTTTCGGAAATGATATAGTACGATGTTCCTCTCTTATCTGTAAACGGCTCTTTTGTAATCTCAGCAAGATATGTTTTGATATCTTTTCTTTCAATCAGGCAATCTTTCATTAGATCATAGATGATTCGTGCACGGTCGTTTAAAAGACTTCCTTCGTTTTCGGTATACCAGTTACTGGTTGCCGTTATTGTTCTCGTGTCCTTTGTTCTCTCTGTTTGTCGATATAGATATATTTTGTTCGTAGAGCGGATCGAGTAGGGTTCGAAGTAATTGCTCTCACCCACACGTACCGCTTCAATCGTCAGTAAATCATTTAAATTAATAGTGGGCAGTTCATTTAATCCGCTAATAAGAATACGACAAATGCCAACTTCGGGTACTCGAACCGTCAAAATGCTTAGATAGTTGAAAAGCCCTTGCCCAATAACGCTGTAATCTTCGGTAAAAGCAAGCACAGGTGCGTCATAAGACACAGCATAGGTACTTAAAACAGAATTGGCCTTCTCATTTTTGCTGTTAGAGAATTGGTCAACCGCACTTTGAAATTCTGCACGGATATCTCTTAATAAAAAATTGCTATATAGAGAAGTGAAATATTTGCCAAAAAATATAAATTGCAAAACAAATACAAGTAAAAATATAGATAAGATTGTAAAGAATATTTGAAGCATTATTGATTTCTTGATTTTCATATGTTTTTCTCGTATTTGTACCCGACAGAAATGACTGTTTTGATATATGTTGAATAAGTCCCAAGCTTACGTCGCATATTTTTTATATGATTATCGACAACACGGCTCTCGTTATAAAAGTCGTAACCCCATACCGCATTGAGAAGATAATCGCGTGTCATGGTACGTCCCTCGTTAAGCATTAAAATTTGCAGCAAATGAAATTCCTTTTGAGTTAATTCGATATTCATCCCATCAATAAGACACCGAAAACCATCTATGTCCAGTTCGATACCTTTTGCTGTTATCTTCACAGGATCAGCTTTGGCCTGCCTTTCAAAAATACGCCGAACTTTAAGGGCGAGAATTGATGCCTTAAACGGTTTGACAATATAATCATCTGCGCCCAAACGGTATCCAAGTGTGTAATAATCATCATCTCCAAGCGCTGTTAGGAAAAGAATCGGTACATCTGAATTCTTCCGGATGCGCTCACAAACATCGAATCCGCTCATATTCGGCAACATGATATCCAGAATAACAAGATCGACTGAGCTTTCAGAAAAGATTTTCATTGCTTGTTCACCGGTTTCGGCCTCAAGCACTTGCAATCCATCTCCATGCAGGAATAGGGTAATAACTTCACGTAGTTTTTGTTCATCTTCAACAATAAGAACAGTTTTATTCATCATTGCCCTATGTCCTTTTTCTTTTATTTGAACTTGCTGATAAACCAACCCTCTTCTATCCGGGAGAGGGATTGGGAAACTGTGGCGGTCATATTCGTACTCTAGTCTTGTGATAGAATTAATAAATTCATTTTTCATATATTACAGAATTTTATTCACCTTTTCAAGCAAACCTTTGTATATCGAGGGTTTGCCTTCCTACAAGCACTGCACGGAAAGGCGTTGAGCACTTCTGGCTTGTTTGAAATCAAATAAGGCAGTAGCAGTCCAAGACTTTCTTGCCTTGTCTAGATTCTGCTACTGCCTTTCCATAATTCGTTGCCTATTAGCCTGTGATCATCCGATTCACTTGGCCTGTAATCAACAACATCGATGTCAGTACAGGCATCATGCTGACCACATCCGCGGATTGGAAACGAATCGTACGTCCTTCGATGAGCTCGACTCCGGGCATCCAGCTGACAGCCGTAGCAAACTGGGATTTGGTGAACTCCACTTCGAGTGTATTTTCTGCCTTCTGGACAAGCGGCTGTACCTTGCTGAGGTTAATCAGCGCCTCTTTTGCTTTCTGACGAATCATCTCGCGTGCACGGACAGGGTGAATCGCCTGGGAGGAGAGCCCGGTAATGCCCGTCTTCACAGCAACTGTAAAGACCCCCGGTATATGCTCCTCCACTTCCTGCACAGTTTGTGAGTCGCCTGTCACCAGTACGACTGGAACGCCAAAGGCTCCAGCAATAGTAGCATTTAATCCTGCCTCTCCCACTTCTTTGCCATTCAGCACTAAACGGTGGATTGCCAAGCTGGAATACGTATGATTGAGCACTGCATCACCCACGCCTGCCTTTCCGTGATACCCGACAAAAAAGGCGGCGTCGTACGTGCTGTCAATTCCTTGCATCATACTCAGCGGCTTGAAGGACCCTCGGATGACGTCCGCCTGTGGATGCAAATCCTCAAGGATCAAATTGTTCATTGGGCCGTGTGACTCATTGACGACAATCTGTGTAGCTCCTGCTTCCAGTGCACCTTCGATGGCAGCGTTTACATCTTGGGTAAGAAGCCGACGTCCTGCCTCGTAATGCCGATTACCTGGAATGGTATCCTCCCACTCCGTAATGCCAGAAATCCCTTCCATGTCCAAGGATATAAACACTTTCATTCGTGATTCCTCCCGTGTTTTGATTAAGCTTTCCGGCTTCCACGTTAATCCTCAAGCTTTTTATATAAGGTCTCGAATCCCGAGCCATAGTCTAGAGAAATCATTGATCCCTCGAATTTAAAACTGATGCCGATGTGAGTAATAAACCGTCCGTCTTTCGCAGGCAAAATTTCGAGTGTCATGGTTCGTTCCCTATTATTGAAAGAAGCAAATAAGCTGTTATCCTTCAAATTTACTGAAATGTCACCCTCATAGTTCCCACACAGAGCTGGGTATTTTGATTTATCAAAATCTTGATCAATAAGTTCATCGGTTGTTGTTATTGGTTGTGGCATCCGACCTTCAACAATAGACTCAATGCCTTCAAGGAATGTACGTCCCCCCCATACATCGCCGCCTGTCCGATTCGTCAACATAACGAAAGTCATTTCCTTATCAATATACCGTATAAACTGAGTGTGATATCCCGGCCATCCGCCTGCATGACGCACACCATAACCTGCTTTTTCATTATTAAATATCCTCCAACCGTACCCGTAGGGCTCCGATTTCCCATTTACATATGTTGGAGTATACATCTCCTGCTGGCTTGCATGGGAGATAATCGTTCCTTCCTTCAATGCAAGACTCCACTTTAGCATGTCATGGAGATTTGAGTTGACGATGCCATCTCCTTCAATCCCATCCAAGGGAATGACAAACTGGCTGTTCTGTGAGTCATCCGGCAGTATATATTCTCCATTTTCGAAAATATAGCCGTACGCATAATTAGGAATGGTATCTCCGTTCAAACGCCTGTGATAGACGCAGGTGCTATTCATATTTGCCGGTTGAAAAATCTCTTTTTCTAAAAAAGTACCAAATGGCATGCCTGATGCCTTTTCTATGATCAAAGCCAAAGCAGCATAGCCTGTATTTGAATAACTCCATTTGGTACCTACTGCAAATTCTTCTGGAAGATTGGATTCAATAAGAAATTTTTCGATAACATCATTTTTGGGTATTGTTCCCGTTAGCTCAGCCTGCTTGTTTACCCACTCCATGTAATCAGGGATTCCTGCAGTGTGGTTAAGTAGATTCTTTATCGTTCGTCCTTTATAGGGGATCCCGGGAAAATACTTTTCCAAGTCATCGTTTAGGGAAAGAACCCCTTTATCGCGAAGCAATATGATTGCAGAAGCTGTAAACTGCTTACTCACAGATGCTAGTTCAAATACGCTATCCAGATTTAGTTCTGTTTTTTTTGCCATATTGGCAATTCCAAGTGCTGTTTCAAAAAGGATGTCATTCTTGTGCGCAAGCAATATGCACCCGTTAAAAAAGCCACGTTCATACGCTTCCTTCGTATAGCTTTGCATCATTTTGGATATTGAATTTTGCATGATTTAATCCTCCATATAAATGATTCACTCATCAACGAGTGGAATGGTAAAAATGGGGGGTAGTTGCCATACACGTAGCAACTCTCATAAGCTTGTGGATAGAATCCTTGTATGACAAGCACTATTGTACGTCGTTAAAATACGGAATGTTATTAAGTACTCTAAAATTAGGTAAAAGCTTTTTATTGTAGACAAGCAACGAATTTACACGAACAAGCGGAAGATTGCATCTTGAATCCATGAGCATCTCCTGAGCCTTGGTATAACCTGCAATACGCTTATCTTTATCTGCCGTAGTGATAGCCTCTTGAAGAATTTTATCGTACGCGTTAAAGTCAAATATGTTCTGGTCCCTGACAATATAGGGAAGTGTACCTGCTGTGTCACCCCATGAAAACACACTGATAGCTGCTTCATGCTTGTCGCTTTTATACAAATTTTTGAATGACCCAAAATCAATATAGTTGATATTCATCTTTATACCTTGTTCTTTAAATTGAATTTGGAGGCATTCAGCAAGATTTTTCAGAGCATCACTATTGAACGATAAAGTAAATTCAAACTTTTTGCCGTTGCTATCCAAAAATCCGTCTCCATCGCTATCATTCCAGCCTTTGTCCGAAAGAATCTGCAAACCACGTTTGGCGTCATTCACGTATTTTGCCTTAAAATACTCTTCAGCCGAAGAACTATAATCTGACATTCCGGCTACACTATAAGCATATACTGGTTCGTAGTTTCCATTGGAATATACTTTTGTTTGTTCCCGGTCAATCAAAAGCATCATTGCCAGTCTGATATCGGGATCTTTGAAAAGCTCGAAATCGTTATTCATTTCGAAGCGTGTTACATTAGGTTGTGATTCCCATTCCGTAACGATATCCGCATTATCTGCCAACTGAGCCTTTACGTCGGCCGAGAGACCTTCCACATTTGCGATTTCTCCGGATAACATACCTTGCACATTTGCAAACGTGTCTTTAATAAAACGGACAGTGATTGTTTCAATATTCATTGGACCTTTATTGATAACATGTTGATTGTATGTTTTATAATAAGGATTCTTCTTCAACGTTACGTGATCACCGGCGACATATTCATCAACATAGTATGCGCCATAAATAGTGGCGCCCCACAGTAATTGCTCCTTTGTCTTGCCGCTACTTTCAGCTGCTTTTAAAATAGGCATGAGGTTCGACCCGAGATTAAACAAAAATGTTGTCGAAGGTGTGCTCAGAGAAACAATCACATTATTACCGCTGACTTCGACAGATTTGACTGCTGCAAAATCACTAGCAAAGGGACTTACTTTTATTACATGTTCAATAGAAAATTTCACATCATTCGGTGTAACAGATGTACCATCATGAAACCGGAGGTCATCAGGCATTTCAATCGTAACAGTTAGGCCGTCCGGACTGACATTATAAGATTTTGCAACGTTTGAGGTCATGGATCCATCCGTTTCATAATTGAGCAGTGAATCGGCAATTAAATATTGGGTAGCAAAAGAATTATTTGTTTGAGCTATATCTGCACCTTGCCATTCACCAGAAGAAATCACGATTGACCGTGGTGCTGCAGCTGTCTTTTCTTGATCATCTTTATTATCAGCTTTATTGCAACCAGTAACGAAACTAAAAAGTAACATAAGGACCAAAACCATACCAAAAATATGTTTACGTTTCATCGTCATGCCTCCTTCGAAATTTCACTAGAATCTTCAAGGATTTAATAAAAGCTGTTTGTTTTCCCCCTTTCTTTTTATTTTTCATTGTATAAATGGCACGCAGCTAAATGGCCCTTTGAGATTTCGATAAGTTCAGGCGAGATTTTTCTGCAAGCCTCCGTGACATGCATGCATCGCGACACCAAACTGCATCCGGGCGTGGCATCAATAAGACTCCCAGTCTCTCCCCCAAGCAAAGGTACTTTTGTACCCCGCAGCCTTGGATTCATGATGGGCACTGCTGCCATGAGTCCAACCGTATAAGGGTGTTTTGGATGTAAAAACACTTCCTCGGCAGGCCCGTATTCAACAATTTTGCCTAGATACATTACGGCAATTTTATCGCTTACATAGCGAATAACATTGAGGTCATGGCTGATAACCAAATAGGTCAAGCCATACTCCTCCTGCAAATCAAGCAACAGGTTGAGTACCTGAGCTTGAACAGATATATCAAGTGCACTGGTTGGCTCGTCCAATATCATGATTTTGGGACGAACAGCCAACGCGCGTGCTACTGCAATGCGCTGAAGTTGCCCTCCGGAAAGCTGGTGCGGGTAGCTTTCCAGATAACAAGCATCCAGCTTTACTTTCTCCATTACTTCACGGGCTCGTGTTTTCGCTTCCTTTAGCGGCACACCATAAATTCGCATTGGCCGCATAATAGATTCCTCAACCGTGATACGCGGGTTGAGATTAGAGGCCGGGTCCTGAAAAACTACCGCAATATCATGCCGCATTTTTTTTAATGCGCTCCTGCCGATACGATTCATATCCGTACCATTTATAGTCACAGTACCATCTGTTTGCTTGATTAGTCCAAGTATGATACGAGCAAGTGTAGTTTTTCCTGACCCTGATTCGCCTACAATACCTACAATCTCGCCCTTTTGAACGGTCAGACTAACATCGTCAACTGCTTTCATAGCAATTTTACGTTTGTTAAACAGGAATCCCTCTGTGATATAAAAGTGCTTTTTTATGTTTGTAATTTGAATCAATGCATCGCTCATAGTATTTCCTCTCTATGGCAGCTGACAAAGTGCCCGGTAGTAATTTCACGCATAGTCGGTGTCTTTGAACGGCAGATATCTTCTGCAAAAGGACAACGGTTTGCAAACCGGCAACCGATATATTCTCCAATTATGCGTGGGACAGTACCTTCAATCGTTGAAATACGGCCAAAGTTCTTTGAATGACGTGGTAGCGCTCGCATCAATGCCTTCGTATAAGGATGCAAAGGATTTTCAAATATTGTATTGACATCCCCCATTTCAACAAGCTCACCTGCATACATTACTCCCACACGATCAGCGATTTCCGCGACAATCCCTAAATTGTGAGTGATAACAAGGATTGCCGTACCGTACTGCTCTCGTAGCGAGCGCATAATATTGAGTATCTGAGCCTCAGTAGTTACATCGAGTGCCGTTGTGGGTTCATCGGCTATTAACAGTTCCGGATTGCGTGACAGCATCATTGCTATCATCACTCTCTGGCGCATGCCTCCTGACATCTCATTCGGAAAGCTTTTCATGCGGCGCTCAGCGTCGGGAATCTTAACATCTTGGTAGAGCTGAAGTACTTTTGACCATGCCTGCTGACGAGTAACCTTGTCAAGCGTTAAGGCTTCATATACCTGTGTGCCTGAGCGGTAAACCGGATTAAGTGAATCAAGTGGGTTTTGGAAGATCATTCCGATTTTTCGCCCCCGTACACGATTCATCTCAAGGTTTGAAAGTGTTAGAAGGTTTGTTCCTTTGAATTCGATTTCTCCAGAAACCGATGTGTTGCGATCCATAAGCAAACGCATGATTGCTAATGAAAGAGTCGATTTACCGCAACCAGATTCGCCGAGAAACGCAAAAATTTCTTTTGGTTTGATATCGAGACTCACATTATTTACTGCAGACAACGTACCACCACGTACGGCATAGTCTATTTTAAGATTTTTAATTTTCAGAAGTGTTTCCATTTGTATGCAAGCCCCCTTATAGCGACCGTAAACGCGGGTCGATCAGATCGCGCAGCCCTTCCCCAAGCATTGAAAAACCAAGGGTCGTATAAACAAGTGCTAAACCAGGTGCTATGCCCAGCCATGGTGCCATGGTCAATTGCCGGACACTATCACTTAAAGCAAGTCCCCAATCTGGTGACGGTGATTGAGCCCCTAAGCCAAGAAAGCTAAGGGCAGTTGTTGACATGATAGCGCTTGGTATTGATATTGACGCAATCACTATCATAGATGGAACAACGTTTGGCAATATATAGCGAAAAAGTAAAGCTGGAGTGCTTTCGCCAAAAGCAATGCCTGTCTCCAAAAATGCCATGTTTTTAATTGACATTGTCTTTGCACGTACAATACGACCATACTGAGCCCAGCTTACTACTGCGATCGCTATTATTGCATTGTTAAGACTTTGCCCAAGTACCGAAACAACCGCAAATGCTATAATAAGCGGCGGCATCGACCAGGTAATATCCATAATGAATGATAAAATCCGATCGATCCATCCTCCAAAATAGCCGCACAACAAACCGATTGTAACGCCTATTACAAGCTGGATGCCGACCGATTGTGCCGCAATCTGCAATGCGATGCGTGCTCCATACAAAATACGACTGAATACATCCCGCCCATAGAAATCGGTACCTAATAAATGTTGCATACTTGGCTCTTGAAGCCTTTCGTTCATCATTGAATCATCGTATCGATAGGGTGCTATAAAATTAGCAAATAAAGCCACAAATAAAAGCAATAAAATCATACTACTACCGATAATTAAATTAGAATATTTCGCTTTATTTTTTAAGAATTTTTTCATATCAGTTACCTCTCGAAATTTCCATACGAATTCGTGGATCCAACATCCCGTTAATCAGATCACTTGCAAGATTGCACAAAACAGTCAATACGGTAATGATCAATACACAAGCCTGAACAACCGGGAAATCCTGATTCGTAATTGCGTTTGTCAAATAACTGCCCATACCCGGAATGACAAATACATTCTCGATTATTACTGCCCCCGAAATGATCCACGGTATATCCATAAAAACCAAAGTAACAATAAGGATCAATGAATTACGGAGTACATGGCGAATAATTACAGCCTTGTCAGACAATCCTTTTGCATATGCTGTCAGCACATATTTCTCACGAAAAACATCCAGGACCTCTGTTTTTGCTAATCGAATCAATCCTGCAGCCCCACCGAATGCAACGGATATAATAGGCAGGATAAAGTGATTTGCACTTGAATAGCCATTCATCGGCAGCCATTTTAGTGTTATTGAAAACAAAAGAATAAGTAGTATCCCTAGCCAATAATTAGGAATAACCTGAGTTACACTTGCAAATGTCATAAGCAGTCGATCGACCCATGAGTCTTTCTTATATGCGGCTACTAAACCCAACGGTATTGATACTAGTACTTGAATGACTGTTGCAATACCGATCAGTTTTAATGTCAATGGAATACGCTGACTCAAGGCTTCCGCTACTGGCTGTTTTGTCTTTATTGAAATGCCAAAATCGCCAGAAAGCACCTTCTTCAGCCAGTTATAATATTGAATATATATTGGTTTATCCAAGCCATAACTGATTCGTAATTCAACCTTTTTCTCAGGAGGTACACGATCCCCCGTAAGAATATCGATCGGATCTCCCGGCATGATATACAATAAAGCAAATGCCAGGTAGCTCACAGTTATAATGAGCAGCAACCCTTGGGTAAGGCGTTTGATTGAATAAGCTCCCATTCCGTAACCTCCATTCTACTGGCAAGGTATGGGAAATCCGGTAAAATACCGTCCACTTTATCCGCATTATCGATAGTACCTTGCTCTTGCAATCGCATGATTCTGCTTCACTCCCATTTGGAACATTATTTAGTGGAACATGATACTTACATTACAATTGAAAGCGTATTTGTTGATAAATTGCCTCTGCCTTGCCGTAATAGTTCGCCCATTCTCGGTCTCCGTAGGAAAAATGCCACCATTCGCCGTCAAATGGAGCAAACCCGGCCTTTACCATGCAATTCCGCAATAATTGCCGGTTGTTCCACACTGGTCTCTCGACAAACAGAGAAAATACATGGACGTCTTTATCCGGCACAAACGCTGGACCCATGTCAATGGGCGCACCATCCGATCCGATGATTCGAAGGTCAACCGCACCGCCTGTCGGATGTCCTGCAACGTCTGGGGCTGCACTGAAACGATGCGCAGCTTCTGTTAAATCATCTCCCTCCAGTTGTGGCTCTCGATCAATCAGAAATTGCTTGATATCATTATGAGTTTTTTCCTGAATTTCGGGATGACGATACCCACATAAAATCTCAAGATTATAATCTTGATTGATTTCCTTTAAAGCTTTTTGGGCTTGAATAAGCATTTTCAGAACATTGGAACGGACAAATATTTGGTTACCGGTGTATTTCTTGTAGTCCTCCAGGATTTGGATCTTCCCTTCGAATTCTCCTCCGATTGGAACCAATGATTCTCCATTATCGTGTACCGGAATCCTTTTGAATTCTTTATAAGTTGGAAGTTTACTTTCAAGCAATTCATAATAGGATTTTTTATCCATTTTTTTCTCCTCCTTGTTCACTTTGATCTACTTGCTTACACAAAGTATTAATGTGAAAATGCCAGTCAATTAACGTAGTTTTCTGTTATTTCAGATAATTCATTATTTAGTTTAATAGCAAACATCAACATACTTGTGTATCTCGTGTATGTTTTATGTAATGTTGTGTTCCAATCTAGGGCCCCAAACAAACAATGATCAACCCAACATCACTCAGAACGAGATGATGAATAATTAGTCATACGTTTCCCTCGCCAATTGTTCATAAATAGCCCCCCGGAGTGCACCAGTGGTATATGTCCCCGCCAGCCCTCACGACAAAAACGTAGACAAACCCCATGAACAAATTGATTCATTGAATCATCGGGAAATCGCGAGCGGAATTGGCCCCTCTTCAATAATGAATAAGTCCTAAGGATGCTAAACTAACACTACATAAAGATAAAGATCAAGATTGTTTAATGGAAGCTATTAATGCTAAAGAGTAGCAAACACAAAGAAGCGGACTATGACTTTTCTAGTCTTAGTCCGCCACTGTTTTGCTATAGAAGCGTATGTTTTGCCGACCCATCGTTTTCATAATTGAACGTGCTTAAAGTATCAATCAATACATACGGTTGGTAAATTACATACCTTCCGCTGCAAATAGCGCTACATCAGAGGAGTGTAAAGAAACAGACTTTACAGGGCTCTCGATTGGAAATTGATCAGTTAATTATTTTATAAGGTACTAAGCCGTAGTTCATAAAAATACTGAACAATTGGATGCTTTAACTTCATTTTCTCGCTCATGTTTAAAATTCGCTTTTTTCCAACTCGTCTGTCCACCAAAGCTAAAATATTCAATAAGATATCATTGCTCTCCATGCTTTCCTATCTTCAAGATCGATTTCTCTGAGTTGACCATCCTGGAAATGGACAGAGATGATCTGAGAAGTAATAATTTTTCGATGACTTGTGCGGCCGAACATTGCAAAATGATTCCCTTTATTGTCTACGTAATTTTGGTTAACCGTGTTGTATACGACATTCTTTACTGTCACGTTAGGATAGTTTTGTAGTTTTCTAAGATTCATTTCTCTTACACCATACCTATCCACAGATAGCTCATTACCCCCTGTTTTTTCCAATTATTGTCTCACCTCAAAGATGACTTTTCAACGCATCAATGGCCGTTAAAAAATTGAGCAGCAGAGTACTTTCCACAATATTCCTTATAGAATATAATAAAAACATACGTTCTTTGTAGTAAACATTTATTTTCTACATATAAATACAACCAGATTTCAAGGAAGCCCATCCTCTATGCTTACAATAAGACAGAAACATAAAGCTGAGGTTCAAGACCGACTAACCCGTCTTCCATATTACGTAGATCTTTATTTTCAGTACCTCGAGCACGAAAAAAAGTGCTCGCCCTCTACTTTACGGGGATATGCGTTAGACTATGAGATGTTTTTCAGTTGGATGATAGTTGAATCTTTAAGCACAGCTGAGAACACTAGCACTATCCCTCTTTCCGATCTTGATAATCTTCATCGAACAAACATCCAGGGATATATCAGTCACTTAAAAAGACACGGGAAACATAAAAAGTCGTCCGAAGAACAGAGTGAATCCGCTATCAGCCGAAAATTATCCTCATTGAAGTCATTGTTTAACTGGCTGTATAAAGAAGAGGATCCAGAAGACAGGAACCAGACCCTGCTTAACTATAACGTAATGGCCAAGATTGAAATAACAAGCAAAAAATCAACTCCTGCAGCTGTCCGAGCGAGAATGAAACCAAAGTCTATTGGCACCAACGATATTACTGATTTTATTGATTTTGTTAATTCTGGGTATCGCTCTGTGTGTACCCATAAACTTCAATTATCGAATCATGATCAGAATCGTGAACGGGATACAGCGATGATTGCACTTACATTAGGCAGCGGCATTCGACTTTCAGAACTAGTTAATCTCAACCTTGACCAGATTGATAAAAAAGATCGGCAACTTCTCATAAACCGGAAGGGTAATAAAGAAGATGCTCCCTTCTTTTCAATTGAGGCCCTATATTGGTTAGAGAAGTATCTTGAGGTTCGTGAAGTTCGATATATACCTGACAAGAATGAAACTGCCTTGTTTTTATCTGCGGGTAAAACCCATGGAAAAAGATTGCACTGGAGAACGTTTCAAGAGATCGTGAAGAAGTACGGTGCAGCATATGGCAAACCTAGCCTTACCGTTCACGGACTACGCCACAGCTTTGCGTCAAAGTACATTGAAGATCCTGAATCAACTCTCCCCTCTCTTCAAACACAGCTTGGACATAGCTCAATAACTACGACGCAAACCTACACTCATACGTCTGAAGATCAGCAACGTTCGTCTGTTGACCGAGTTACTCGCTAATTATAGTCAACGAAACATTTATTATGTAAACAAAACTCTTATGCTAGTTATTACAAAACCCCAGTAGGAAAACCGTATTTCCTACTGGGGTTTTATAATAGAGATTACCTCAAACCAGATACTAATTAAATAGGCGTCGCGTATTGGCGAAGGTGAATGGATATTACACCAAAAAATGACTGAAGCATCGCGCATCTGCCTACCGCAGCACCCGATTGAACTGCTTTGCCATTATTTTCGGTCCGTCAACCCACGAACGTCTTTGTTCACGAGATGGGTAGGCATTTGGCCAGATACGCCTTGCAGCAAATTAGCTGCAGCAAGCTCCGCCATGCGCGTCCGCGTTTGTATCGATGCACTACCGATGTGCGGGAGCGTCACGACGTTGGGCAGTGTCAGCAGCGGATGGTCTAGGCTGACAGGCTCCTGCTCGAAGACGTCGAGACCCGCTGCCCAGAGCTTGTTGTCCCTCAATGCTTCATACAATGCGGCTTCATTGACGATGCCACCCCTGGCTGTGTTGATCAGAATGGCTGTCGGCTTCATCAAACTCAACTCGCGCTTGTCGATCAGGTTGCGCGTATGTGGCGTATACGGTGCCAGCACACAAACGTAGTCCGATACCTGCAGCAGTCGTTCCAGACTTGCGTATTCCAGTCCGAGCTCTTTTTCCGCATTTTCCTTGCGGTTGCGATTGTAGTACAGAACATGCATGTCGAAGCCCTTCGCCCGCTTTGCCAGCGCTTCGCCAATCCGTCCCAAACCGATAATCCCCATCGTCGCACCGTAGATATCCTGCCCGGTCATTTGCATCGGCGACCAGGCTTTCCAATTTCCTTTGCGCACGTAATCACTCGCTTCAACAATTCTGCGGGCTGTAGCCATCAACAAGGCAAAAGTCAGATCGGCAGTGGTTTCTGTCAGTACTCCCGGTGTATTCGTCACCAAGATGCCTTTTGTCGTGGCGGCATCGACATCGATATTGTTGAACCCCACTGCCATGTTGCTCACAACGGAAAGCTGTTTCGCCCGAGTGAGCAAATCTTCGTCAATCGTTTCTGTCAACATGCATAACAGACCGTCAACCGCTTGTATTTTATCTACCAATACTTCGCGCGGCACTGGTACATCCGTTTCGTCCCACATGTCCATTTCACAGCTCTCGCGAAGCTTGGCCACTGCTGATTCCGGAATCCTTCGCGTGATATACACTTTGGGTCGCATGTTTCTCTTCCTCTCCTAGATGTAATGTAGAGCGCAAATACAGCAAGCGCACGAGCTGCTCCGCCTGCTTTTCCGCCCAGACAGCCGCCTGTTCCATCGCCTGCTCCAGACTGCACGGCTTGGGAACGATGGAGAATCCGGCAAGCAACCCGATCTGCTCCATCTGTTCGGTAGCCAACTCCATACCACCACAGAGGGCAACCGTCGCAATGCCCTGCTGCCTTGCCTGTCGGCAAACACCTGCGATGACTTTGCCCGAAAGGGTTTGCGTGTCCAGCTTGCCCTCCCCGGTGATGATCAGATCAGCGCCTTGCAGCTTGTCGGAAAACTGAATCGCTTCCATGACCAGTTCGATGCCCGGCTTGAAGTCTGCATGCAAAAAGGCCAGGAGCGCAGCCCCCATTCCGCCAGCAGCGCCGCTCCCTGGTAGCTTTCGAACATCGTTTCCGGTCAATGCGGCGATTTGCCCGCCAAAGTGGTCGAGTGCACGGTCAAGCTGCTTCACCATTTCGGGTGTAGCGCCTTTTTGCGGACCAAAGACAGCGGATGCTCCTTCCGTACCGCACAATGGATTCGTCACGTCACTGGCAATTGTAAAGCGGGACTCGCTTAATCGCTGATCGAGTCCCGAAGCATTGATCAATGCCAGCCCTTCCAGAGCTGCACCACCGTCACTGAGCTCACGCCCGGCATGATCGAAAAACTGGACACCGAGTGCCTTGAGCATTCCTGCTCCGCCATCATTGGTCGCACTTCCCCCCAATCCGACGATGAAGCGTCGGTAACCTGCACCAAGCGCGTGTGAGATGAGCTCGCCCGTACCATAGCTGCTCGTAACAAGCGGATCTCGTTCGTCTGCTTGCAGTAAAGGCAGTCCTGATGCCTTGGCCATCTCGATGACGACTGTCGTTTCATCCCCCAGGATGCCATAGGCTGACTGGATCGGCCTGCCCAGCGGATCGTGAACGATGCATTCAACTATTTTGCCGTTTGTGGCGTGTACGAGGTTCTCCATCGTCCCTTCCCCCCCATCTGCGAGCGGCAGTTCCACTACGTCAATGTCAGGGGCGATGGCAAGAATTCCGCGACGAATCGCCGCGCAAAGATCGCGAGCGGAAATCGATCCTTTAAATGAGTCAGGTGCAAGTACGATTTTCATTGCATTCCCCCTATTGTTTGAAAAGCGCTGGCAACCACAGGCTTATTTGTGGGAGGTACGTCACAAGCAGGATGTCAATTAGCAGAACAAGATAAAATGGCAGCATTGATTTCATTATTTGCTCGATTCGCAACCCTGCGATCTGGCACGCTACGAACAGGTTGACGCCGATCGGCGGCGTCACCATTCCAACAGCCAGGTTCACGATGATAATTATCCCGAAGTGAATCGGGTCAATTCCGAATTGCATCGCAACCGGAGTGAGGATGGGCGCTACGATGACGATGGACGCGCCAGTCTCTAAAAACATTCCGATAAAGAGCAGCAGAAGGTTTACAAGCAAAAGGAAAACAATAGGACTATCCGAGATGGAGACAAACCAACCGGCAACCAGAGACGGTACTTTTTCTGCCGTGAGCACCCAGCCAAGCAATCCGTCATTGCCGATAATCAGCATGATAACCGCTGTAGACATTACCGACCCGCGCAAAATGTCCATCATTTTTATGTAGTCCAGGGTCCGATAGACAAACATGCCGAGGACGAGTGCGTAACCGACAGCCACTGCTGCTGCCTCAGTCGGAGTGAAGACTCCCCCGTAGATCCCGCCAAGAATGATCACAGGCATCAATAACGGCAAAATGGCTTGGCGAAATGCGTGCAGCCTGCCGCTCCAGCTCATGAGCCGCGCCTCTTCCGCCTGTTCCTCCGCACTCATTTCTTTGCGGCCATACCCGTTTTTCTTGCTGACAAAATAAATCGTCAACATTAACGATACACTAATGAGCAGTCCCGGCCCAACACCTGCCAAAAACAAATCGCCGATGCTAATCGCCGTTCCCGCGCTCAGCGCAAAAATGATCATCGGGATGGAGGGAGGGATGATCACCCCTAGTTCTCCGGAAACCGCTTGCACTGAAGTAGAAAACGGCTTCGGAAAGCTCCGCTTGGTCATGGCCGGAATCAGAATGCTCCCGATTGCTGCCGTAGTAGCTGCACTGGAGCCGGAAATCGAGGCGAAAAACATCGCCGTCAATACCGTTACCATTCCCAGGCCGCCGGTCATTCGTCCGACAAGCGAATTCGCTAACTGGATCAGGCGCTGGGAAATTCCGCTATGCTCCATGATATTACCGGCGAGGATAAAAAATGGAATGGCCATGAGTGGAAACGAATCAAGGCTTGAAAACACGCGTTGGATGACGACCTGCAGGGATATTCCCCCGTTCGTCATGGCCAAAACACTAGCAAATCCCATCGAAAAGGCGACAGGAACACCGACGATGAACAGAACCAGTAAGCTAGAGAACAAGATCGCCGCCATGTTTGTCCTCCTCTTTTTTGGTGAAAATTTCGAAAAGAGCCACGAGGCTGTTCAACAGCGCCAAGAGCGATCCGACCGGTATTGCGGCATACGTCCAGGAGACCGGGATATCCATAGCCCCAGTCGATTGACCGCCAAGATTTGTCATGATCCCAAAGCCGTATTTGATCAGCAGAAACAGCAGGACCATGTTAATGAGAACTGTAACCACTTCCATCATTTTTTTTATTGCTTTGGGGACGAGGTGTTGAACAACCTCAACCGCGATAAGGTGTCCTTTGCGCAGTGCTACCGCTGTTCCCAAAAAGACAATCCAGATCATTGCATAGCGCACTAATTCTTCCGACCATACAAACGGGCTTTTCAGCAGGTAACGGGCAAAGACTTGAACCAAAGTAAGCAGCGCAGCCAGCCCAAAAATTACGGCGATTCCATTGAAAACCCACTTGTTGATGCGATCTACCAGGGGTACCGCCAGCAAAACGCAGATTTACAACGCTAAGGACTTCTGGATATAAAAATAGCCGGTTTTCACCAC
>NZ_JAFLPN010000054.1:0-17993 GCF_029870785.1 Brevibacillus sp. AY1
GCAAATCATTTCATGATAGACTCATCAACGCTTTCGCTGTTCAGTTTTCAAAGAGCATTTTTTGTCGAACGCTTATTACTCTATCACGTTCACTATCAGAGAGTCAAGATCTTTTTTGAGGCGTTTTTCGTGATCTTTTCTCGTTTTCATCCATCGCTCGTTGGCGACAAGGAATACTCTATCATATCTAAAATTCAAAAACAAGACCTTTTTTCATTCGAGTAGAAAAAAAGAGAACCCGCTTCTAGCAGGCTCTCTCGTTAATTCCATCGTTTACTTTACTGCGCTGTGTAACCACCATCGATAACAACTGCCTGACCTGTTACGCCCTGCGCTTTTTCACTCGCAAGGAAAACGGCGTAATTCGCCACTTCTTCTACGCTTAACAAACGCTTCTGTGGAACCAACGGATACAAAACTTCCTCCAATACTTTCTCCAGTGGAACATTGCGAGTCTTGGCCAAGTCTGCCATCTGGTTTTGAACGAGAGGTGTATTCACATATCCCGGACAAATCGCGTTCACGGTGATTCCAGAGGCAGCGCCCTCCAGAGCCGCCACTTTCGTCAACCCGATCACTCCATGCTTGGCGCTATTGTAAGCAGCCTTTCCAGCGAATCCAATCAATCCATTGATAGAAGCCATGTTGAGTACGCGGCCATACCCGTGCTGCTTCATGATCGGAAAAGCGTGCTTGATCGCAATAAATGGGGCAGTCAGCATAATGGAAAGCATCTGCTCGAACTTGGCAGTCGGGAAATCCTCGATCGGTGAGACATGCTGCAGCCCTGCATTGTTCACGAGAATATCCAGTCTGCCGTAGGCTTCTACTGTCTTTTGAATGCTGTTGCTCACCTGATCCTCATGCGTCACGTCGCATCCCATGCTGATCGCTTCAAAGCCTTGATCCCGTAGTTGGACAGCTGCTGCTTCAGCTGCTTCCTGGTTCAAATCCAGGATCATGACTTTGGCTCCTTCTTTTGCAAAGGTTCGTGCGATTTCCAGCCCGATTCCGCTCGCTGCACCTGTAATCACTGCTACTTTTTGTTCCAAAAGTTTTTCCATAATGCGATGTTCTCCTTCCCTTTATGACGATGACAGAGCTGATAACTTAAATAAACAGAGACGCACCAAATGCGAGAATGAAAACGGCCAGCGTTTTGACCACCGTAATGGCGAAGATATCTTTATAAGAAGAACGATGAGTCAAACCTGTAATCGCGAGAAGCGTGATGACCGCACCGTTATGTGGCAACGTATCCATACCACCGGAAGCCATCGAAGCGATTCTGTGCAGCAGCTCCGGACTGATGCCCAATGCATTGGCCATCTCCAGATACTGCTTGCCCATAACCTCCAATGCAATGGACAAACCACCCGATGCGGAACCGGTAACACCGGCGAGCACGTTCACGGCAATCGCTTCGGAAACCAACGGATTGTCGCTTGCTCCTACAATCCATTCCTTAATCACAGTGAACCCTGGCAACGTTTTGACAACGTTTCCAAAACCAACCTCGGAAGCTGTATTGAAAATGGCCAATAGCGCACCTGCTGCTGCTGTAGACAAGCCCGCAGCCAATTTGTTTTTCACTTCTTTTGCATTGATCAGGATAGCGGCCAAAATTCCCAAACCTAACGAAATGATCAGTGCCCAGGAAGAGCTGACTGTCTTCACGTTGGCGATATTGAAGTTCTCCTTCAGCATGTTTGCCTCATACCAGCCTTCAACGGACAATCCGCTACGGCTGAACAGGAAGTTCCCGACCAGTACGATCACCAGCGGCAAAATAGCCAACCAGATGCTCATATACGACTTGTTTTGATCTGTCTGCAGCTCAGGTTCATTGATATGGCCTTCGCCATAGCCTTCACCTGCTGCAGCAGCTTGCTTGCGTCTGCGTTCCAACCAGTACATACCTGCTACGAAAACCATGATTGCACCGATAATTCCTACCAAAGGAGCTGCATACGCATCTGTACCAAAATACGTAGTTGGAATGATGTTTTGGATCTGCGGAGTGCCTGGCAGTGCATCCATCGTATACGTGAAGGCACCCAACGCAATCGCACCCGGAATCAAACGCTTCGGAATATTCGCCTCGCGGAAAATGGCTGCCGCGAATGGATAAACAGCAAATGCTACGACGAACAAGGACACGCCACCATACGTCAAAATCGAACAGGCGAGCACGACTGCCAGGATCGCACGATTGGACCCGAGAGCTTTGACGATGTTGTGAGCAATCGATGAAGCTGCTCCGCTCATTTCCATGACTTTACCGAACACAGCACCTAATAAGAAGATAGGGAAAAAGGACTTTACATAGTTGGCTGCGTTCACCATGAAGGTCTCCGTGTAGCTCGGAAGCAAGGCAATTCCGGACATCGCTACGGCGAGCAACGTAAAAATGGGGGCAAAAATAATGACGGGATAACCTCTGTACGCAAAAAACATCAATAATCCCAGAGCAAGGATAATAGAAAATACTTCAATAAACATACAATGCTCCTTTCAACTGACCCGTCTTCCTCGACGGTCATCTTCATTTTTCAATGGATCCTCCAAAACCATAAGCCTAGCGGGAACCACCCATCTCCTCCTAACCCAGCAAGAAACCGCTTTCATTCTCCCTATAAAGCAATTCGTGTGCCAACACCCCGCTGATAACCGCGAATCGCTGTCTGATCAGCTTTTTTGAGCCTAAGCTAATCTGCATTTAGATAACTAGGTCCCAATTTTTCCGGATTCATGGAATTTATAGTCCGCTTTTCTGGAATAACATAAGTTTCCCCTGAAAATGCTTTCATCTTGATTCCCTACCTCCAGAAGCAGCAGTCTTCTCCCCTTTTTTTTCATTCCGAAAATCCGGAAAAGCAAAAAACCCTTCTGCTCCGAAGCCAGAAAGGTTTGAAATCGTCTGTTCCTATTTGGACAACCCATGCTTCTCCCATTTTTCATAAAAGGATGACTTGCTGATGTGCAGCAGCTTGGCCGCTTCCAGCTTGTTCCCTTCAGCCTGCTCCATCGCCAGCAGCAAAGCTTCTCTCTCCGCATTCTCCAGCGTTTCCTTCAAAGGCATAAGCGTTGGAGACGAAAAAGCCTGATCCGAAACGGGCAGCCAGAGATGCTCTTTTTTCAAGGTGTCATCCTCCATATGATGCAGCGCACGCTCCAAAACATTGCACAGCTCTCGCACATTTCCAGGCCACGAGTAGCTCCTCAGCACTCCCCAGACTTCATCGTCAATGGCTTTGACCATGCTGCCTGTCGATTCCACCAGCCTTTGCAGCACATTGGAAACCAGCTCAGGCAAATCCTCGAGTCGTTCACGCAACGGAGGAACCTCCAGGGAAACGACATTCAAGCGGTAATAAAGATCCGCCCGAAACCTTCCATCCTTGATACAGGCGAGCAAATCCTGGTTGGTCGAGGCGATCACGCGAACATCGATCGGCGTCGCGCGAACGGCACCGACACGCTCTACTTCCTTCTCCTGGAGCACTCGCAGCAGCTTCGCTTGCAAGGGCATGGGCATGTCCCCGATCTCGTCGAGCAGGATCGTACCGTGATCAGCCAGCTCGAACTTTCCCTTTTTCCCGCGTCGGGCAGCTCCTGTAAATGCCCCCTCCTCGTAACCGAACAATTCAGACTCCAAAAGCGAATCCGGTATGGCCGCACAATTCACTCGAATGAACGGCCCCATCTTTCGTTTGCTTTCCGCGTGAATCGCGTGTGCAAACAGCTCCTTTCCCGTACCGCTCTCTCCTGTGATCAGTACAGTCGAATCGCTTTTCGCTACTTTTTGCGAGAATTTCTTCAGCTCCAGCATCTTCAGGCTATAGCCGACAATTTGATCAAAATGATACGTTGCCCCTAGACGGCGACGGAGCTCCTTCTTGTAGTAGGTCAGCTCATCCTGCAGCTGTCCCACCATCGCTGCCAGTGAAGCCAGCTCCTTTACATCCTGAAACAAAACCGTTCCCAGAACGGCAATGACCTGTCCCTCATCCATGATGGGTATCCGGTGGGCAATCATTTTCTGTCCCTTGATCTTTTGAATATCCGCAATCTCCGGAACGCCTTCCTGTCCGACGATGTGCATCCTTGTATTCTCAATGACTTCCGTTACAGGCCGTCCGATCACACTCTCCTGAACGCCCAGAAACTCACGGTAGCTCCGATTCAGCAAAAGAATCTTCCCGTCGCGATCCGTCACGACCATCGGCTCATGGGCATTTTCAAAAACAGCTTCCAACAGCTTGCTCATTTGTTGAAGATTCCAGTCCAGTCTGATCACCCCTCGTCGCAAACGTTCACCCTGTTTGATCGCAGGAGACTATCTGTTTGTCTATTATAAATTTTGCCCCAGAAATCACTTGGGGGCAATTCTTTTTCAAGATCTGCCTCATGAACGCAGAAAAGCCCAGTGTAACTCCACTGGGTTTTTCATACCTATCTTTATCGTGCGAGATATCCACCGTCAATCACCAAAGGCGCACCGGTCATATACGAAGACTCATCTGATGCCAGGAACAAGATTCCGTTTGCGATTTCGGAGGGTTCCCCATACCTTCCCATCGGATGCGAGTCACCCGCGATTTTCCAGAACTGGTCCATCGTTACTGCGTTCTGGGTATGCTCTTCTGTGATCTGATTGGTGCGCGTGGCACCTGGGCAAATCGCATTCACGCGGATGCCCTCTGCTGCATAGCGGGTCGCCAACGATCGGGTCAATTGGAGCGCCCCTGCCTTCGTCAGGTTATACAGCACCGTGCTTTTGCCCATCATTTCCTGTCCGACAAAAGAAGAGATGGAGCCGAGGTTGACAATCGAGCCCTTCTGCTGCTTTTGCATCTGAGGAATCACCGCTTTGCAGCAAAGGAACATGCTCTTCAGATTGATTCCGATACACCGGTCAAACTCCTCCGCAGATATATCCGTAATGTCCTGGATATAGTGAATCCCCGCATTATTGACCAGAATGTCAATCCGATCAAACTTTTGAATGGCGGTTTGCGATAAGCGAATAGCTGTCTCCTCTAGCGAAATATCACCAATTACATACGCATGCTGCTCGGGGTTGGAAGTAGACTGTATGACATCCTGAATTCTGGCTTCATCTAAATCATTCAAGACGAGATAAGCGCCTTCTTGCGCAAATCGCTCCGCCGTCGCTCTTCCAATACCGCTGCCAGCGCCCGTGATGATCGCAACCTTCCCCTGCAAACGTCCCCGTTCTGCCATTCTATCGCACCTCTTCCTTCAATTGCGGTGTAAACAACGGCTCTTCCACCTTCATTGGCGGGCATGCCTCTGCCGGATTGAGTCCCATCGTCAATAGACCGATTTGATCAGCGCAAGCATCAATGTTGGGCGGCATGATCGGTGCTGTCGCGGCATCGCGCACCATTCTTTCCAGATGATACTCCTTGTTCATGCCATGCGCTCCGTTGGCAATAGAGGCAGAGCGTGCTGCATTTGAGGTGGCCGCTGCAATCTGATGCTTGGCTCGAATGAAGTTATAAAAGGTCTCTACGCTCGGGCCATGCGTGTCACTGTACCAGGCTGCGTGCAGCATCGCCCAATACGCCGCATTCAGCTCTGCTGCCATTTCTCCGATTCTTCGACGGCTGTCTGGATGGAAGGCCTGTGGCTGCGCGAAGCCCTTCGGATTTTTCCCTGTCAGCAATTCACTTGCGTAATTTAAAATCCCTAGGCCGACGCCAAGATAAACCGCCGCAAATCCACCAAATGACCAGTTGGCACCACGAATGATAAAGTCGTTCAGGAACTCGTCTGTCTGATGTAGGACCAATTCATCCGGAACAAACGTGCCGTTGTACTCCACGGTATTGCTGCGGGTAGCTCTCATCCCCAGGGTGTTCCACACATCATGAACCGTGACGCCCTCCGCCGTACACTTGTTGATCGGTACCAGGAATCCGATACTGGCTTGAGGATTGGGATCTCCCTTTGGATGTGCATATAAATAAACGTAGTCACTGGATTCAACCATCGAGCAAAAAGCTTTTTTGCCGTACAATTTGTAACCGCCTTCGACTTTTTCCGCAGCTAAAGAAGGGGTGTAGGAAGTGGCTAACAAGCTCGAAGAAGCGGGTTCAGATACAGACGTGCAGAATAGCTTGCCTTCCTTGAGAGCGAGGTCAGCTACCCGTCTTTTTACCTGTTCGGGAACATCAGGGTGTTGAAGGATTCCTCCTGTGGCATTGGCATGCATGTTGAAGGAGTTAGCCGTAGCAGCACACCCTTGCGCCAATTCAGCAATCGAAGCGGTATATCCTAAAAATCCGATTCCTAGCCCACCGTACTCTTTTGGAATCGCAATACCGAACAAACCCTTTTGACGAAGAATCTCATAGTTCTCCTCTGGCGCCGAACGATCCCGGTCATGCTCAGCAGCCCTTGTGCGAAAGTCCTTTGCCAGCTCCTTGCACAAATCAATGACTTTTTGCTGTTCATCCGTAAAGCGAAAATCCATTTTATTTTCCCCCTGACATTTGATTTTTAATTATTATGAATTTTTAAAATATAATTGCTGCACTTTTTCACAGCAACCTTGACACTGGAAAAAGTACCCCCTTCCTTTGTTTGAACATATGTACAACCTTCTTATTGCCATTATTGCACATCAAATCATGGTAGAAATGTTAATGAATTAACGGTATTCAAAGGATTATGTTTTTTTGAGCATGACTTGCTGAACTGAAAAAAAGCTCGCCCCATAAAACCGTACGGGGCAAGCTTTTGTTTAGTTTTTCTGTGCAATTGGTACTTTTGCCGAGCGAATGAGCGGAACGATAAACATCATCCCGATCAAAAACAGAATCGCCGAGGTCTGGTAAATGGTCAGCAGGGAGAAATACTCCTTCATTTTGCCAGCAGCGCTCATCGTAAGCACCATTGAGCCCGTGAACAGCGGCGTCAAGATCCCGTTCACCCTGCCAATGAACGCCCCTTCTGTATATTTCATGATGATCGTATTGATTCCGATCTGAATACAAGGCAAGAGCAGCCCGCTGAGCAGATTGGCAGAAAGCGTCAGCCACTGCATGGTGGAAATTCCGGAGACGCTCAGTGCGATCGCATTTCCCAGCATACCAATCACCAGCAGCTTTTGCGGTGCTACAGATTTCGCAAAGGCCATCGCCAGCGCTCCTCCGGTAATCATCCCGATTCCCTGAACCATGAGCAGCCATTGCAAGCTTTCTTTAGGCAAGCCAAGACGTTCGGTCACGAGGAAAATCCCCAAAGGCTGCACGAGTCCAAGTCCGAGACCCGCTCCCGCAAAGCAAAACCCGAGCAAAGTCAGTACGCGGTTTGATTTCACATAGCGAAGCCCACTGGCCATCTCCTCTAAAATGACTGTCTTTTTCTCCGTCGATTTCTCCTCGACAGGGTCCGGCGGAAGCAAGTACAGTACTGCAGCCGCACACAAGAACGCCACGGCTGTAATTACCATCGCGATTTCCAGTCCGAGTGCCTGGAAGACAAACGTCCCCAGTATCGGTCCGAGCACCATGAACAGGGCAAACAAAGTCTGATAAGCGGACATGCCTGTCTGCAGCTGCTCAGCAGGGACGTGCAGCTTGAACAGCTTCATTCCGGATGGTTGTGAAAACTGTGAAAGAATGGCTGAAATCAACGTAGCAAAAAAGACAGCTTTCCACGTACCGAATACAAATGTAAGCAAAACGAGAAGCACCGACACGGCGCTCAAAATTTCACACCAGACCATCGTGCGTTTGGGTCTCCAACGGTCTGCAAAGGTACCCGCTAAAAAGGAAAAGAGAAAGATCGGCGCGTACTCCGCTACCGAAATCATCGATACTGCAAATGCATCTCCATTGGTTTGCTCCATGACAAATAGCAAAATGGCAAAGTTGCGTACCCATATCCCGATCTGCAAAAACAGACCGGATAAGAGGATCGCCCTGACATATCGATTGCGAAACAGTTCAGACATAAAAAAAACCTCCTCATCCATTCACTTCTGGACAGGAGTATCACATACGAACGCAAAAGACAAAGAACCCTAACAAACGTGGGATCCACCATCCATTTGGCCAATATGCATACTAATCCTATCCAGAAAAATGCTAAGTCATATTCGACTGCTTTTTTGGAATAGGTCTTAGTAGATCATTGGCTTGTTGGTCATCCTTCCGTGTTAGAATGAACAAAGAATACCATAAAAAGGGAAAGGAGCACAAGTCAAAATCTGTGCTCCTTGTCTTCTTTTTTTGGTTGGATCAGTATTTCCGGTACTTCAACAGCCGCATGCTGTTCAAAATCACCAAAAGCGCTGCACCAGTGTCACTAACAACTGCCATCCACAAGGTCAGCCAGCCCGGGAAGATCAGAACGAGTGCCGCCAGCTTGATGATGATCGAAAACCAGATATTTTGCTTGATGATCTGCAGAGCTTTGCGGCTCAGCTTGACCGTATGAGGCAGCTTTTCCAGATTGTCTGCCATCAGGACGATATCCGCCGTCTCCATCGCTGTGTCGGTCCCGGCACCACCCATCGCGATTCCGAGGTCCGCTGTCGCGAGTGCTGGGGCGTCATTGATTCCATCCCCGACCATCGCTACCACTCTGCCTTCTTTTTGCAGCTCTTTGACAGCCTCCACCTTCTGTTCAGGCAGCAGCTCTGCCACGTATCGCTTGACTCCAGTCTGTCCGGCTACTTTTTTGGCTGTTCCCGCGTTGTCACCTGTGAGCATCACGATTTCGCTGATCCCGCTTTCCTTCAAATGCTGAATCGCTTGTACCGTGATCTCGCGGATGGTGTCAGCGACCGCAATCAATCCCAAGAGCCGCTTGGCTGTTCCCACGACGATCAAGGAGTGGCCTTCGCTTTGCAGCGTCTTGATAGGCTCGGTCCAGTGCGTGAGTGACACGCCCATTTCCTCAAATAATGCCGGCTTGCCCACGTAATAGGTTTCGCCATCGATCGTCGCCGCGGCGCCTTTCCCTACAATCGCTCGATAATCGGCACCTACCATCGCCATATGCTGATGTTCTTGTGCATATTTGATAATCGCCAATGCAATCGGATGCTTGGAATGCTCCTCTACCGTCCTGGCAATCCGCAGCAGCTCCTCTTCCTTCGCACCGTCTGCTATCAGCACTTCCTTGACCTGCGGCTTGCCTTCCGTCAGCGTACCTGTCTTGTCAAAAGCGATCGCGCTGATCGTACCAGCTTTCTCCAGGAATGCTCCGCCCTTGATCAACACGCCGTTTCGTGCCGCATTGCCAATCGCCGATACAATCGCTACCGGAGTTGAAATCACGAGTGCGCACGGACATGCCACGACTAACAGCTCCAGTCCCTTGTAAAACCACTCGCCCCACGTCCCGAAGGAAAGGAGCGGCGGGAAGACGATGACCAGCAGGGCCAGCACCAGTACAATCGGGGTGTAGATAGCCGCGAATTTATCCACAAAAGCCTGTGTCGGTGCTTTTTTCTCCTGCGCTTCCTCCACCAGGTGGATGATTCGCGACAATGCTGTATCCTCTACGAGACGCGTCACCTTCACTTCCAGCGACCCGCTTTCGTTGACCGTTCCGGCATAGACGCCATCCCCGACCGATTTATCGACAGGGATAGACTCGCCCGTGATCGGAGCCTGGTTGACGCTGGATGCTCCGTTCAATACCTCGCCATCCAACGGGATTTTCTCGCCGGGCTTGATGACGATGACCTCGCCTATGCTCACATCTTCCACCGGCTTGCGTATCAGGTTCTCGCCTGCTTTTACCCACGCTTCCGACGGAGCAAGGTTCATCAGATTGCGTATCGAATCTCTCGTCTTTTCAATCGATCTGGCCTGAAGCATGTTGCCCAATGAAAACAGCCAGACCACCGTAGCTCCTTCCATCCATTCCCCGATCGCGGCAGCACCGATCGCAGCTGCTGTCATCAGAACGTTCATGTCCAAGGAACCGCTTTTGATCGCATAAAAAGCGCTTCGAGCAGGGCGAAATCCGCCGATCACGATAGCCAGCGCCCACAGACCAATCAGGACAGGCTCCGGTATGCTAGTGAAGGAACCGACAAAGCCTGTAAGCAATAAAATACCGGATATGACCGTCAATCTCGTTCCGGTATGATCCGAAGATTCCTCTTGAGCGCCGGAGCGCTTGGCGAGCATGCTGGCGGTATATCCAGCCTTGGATACCTCCTGCATCACCGCTTTATTATCCAGGCCATCCTGCAGGATATGCATTTTCCCCGTCGAAAAATTGACGTTCACTTCCTTCACAGCTGGCAGTGTCCTCATGTGTTTTTCCAACGATTTGGCACATGAGCTGCAATCCATGCCATGTATGCGGTACACCGCCGCTCCACTAGCTGCGACAAACGGTTCTAAATGTGCTTCCTGATGATCATGACAGCAGGCTCCATCATGATCATGGTGATGCTGCTCGTGAAGATGCTGTTCGAATCCAGACATAACCGCTCACCTCGTTTCCATTCCCGCTTCCATCCATGGTTCCATCCATTCTACAATTGACCAAACATTCAAATGTATATTTAATTATTATATTAGCGAAATCATCGTATTCATTCAAGCATCGATTTGAATTTTTCCGCCCATTTTCCTCTACCTTCATGGTTCCCCGATGCCGCCATTGCTTTACACTTGATCAACGAAAAAAAGAGACTCCTCCCAAGAGAAGTCTCCTCACCCATAGCACTCCTTATTGATCGTTGGGGCCTCTTTGCCATTTCGTTCCGCAATCTAGGCAAGTACATTGAATGATTTTCTTCTTATCCAATGCCAAGCGCACGATAAACAAGACAAAAGCGCCAAAAAGTCCGAGAAATAGAAAAATGACCGGTGTACCATTCAGCCGAACTCCCACCCAAGCGATGATCATCAAAACGAGGGCGTAGATCGTCACATATAAAAATCGATTGATCGATTCCTTGAAATCAATCTTCTTTGATTTGCATTTGGGGCACTTGCCATGAACATCCATGCTTTTCTCCTCCTGTGTACAACGCTGCCCATGCTTTTCCGAACTAACCACAAACATGTCCATGATACACGAAAAAGGAGGTGCACACTACCACCTCATCGAAATGTCGTTTTTCCTTTTCACTTTAACTTTGAATGTCTATAATAGTAGGACATTGGATGAAAGAAATAAGAGGTGATTTCTCATGGCGTCCAAAGAAAAGGACGACGTCTGTGAAATTCAATGCTTCGACGATGAAAAAGTCAATCGATTACGACCTTTTGTGTCCGAATCAGAAGGTGTAGCAAAGATCTTCAAGGCGCTGGCAGACGATACACGGGCCAAAATCATCCACATCCTGTCTTTGGAGGACGAATTGTGCGTCTGCGATATCGCTGCTGTCATCGGCAGCTCGATCGCGAACACCTCCCACCATTTGCGGTTGCTGCGAAATATGGGCCTGGCCAAATACCGTAAAGAAGGCAAGCTGGTTTTCTACTCCCTGGACGATGATCATGTGCGTCATCTGATCTCAGCCGGCGTGGAGCATGCCAAAGAACTAAAGCCTGTGCCTAAAGCATGATGAATCAAAGAGGCTTTGTCTAACCGCTCGCGGAAATAGACAAAGCCTTTTATTTTTCGCTCCTCGGGTCAAAGACTGTTCCGAACATCCTGGTACTCTTCGGGAGTGTCGATGTCCTTGCCCCATTGCTCATTATCAAAAGCGACGGTCGCCAGCTGTTGCTTGTGTCTGCCAATCACTTCTTTTCCTCCCTGGTCGCCCGTAACCTCCTCCAGCTCATCAAAAAGTGATGCATCGAACAATACAGGATGACCTGCCATTCCGGCGTACACTGGCCGTACGATCCGCACTCCTTTATCAAACCCAACCTGATAGGTCTCGATCAAGGAACGGACCACCTCATCCGGGACCAGCGGCTGGTCCGCCAGAAATACGAGAGCCGCATCGACACGCCCTCTGACTGCCGTGATCCCTACACGCAAGGACGAAGCCATGCCCGTCTCGTAATCCGGATTGTGAAGAATCTCCACCGGAAATGTTGGACTGGTCACCTGACGAAAAGCTTCCCCGTGTTCTCCCGCAATCAAAAGAATCGGTTCCAGCTGATTCGCAAAAGCGCGATCTACCGCGTGACGAAAAAGCGGCTTTCCCTGTAGCTCCAGCAATGCCTTGGCTGTCCCCATTCGCCGCGATTTGCCAGCTGCCAGTACGATTGCCCCTACCTTTTTGGACACTGCGCCACTCCCCTTTAATCGATAGCAGCTATCATTTTTTCCATCATTTCCTTGGTCAAAGGACCGATCATCTTGTACTGAACCACACCCTCCGTATCAATCACATAGCTGGTCGGTATGGAGATCGCCTGGTACTGCTGTGAAATGTGCTTGCCCTGATCCAGCACAACAGGAAACGTAATCCCGTACTCCTTGAGAAAAGCATCTACACTTTCCGGTCCCTGCTCCGTCTCAATCAGGTTTACCCCGAGAATGGTTACGCCGTTCTCTTTTTCCTGTTCGTAAAATTCCTGCATATCCGGCATTTCTGCCCGGCACGGCGGACACCAGGTTGCCCACAGATTGACAATCACCTTTTGCCCCCTCAGCTCTGAAAGACGAATCGGGGTATTGTCCAAAGTGCGCAGCTCAAAATCCGGTGCCAGCTCTCCTTGGTTCAAGCCTACTTTTCTTTCCCCCTGGGCAGACTCTTGGGCAGGTAAAAGAGAAGTACCACCATTGTCCAGGAACCCCCACACAATCAAGCCGACGATGCCAAAAGCAGCAACCCACTTTTTCATTTGAGGGGAATGAGCCGCAACGACACTGAGGAATACGGCCTCTAATACGTCTCTTGCAGGAAGCTGTCGCTTTCTGATCTGAACCGCCATGTACACCGCAGCGGCCAGCCCTCCGAGCCAAACACCAGCATCCCCACCCGAAAAATAGAGCAGGGAAGCCGGGTTTTCCCAGACCTTTAGCGGATTGAACAAGGCATAGCTAAACTTCCAGGTGAACAAAGCCAAAATCGCAGCAGAACTGATGATCTCTGCAATATGCTTTCGAAGAGATGGCTCACGCCTCAGTCGATAAAGGATCGCCCCATATCCCAGCACGCCTGCAAGGATATAGATAATCGTTGTCGTTTTTATCAGCAAAGGCCCAATCGATATGACATCAAGCAACGTTTCAACTCCCCGCTCTCGATATTCCCACACTTGCACTACTTTCATGATACAAGACATCCCTGTTCATGCAATGCCTAGAAGTGCCATTTTTGCGACTAGAGGAGAATATCCAGCCAGATCTTGACGACAGTTGCCGTGATCAAAAGGGCCAGGATCCACTGCAGCACCTTGGTGTTCAATTTCTTGCTGATGACGGCACCTACCGGTGAAGCGATCACACTGGCTACAATCATGACAAGGGATGGAATCAGGAGGGTATGTCCTCCCATGAGCTTGCCCACTGTAGAGCCGATCGAGGAAATAAAGGTGATGGCAAGGGAAGACGCAATCGCGACACGCGTCGGGATTTTCAAAATAACCAGCATAACAGGAACGGTAATAAAGGCTCCAGCTGCCCCAACGATTCCGGACAAAATCCCGATCACACCAGCCAAAACGGCAGCGAGCGGCTTGTTGAAACGAATATTGGCAAAGTCCGCTATCTCGTCCCCCTTCTTGGGCATGAACATCATGACTGCTGCGATCAAGGCGAGAATCGCGTAAACCAGATTGATGATTTCGTCAGGCAGGAACTGCGAGCCGTAGCCTCCGAGAAAGCTACCAATAATAATGGCCGTCCCCATCGTGATGATGAGTGGCTTGTTCATATAACCGCCTTTGCGATAGGCGAACATCCCTGCCAGAGTCGCAAAGAAGACCTGCACGGCACTGATCGCCGATACTTCCTGGGCTGTAAAAGCGACAAACCCCAGGGCAGGTGGAATGTATAACAGCATCGGATATTTGATGATTGAACCACCAATTCCGACCATCCCAGAGATGGCGGACCCGACAAAGCCGATGGCAAACAGCATGAGAATATAGCTCCAGTCCATATAGCCCTTCCTCTCTGTTGAAAATTCTCTTTTTCCTTTTGGGTTAAACAGGAGCAGGGGCAACAATCCATACGCTTGTCACCCCTGCGCGATCCGCTTTCTTACTCGCCTTTTTTAATCCAGAATTTCAGTACATCGCCTTCTTCTTCAGCCTTGACCAGTTCATTGCCTGTTGATTTGGTCCACGCCGTCAGGTCATTTTTAAAGCCTTTGTCCGTAACATGGATCTCCAGAACCTGATTGGCTTCCATCTCATTCATGGCTTTCTTGGTACGTACGATCGGCATGGGGCAAGCGAGTCCTTTAGCGTCGAGAAATTTGTTGCTGTTCATGTTTGATTACCTCCAGTATTTTCGTTGGTTTTAGGTTGATTTTTGTCGATTGGAAACTTAATGAGTGTGATGCAGGGCACAGCGGTTGGGGCCGATCTCCAGCTCTTGCTGACGCTCTGGAGAGGCCACGTCGACTCCACGGTTGATGGCAATGATCTCTTCAAAGTTAGGCGGTGTTTCGGTCTGCGCATTGGCTACGACCTGATCGACGAACGCCTGCTTATCCTGTTGGTTCATCAGCTCGTTGCCTGCACGGATCGCGCCCAGCTCGGCCCCTACATAGCCCGCCGCGTTCACTTCCTGATCCAGATTGGCGTAGTGCCCAGGCAGCACAATCACATCGTCGGCCATAGCCGCGATTTTCTCATAGACGGTATCATACAGATCCTTCGCCCACTCTTGAACCTTGCCGCCAAGGTCTGGGCGACCCAGCCCTCCTACAAAGATGGTGTCCCCTGAAAACAAGAGCTTGTCGTTCACGAAGAAGGAGACACTCCCTGGGGTATGCCCTGGGGTTTTGACAGCCAGCACGCGCAGATCTACATGGGCAAATCGGATGCGATCATGCTCTTCAAAAGGCATGAAGTCAAATACAGCTCCCTCGCTCTTCATCATGTAGTAAGCTGCCCCTGTCTGATCCGCAAGTGTTTTACCACCTGAAATATGGTCAGCATGCAGGTGGGAATCGACGATGTGTGTAATCTTTGCCCCTTCCTGCTTGGCAGCCTCCATGTAGACGTCGGTAAAGCGGGATGGGTCTACCACCAGGGCTTCTTCTCCAGAGATGACCATGTAAGACAGGCAGCCTTTTCCCATTCGAAGGTACTGATACACCTTCAGCTGCTCATCTGCGTAGACAAGCACCTGCTCCAGATGTTCACTCCATGACTTCATGCCGCCCTCTAGATAAGAAACATCTTGCAGACCTGCCTCTACCAGCTGTTCCGCGACGAACTTGGAGGAGCCCTCCTTGGCGCAGACAACAAGCAGTTTGTTATCGGTTGGAAGCTGCTTCAGAACACCCTCTACGCCATCGAGCAAATCAAAGTATGGAACATTGATGCTCGATACTTTTTCTCCTTCGATCTTCCAATCCTGATAATCCGATTGATTCCTCACATCCAGAATAAACAGGTCCTCTTTATTCTTCACCATCTTGGCAACTTCTTTGGCCGTCATTCCTGTAAGCATGTTTTTCCCTCCCATATGGAATGTTGTCAACTGCGTTCCCCGGTTATTCTCCGCTCTGAACCGGACCGCTCCAGCCAGACATGCCTGGCAGGACGTTTATCAGCTTGGAAAATCCTTTTTCAGCAAGCAGCTTGCAGGCCATATCACTGCGATTGCCGGTACGACAGACGATGTAGAGCTCCTCGTCCTGGTTCAGCTCGGCCAAACGACCGGTCAGCTCGCCGTAAGGAATCGCAATGGCTCCTGGAATATGACCGCTTGCAAATTCATCAGCCTCGCGAACATCGACGATGACGACCTTTTCTTGCGCTTCCATCTTCTTCAACAGCTCGGCATTTGTGATCGTCTGGGCAAATGCGGCGTTCTCTTGAGAGGCTTGCGGATTTGCCTTGCGCAGGTAGTGCTTGTAGAGATCTCCTTCTTGGACGGTTCCCAAATATTCGTGACCGGTATTTTTTGCCCAGCCCTGGATATCTGCTACAGAGCCTTTGTCAGTTGCCTGCATCTCCAATACCTGACCAGGCGCGATCTCTTCGATGGCTTTTTTCGTTTTGACAATCGGCATCGGACAGGCGAGTCCTTTGCAATCCAGAACCTTATCTACTGAGAAGTTCATTTCCTCACTCCTTGTGTATAATCAAATGATCTTATATACCTGCGGGGGTATTATTTGAGCCAAAAAAATTTACAGGTGATGCTGGTACTGCTTGAGGTTTGAATGTTGTTTACCAATACCCCTATAGGTATATTACAATGCCCCTATCCCGATGTCAAGCTTCGTGATTTCTTTTTCTCGAGACGTTTTTTCACGTGCCGGGAAAATAAGGGTAATCCACGGGTAATTACCCGGCATACTCGCATTTTCTTTTATTAAGCAAGCGTTTAAGCTCAATTTCTCGTAATGGATTCCGATCGATGGAGGCAAGGTGCCTATTGGAGGGGTTGCAGCTACTCATGAAGGTTTGTATCCTCTCCCCTTTACCTTCAGTAGCCTGCTTCGTACTCGCTTGCTGACCTGGAACAGCAAGGTGAAATACATCCAGCTCATGCTTATGTTGCGGAGAATGGATGTCGAATCGTTTCATGGCTTGTCCTGGTCAGATTGGGTTGGCAAACAGTTCCCACACGATCGCATGGCCCAAGATCTCATGCTCACTCTGGGGCGTCTGTGGATGTACGCGGATTGCCCAGAACAATTGGATGCAGGAGCCACCATCCAGCAAGGACAAGTTAGTATGGGCGGCGTATATTATTTGCACCAAGGGTGGAAGTCACTCGTTCATTCATTAAAAAAGCGCGCCGAATCTGAAGGTGTACGAATCGTGCGGGGAAAAGCCGATTCGATCCTTATCGACGAGCAGCGAGTAGAAGGTATCTTGCTTTCCAATGGTGAAATGCTTCATGGTTCTACTGTCATCGCAGCTCTCTCTCCCGGTGAGGCAGCAGGCTTGGTTCGAAAGGTGGACGGTCCGAAAAGCCCCACATTGAAGTACTGGCAAGAACAAGCGGTACCTTCCTTCGCCAGCTGTCTGGACATCGTGGTCACTCATTTGCCTGAACCCAATCGTTCATTCGCCTTGCATGTGCAGCGCCCCCTCTATTACTCGAATCATTCATCAATCTCCAAGCTCAATACAAATGGAGATCAGGTCATCCATATGTTGAAATACCAGGCAAGTCCCGAGCAGATCGATCCTGCGCGTGATCGCCGTGAATTGGAGGAATGGATAGATTCCTTACAGCCCGGATGGCGAAAAGCTGTCGTTACGGAACGCTTTCTCCCCAAAATGACCGTTACCCACTCGCTTCCGCTATGCGGTGCCGCCAGACGCCCTGCTCCTGACGAAACAGGGGTCGACGGCTTGTACATCTCCGGTGATTGGGTCGGTCAACACGGCATGCTGGCAGATGCGGCTGTAGCAAGCGGCAAACATGCCGCTCATTGCGCAATCCGTTATTTACGAAACCCTGTCAGAGAGGATGTGAGGAAAAACAATGAACTCCGAAGCATACTATGAAGCTTATAAACCTTTGCGTTTTTCCTTGGCATACCGAATGCTCGGAAGTGTAATGAATGCGGAAGACATCGTTCATGATATCTTTGCTGATTGGGAACGCATGCACATCCATGAGAATCAGACTGAGCCTGATATCATTCACGTTTTCTCTCTCGAATTCGCGAGTGTAAATGGCTTCCCAGGAATTGTGATCTTTACCGGAGACGTTCCCTTTTGCACCCTATCCTTTCACTTTGAACATGGTACGATCGCAGCCATCTACAACACGATGAATCCAGATAAGCTGCAGCATCTGCATCGAAAATAAGCCAGATTAGAAAACTTGGCTACGCCAAGCTTTTGGCGGAGCCTTAGTTGCACTTATACTATCTTCCGCTAATCTTT
>NZ_JAFLPN010000055.1:0-17885 GCF_029870785.1 Brevibacillus sp. AY1
GGAGTACTCTAAAATTGGTTTTAGACTTGCTGTACCAAGGAAAAACGCTCATTTTCGCTCTGCGAAAGTTGAGTTAGTAATGTCCACCGTAGCTAAATATATAATCTTCCGCAAAGCATCGTCGGTAGGGTATGCCGTTTTTGTTTTCGTTATTTTTCTTAATTGACGATGATAAGCTTCCACAATGTTTGTGGTATAAATCAGACGACGAATTTCTCGTGGATAGCAGAAATATGTACTCAGTTCTAACCAGTTGTTTTCCCAGGAACGAATCACAATTGGGTACTTACGTCCCCACGTTTCTTTTACCAGGTGGAGTGCCAATTCTGCCTCTTCCATGGTGGAAGCTTGATAGACTTGTTTTAAATCAAACATCATCGCCTTCTGATCTTTATAATTCACGTATTTCATCGAGTTTCGTATCTGATGAATGACACACAACTGAATCGAGGTTTGAGGAAAAACGGCTTGAATGGCTTCAGAAAAGCCAGTTAGCCCATCTTTACAAGCAATGAAAATGTCTTCTACACCACGGTTTTGCAGATCGTTACATACACCAATCCAAAAGCTGGCACTTTCATTTTCGCCAATCCAAATACCTAATACATCCTTGTATCCATGCGTATTAATGCCAATTACACTGTACGCTGCCTTATTCACAATCCGATGATCCTTCCGTACTTTAAAATGAATCGCATCCAGAAAAACAATAGGGTAAATACGTTCTAAAGGACGAGATTGCCATTCCGTCACAAGAGGAAGAACCCGATCGGTCACTTTGCTCACCAAGCTAGCCGATACATCAATTCCGTAGATATCTTTCATGTGAGCTTCAATATCCCGAGTAGAGATGCCTTTCGCGTACATGGCAATGATTTGATCTTCAATCTCGTTCGAAGAACGCTCATATTTTTTGATAATCTGTGGCTCAAATTCACCATTTCGATCCCGTGGCACAACGATCTCTGTTTCGCCGAGGCCTGTTTTAATCGTCTTTTTACTATAGCCGTTACGACTATTACCAGAACGATTTCCTTCTACACTGTGTTTATCATAGCCGAGATGTTCGGACATTTCAGCTTCGAGAACCTCTTGAAGCGTTCTTTTAAACAGGTCTTTCAGTAGAGTGTGAACGTCCTCTACAGTCTTACAGTCTTTCGCCACTTCTTGGGCCAATCTGGTCTTTGCATCTTGCATAAATGGTCAAGTACTTCATTAGCAGTTATTACCATTTACACGAAATTAATTACATACTCGCCATTTCGACTATTTCCAGTATGGTCACCGTCGGAACTATGTTTGCTGTAGCCTAAGTGATCATCCATTTCAGCTTCAAAAACTTGTTGGAGCTCTCTTATTACCTGTCCCGATTAACAATATAGTCCAATAAATGCTTCAGAAATGGGGTTTTTAAAGACATCTCCTTCAACGCTTCCATCGCGCAGCAGTAGTGCTCCCACATCTCTTTCCTGGCATCCTTCTGACCAAGAACTGTTACAAAAGTAGAGCTGTTGTTTTCAACATCCTGGAGAGTGGGTTTACCGAGTAAAAGCCGATCTCCTTCCACATCAAGCAAATCATCCTTAATCTGAAATACAATCCCCGCATGATAGGCATATTTCTTTAAAGCAGCAATTTCCGTCGCCTCAGCCTGAGCAAGAATGGCAGGCATAACGAGAGAAGCCTCAAATGCAATTCCGGTTTTGTAGTAGCATATCCGTTTCAATTGCTCCAGTGTTAATTCTTGACCTTTGGATTGCAAATCCATCGCTTGCCCCATACACATCTCTCCCGCTTTTTGGGACGAATACTGCATCATGGCAAGTACGGCTTTTGCATCGAATCCGTTTAGAGACGATTGTTCTTCAACCGACTTCATGAACATAAACAAACCTGTTAATTCCGCAGTAGAGGAATTATGAACCATATGCAAGGTTGGACGCCCTCTACGGGTAGACGAATTATCTTGCGATGGGAGATCGTCGAAGATCAAAGATGCGGTATGCATATATTCCAATGATCTTAGAAGTGGTACGATCTCCGGAAATGGCAATCCGTATTCGTTAACGCCCATGACCCAAGCCATGATGGGCCGTAGTCGTTTGCCATCTCCTTCGAGACTGTAATTTGCAACATCGATCAGCGAATCCTTCATCGGGGGAATTCCGTCATGTTTGGCAATCTGCAATTGGTTGTTGATCTGTTCGCGGACCGTATTGACTGTCTCGATAAAATACTCTTTTTCTTTCCGCTTGTTTTTTAGAGCGGTCACCATCTGATCCCTAAGCAGTTTATCAAAAAAGTCCACATTGTCCGCTTCTCTAACCATTAGCTGGATGAGACGATTGAATTCCGGATCACCAGGAGCAAATACCTCCATCAATTCGTTATACTTTTCAATTCCGATGCGTTGTTTGCAACGTTTTAAACCGTTGATGGCACGATCCAGTATCACCTCAAGCGTTTTGGCATCGGAGTGATACACATGATGGATCAGATGGGAGATGACTGCCCAATACAATTCAAAAGGATTGATCAAATCCGAACGCTGATCCCGGTATTTTAAATAATAGGTATAGGGGGTTACCGCCCCATCTCTCATATCGTCAAAAATATCCGCAAAATCATCTGCCAGCTGGTTGTAGATGCCATAATAAAATACTCGATGATCAAATCCCTCATCTACAGGAGCGCTAATGACGGAACGGACTATCAAGCGGGCAGAAGAGGATTTTAAGATAACGGGTAAATAAAGTTCTTCGTTGGTGTAATTCGCATTCGAAAGGTCCTTTATTCG
Organism: Brevibacillus sp. AY1; assembly: GCF_029870785.1. Taxonomy (NCBI): domain Bacteria; kingdom Bacillati; phylum Bacillota; class Bacilli; order Caryophanales; family Paenibacillaceae; genus Brevibacillus; species Brevibacillus sp. AY1. The sequence goes on from NZ_JAFLPN010000055.1 coordinate 2,798, forward strand.
GTCCAGATGCTGGGAATGAAAAAACACATACGACTGCTCGAAAAAGGGCTGCTGCGTATCCGATCGCTGTTGGCACTTCATATACTCAAAGGCTTCCCGGAGCTCCGAGTGTATATAATGAATCAAATCCCTGTTATCTCCGTTCCACTCTCCCAATTCCGGCACAGATCCGGTCAGAAGCGCGGTGCGTATCATACGAGAATACTTTTCTTTCTCTTGATCATTTAAGATCTCGGAATCGAGAAGATCGTCAATAAAAGGATAGGTCAGACCATAGGAGTAACCTAGCCTGATAGCTTCATCGAGTCTCCTCGTACGTTCCACAGGCAATATCTCATCGCCCATCTCTTCTATCGCATGCAGAATAACCCCGCCAATGATTTTGATCAGTTTGCGCTGGGCGTGCTCTGCGTTCATATCGTCCGGAATATGGGAGGATACAGCCTTTAGTTTTTCTATCAACCAAATCGCTGCGTTTTCTACGCCCTCCTTCTGGGCCCACCGATAAAAACCGGCCAGACTCAAATAGTCGGGTTGGTCTCCCCGTTTGGTAGCGGTGGATTGAATCAAGTAATTTTTGATGTCGGTAACTAGGCGCCGAATCCTTTTCTGTGTTACTGGGGAATCCAGAGCTTTACCCAAATCCCTCATAAAAATATAGGACACGCTTCGATCAAGGTAATCATCCAATTGACCGGTAACATTCAGCCAGTCGAGGTATCTATAATAATCCTGTGTATCCGGTTTTCTTTTTACCCGTGAAAAAAAGGAAAGCCATGATTTATGATGAATGTGGTTACTCTGCCACAATTGAATATCCTTTGTTAGAGTAGGCACATAGGTCTTTTCCATAACCTGCTCATACAGCGATGCAAAATACTGAGCTGCCTTCTGCTCGGCCAGCCGGTACCACGAGTCGGCATGCTCTGTAAATGCCTCATTCTCTGTAAATTTACCATTCATAGGATAGATTACCTCAAAACTGTATATTTTCGTTAAATATTCTGAAAGAGCATTTCTCCAAGGACGGGAACGAATTTAAATTCATGCCGCATCAAATTCGCAGGATCATGTTCATACACTTTTATACGCGAAAGAGTCTTTTTGGTTTCGTAATCGTTAGAGGATCACATGAAGCCAGGGTTCGTAATTTCTTCAGCCTATGGATAGAGTGCTAAAGGGTCGGTTAGCAATAAGCAAAAATGGTTAACGAATTGACTGCGGTATTAAATAATTATATTGCAGATTGTGACAGTAGAGTTCAAATGAAGGAACAATTAGAAGTCAAGTAATTCAATTGCAGTTCGGAGTAGTACATTCGAATGAATGGTTCAACGCATACTAGTCTTTACTAAATGAAAGAGAGTACCGCTTTTAGAAGTACTCTCTTTCTTCAAACATAGAATGACGATTTGTAGTACATATTTTAAAGGATTCTATTTCGCGTTCACATCTGGCTGATGAATACCAAAAATATTGCCTTCGGTATCCATATAATATCCTTGCCACGCCATTCCAGGCAGAGCATGCTTTGGATGGGCGACCTTGCCTCCATTTTTTAGGATTTTTGCTTCGGTTGAATCGTAATCTGCCACTCCCATTGTACAGGCATAGCCATTCAAAGCCTGGCCAGTTTCTGGGGAAGCACCCTGACGTTGCATCAAAGCTCCGTTAATTCCAGGCTCGTTTGCATTACCGGTAACAGCTCCAAAATAGGGCATACCAGCATAATCGCTCCAATCCTCAAATGCCCACCCAAATACTTCTCAATAAAACGTTTTAGCGCGTTCCATGTCAATTTTACTTATGCTACCCATGTGGATCACTAGGTAATTACAAACTCGAAAGGAGAAAGGAACATGCCAAAGAGTGATAGCAACTCTATAAAGGAGTTATTGCCGGAGCAACGTGAAGAACTACTCCAAACATTGAAAGCCCGTTTTGAGAAAAACATGAATCGCCATCAAGGTCTTGAATGGGCAAACATCCAAGCAAAGCTCGAAGCGCATACCGAAAAACTGTGGTCGCTCCATGAAATGGAGAGAACGGGCGGTGAACCGGATGTAGTTGATTATGACGTTCAGACAGGCGAGTACATTTTTTACGATTGCTCAGCGGAAAGTCCCAAAGGGCGTAGAAGTGTTTGCTACGATCGTGAAGCGCTGGAGTCAAGGAAAGAACATAAACCACAGAATAATGCGATTGAAATGGCAGCTGCCATAGGTATTGAGCTGTTAACAGAAGAACAATACCGGGAGCTACAGAAGCTTGGAAATTTCGATTTGAAAACTTCGAGCTGGGTGAAAACACCTGCTAGTATTCGAAAACTCGGCGGGGCGATCTTTTGTGATCGTCGCTACGACACTGTCTTCGTATACCACAATGGAGCTGAATCCTACTATGCCGCTAGAGGGTTCCGCGGCTCGCTAAGGGTCTAAATTTTGGCGGGTAGTAGGAAGTATCGCGACGTGTTGCTCTTTGAAGTTTCTATTTTCCTATACGTTAAAAAACTGCACCCCAATTGTTAGTCTTGCCTAACATTGGGGTGCACTTCATATGATAGCCTCCTCATCCAAATCTACATCATTGATGATTCCCCCTTTTTTCGTTAGGGGCAGTGTAATGATTGGGCTGTTTTTCGTCCATAGAATTAAAAAGTATTATATATATTTTCACATTCTTTCGCGGTCGGCTCATAAAAACAGTGAAGCTTGTATCGTCCTACGTGCGGCTGATTATACCAGGTCGGCGGACATGGCTGGGGAGCTGCGGCCGTTCCCGGACGAAAATACCAGAGGGAGAATTTGGCCGGCCAATACCGTTCCCCATTCACGGCCCGTCGCGCCAGACGTCGTTCTCTATCTCTAGCCCTTTGGTAGTATATACCATGCTGCAAAGCTTCAAACGCATGCGGCTGGTTGATCATTTGGGGAATTGTCCGGATTCCTTTAAAATCGGAGCAATTCGCTCTTATTCGGTTAATTCCAACATTTCCAACAAGGAGCATTCCCATTTCACCTTCACCTTCAGCTTCGGCTCGAAGCAACCTTGCCAACATGTCAATATCACTGCTCCTGGCTTTTACGACGGCCATCGGCTCACCTCTTTAGATTGTTTTAGGCATATTATATTGTTGATGAAACGGATATGTTACGTTATCAAAGGTTAGTGTATTCAGTTAAGGAGATCCGGTACCGGAACAAATCATTCTGCTCTCAGCTTTTTCGTTGGTTATGGCGACATTAAACGGGGAAAAAGACGAAGCCAAGTTGAGCGGGATAGTTAATAAGTTATTTGAACGATCTTTCTTACTGGGGTGAAACGAATACTGTTGCCCCAAGGGTTCACAGCCTTTTTTTTATCAATGAACACACACAAATATTTGGAAAAATCGGAAAACAAATGATAGAATGATATAAATGGAAATAATATTCTGATTTTTAATGTTATCCCTATGCATGTATCTCAAGTTAGGAATGATCTAGGTTCACGCACAAGTTTGTCAGTCCTTTTTTACCAGTAGATAAGGGGGAAAGCACATGATCAATCAGCGTAATCTTTTTTTAATCATTCTATCTTTGGCTCTAATGATTCTTACTGCCTGTAGTTCTAAAACGGTCAGTCAGACTGGACAATCGGGCGACCAATCGCTTGACCGCATAAAATCAGCCGGGGTGATCAACGTCGGGATTGAAGGCGCATACCCACCGTTCAACTATTACAACGATAAAAACGAGCTTGTTGGCTTTGACGTAGACATCGCCAATGCGATCGGTGACAAGCTGGGTGTCAAAGTAAACTTTGTTGTTACACCGTGGGATGCCATCATCGCAGGCTTATTATCAGAGAAATACGACACCATTGTCTCCAGCATGGGGATTACAGAAGAACGCATGCAAAAGGTGGATTTCTCCAAACCTTACTACCATACAGGTGCGCAATTATTCGTTCCAAACGATTCTCCTATCACGGATCCGACCAAAATCGAAGGATTAAAAATCGGTGCCTCGATCGGTACCACATTTGAATCAAAAGCAAAAGAATTAAAGGTAGACTTAGTCACTTACAAAAATGACATGCTAACCTTCCAAGATTTGGTGAATAACCGCATTCAGGGTGTCATTACAGATAAGGCAGTAGGTTCATCCGTTATCAAGGAAAAGAGTTACCCCTTTAAGGCAATAGGTGGACTGCTATATGAAGAAGAAGCAGCGTTCACGTTGCGTAAAGAAAATAACGCGCTGAAAGATGCATTAAACAAAGCACTGGAAGAAATTCAAAGTGATGGAACCTATGAAAAAATCAGCAAAACCTGGTTCGGTAACGATATCCGGTAGGAAAGGATTGTACCTGCATGCTTGATTTTTCCCTGGTCTCCGATTTTATTGGATTTCTGCTTGAAGCATCAGTGGTGACGATAGAGCTATCCCTCTTTGCGATCGTATTAGGTTTAATTCTTGGGCTCATAGCAGCATTGATGAAAATATCGAATATCAAGCCGCTCATGTGGTTGGCGGATTTCTACATCTGGGTGATTCGCGGAACACCCATTCTTGTACAAATCTTTCTGGTCTACTACGGATTGCCTCAGGTTGGAATTGAATTGGGTGCATTCTCATCCTCTGTCATCGCGTTGGGAGTGAATGCAGGTGCGTATATCGCGGAAATATATCGCGGTGGCATCATGTCCGTTCCGAAAGGTCAGACGGAAGCAGCCGAGTCGCTTGGGATGACCTATACCACCATCATGCGCAGGATTGTCTTGCCTCAGGCGTTTCGAGTCAGCATTCCAGCCTTGGGCAACCAAGCGATATCTATGTTAAAGGATTCATCGATTGCCTCTCTTGTCACGGTGTCTGAGTTGATGATGGTGTCTCAACGTTTTGCAGCGACCAACTATGCGTTTATTGAATTTTATATCACGGCAGCAGCTCTGTATTTGCTCATGACGACATTTCTTTCTTATTTCCTGAAAAAGTTAGAATTCCGCATGTCGCAAAGCGAGCGTTAGGAGGAAGCGAAAACAATGAGCAACCGTGCCGTAGAAGCAAAGCGTGACAATAATCAGTCAATCATTGTGGTGAAAGATCTTCACAAAAGCTTTGGTAACCTGGAAGTGTTAAAAGGAATTGATCTCATCGTCAATCGAGGCGAAGTAGTCTCGTTGATTGGCGCCAGCGGTTCAGGTAAAAGCACGCTGCTTCGTTGCTTGAACCGATTGGAAACGATCAGTGGTGGCGCCATTACCATCGATGGCATTCCACTAAATGAGTCCTTGAAACATGTGAGCCAAATTCGGCGTGAAGTGGGGATGGTCTTTCAGCAGTTCAATCTCTTTCCCCATATGACTGTTCTGGAGAATGTGATGGAAGCGCCTATTCAGGTAAACAAAGTGACCAAAGACGAGGCAAGGAAGATTGCGGTCAACCTGTTGGAGAAAGTAGGGTTGTCAGATAAGCAAGATGTGTATCCGCGAAAGCTGTCAGGGGGTCAACAACAACGCGTCGCGATTGCAAGAGCGCTTGCCATGAATCCAAAAATCATGTTGTTCGACGAGCCGACCTCGGCACTTGACCCGGAGTTGGTGGGCGAAGTGCTCCAGGTCATGAAGCAGTTGGCCAAGGAAGGGATGACGATGGTTGTAGTGACCCACGAGATGCAGTTTGCTCGCGAAGTAGCCGATCGGGTGATTTTTATGCATAATGGGCTCATCGAGGAACAAGGAAATCCACAAGAGGTCTTGGTCAATCCCAAAAGCGAGCGCTTGAAATCGTTTTTGCGGATGATCAAATAAGAGAAAAACGCTCCACTTCGGTAGATGGCTAGGTCACACTTGCCAATATACCAGAAGTGGGCGTTTTTTTAGGACAGGCTCCTACAGGCTCAGAACCAGCTTATTATGTACGGCGCGAGAGACACACGTCATCATCACATCCTGCGCCGCTCGCTCTTTCTCCGATAAGACCGAGTCATAATGAGCGACCTCGCCAGACAAGACTTCCACGGCGCAGGTGCCGCATCGACCGACACGGCAGGAGTAAGGAGATTTGATGCCTGCGGCAAGCAGTGCCGCTAGCAGGCTTTGGTCGCGTCCAACCGAAATCGTCCGCTTGCTTTGCCAAAGCTCCACGAGAAAGGGTTCACGCAGCATGGGGGCGGGTGGCGCAAATAATTCAAAGTGAATGTTTTGCTGAGGGTACCCATAGCTCCTCGCTGCTTCCTGAAACTGATTCACCATGGTCTCAGGGCCGCAAAAATAGACGTGCGTACCTACTCGCTGCTGGCGCATACCATCTGGTTTCATCGGTGATGAATCCGGGTCAGCAGAAAGGTATAAGTGACAGGAATCTCTATAGGTTTTCTGCAAGGTTTCATAAAAGGCGCACATCTCCCGGGACTTGGCTGCATAATGCAGCTCAAAGCTCCGTCCCTGGGCGACCAGCTCCGCCATCATCGACAGGAAGGGGGTAATGCCGATCCCTGCTGCATAAAAAACGTGATGCTTCGCACGGAAGCTGAGCGGGAAATGATTTTTGGGATAGCTGATGTAAAGCTCGGTCCCCTCTGAGACCTGATGATGCCAGTAAGCAGAGCCGCCTCGCGATTGTGCATGGAGTTGAACCGCGATCTCATAATGATCCGTAATGGCGGGTGCCTGGACCAAGGAGTAATGTCGTTCCAAAGTTCCCGCAGCCGAATTCAAATAGGTGGATATATGAGAGCCCGCACTGAAGGCAGGCAAGTCTGCATCTTCTTTGGAGACGAGAACAAATCGCTTCACGGAAGGCGTTTCTTGAATGATTTGTTTGACGAACACGTGGATTTTCGGTTGCATGACAGCCATCCCATTCTATCTGATTTCGAAGTACGCTCCCAAAGGGGGAATGAGCCAATTGGTACGGTAAGTGGAATTATCGAATGGAGGTGTAACCAAGGAATGCTTGCAAGCGCTTGGAATAATGCTCGGACACGCTTAGCTCCTCTCCGCAAAAATGGCACGAAATGACCGTCTCGTCTTCCGTTTGGTTCATCTTTTGACAGGCAGAGCAAAAAACCTGCCTGGTGTGCGGCCCGAAACCGTGACATTCCATCTCTTGTTCGGAAAATCCGGCGTCCTCTGCCAGTTGCCTCAAGGGCTCCAAAAGAGGCCATGAGACAAGCAGATAGAGGTAGGTACCGATCCATTGGCTGGAGAGCAGTGCGGACAATTCAGGCTGGTGCAAGCTTTCCAACGTGACAGGATGAACTTCCACTGGGAGGCTGCTTGCCGCAAGCTCGTTTCTGAGATCATGAGAAGCAGACTCACCTGTCTCATCCATCAAGAGCAGGTATCGCTGTTTTTGCATGCTTTACCCCCTCTCTTTTTGCAGCTCATATTCCAAATACTGAATGACTTGTTGCTTGTACAGCTTCATCCCTTTATATTCTGCAATAAACGCGGGCAGCTCTACCAGAACATGGTACAGCTGTTCCAGATAGGCCCGGTTTTGAGCCAGTTCATGTAAGGTGATCAAGTAGCTGTGGATCGTAAAGAGAACAGCGTGGCTTCGTGGCAAACGGAAGAGCTTTTGTACCTCTACACGCAAGTACACCGTCTCTCCGGCATTTTCTGCTGTGACCTGTTTGCGCATTTGTCCCCACTGGTGAAAGGTTTCGAGGGAAGCATCCAGCCTTTTGCCTGCATTAAGCGACCAGTTTCTTCGGACCCAGGGTTGGCCAACCTCCAGCTTCATGATAAAGTTGCGAATTTTCTCATCTAGGTTCCCATTTGCGAATCCAGGAATCGGACTGTGAATCTCTACGAAATTCATCCCCAGATTGAATTCGAGCGACCAGTTGGCTGGAAAACAAAGCTGGCCTGCATCCAGAAATAAATCACCGTCTCGCTGTCCCATCAGAATCAAATCCTCCTGCACATGGCGGCCAACGAAATCGAGTGGCTCCCAGGGAAGCGTCGAAACATCTCCGAAGACGAATTGCTGCGTTTCATTGAGCTTGTGGTTGGAAAACGTCCAGGAATTTCCCTCTTTCGTTAAGGAAAAGTCCTCCGGATAGGTTTCATGCAGATGATGCAGCACAAGGCTTGCGATTTCCCATTGTGCAGGTATCGTATGGGGGAGTGACTGATAGCAGCGGTTGGGATGATTGGCTAGCAGCGACCGCTTGAGTGTCATTTCCTCCAGGTATTCCGGCGTAACCTCGATGGCAATCGGTGGATCGAGAAGCACCGAATTGTTGGAGTAGCGATACGTATCGCTATTGAAGGGGTAAGGAAAACGGGATAGTTGGTCGGACATGGAGTGGAGGGTACCTCCTTTCGTTTTCAGATTATTCTACCATTTTATTATAACGAAAGAATCCGTGTGTTTGTACTCTTTTCGAAGAAACCTCATACATATTGTATGTTTCGTAAAATGTTTTTCTTGTGAATATGCTTTCCAAAACCTTCCGTTATTGACGGTTCTCCCGATAGATAGTATACTGATAAACAAATTTAATAAGACCTCACTTTCTACAGTGAGGTAGAGGCGCGATATTTAACAGTCCGTAGTGGAGTTCGAGAAAACGATGAGGCTAGGGAGAAGGAAATGTCGCCGAAGCTTGTAATATGCTCGGTATTACTTGCTGGGTCTGCAGTTAAGAGCTGCAGGACTGTCTCAATAAATTCCCCGATTTATTGAGTTGAGCTATCTCATTTGGGTTAAAGGGAGGTTTATGGGAAGACTATATAAATAGTGCGGCCAGAGACTTTCTCAGGTCGCTTTTTTGCGTTTTTCTCTAAGAATGTGTTGATCTTAGTAGCGTCATCCTACCATCATCAGAAAAATCAAAAGGAGAGAACAATCTTGAAAAAACTATCATCATTTCTCGCTATCTTTCTATCAGCAATGATCCTATTAACCGGGTGCGGTACAAGCTCGAGCAGCAGCCCAGCAGAGGCGCCTGCAGCTGCAAGCGATTCGACTTTTAAAGTAGGTCTTGAAGCAGGTTATGCGCCATTCAACTGGACGCAAATGGACGATTCCAATGGTGCCGTAAAAATCGACGGCAGCTCCGAATTTGCGGGTGGCTACGATGTAGAAATCGCGAAGAGAATTGCAGAAAGCTTGGGTAAAGAGTTGGTCATCGTGAAAACAGAATGGGATGGTCTGGTTCCAGCTTTAACCTCTGGCAAAATCGATGCCATCATCGCAGGCATGTCTCCAACTGCTGAGCGTAAAGAGACCATTGATTTCTCCGACAATTACTACAAATCCAACCTCGTGATGGTTGTGAAAAAAGGCAGTAAATATGAAGGTGCGACTTCGATCCAAGATTTTAAAGGAGCAAAAGTAACGGCACAATTAAATACCTTCCACTATTCCGTGATTCCCCAAATTGAAGGTGTGGAACAGCAACCGGCACTGGACAACTTCCCTGCGATGCGCGTTGCTCTGGAATCTGGCGTAATTGATGGATACGTTTCTGAGCGTCCTGAAGCGGTGAGTGCGGCAGCAGCGAATCCGAACTTTGTGATGGTGGAATTCAAAGACGGCTTCCAGACCTCCGAAGATGATACGGCAATCGCGGTAGGTGTGCAAAAGGGCAGCGAATTGACTCAAAAAATCAATGAAGCACTGACTGGCATCTCTGAAGATGAGCGTACCCAGATTATGGATGAAGCTATCAAGAATCAGCCAGCAGCACAATAACAGAGTCGAGAAACCGGCTGCATGCACGTGCAGTCGGTTTTAACTGATCCTGAGAGCCTCCCAGGCAGACAGTAGCATAGAAAAGGAAGATGAAATGGAGGACAAACATGAGCTTCGAGTGGATTGTCAGAATACTTTCTGAAAACTGGCCCATGTTCCTGCGCGGAGCGGGGACCACACTGTATATCGCTTTGATCGGTACTATATTGGGGGCAGTGATCGGGCTATTGGCTGGGGTGATCCGCACGATTCCACTTCCGGAACGTGGAGCCAAACGAATCGGTCTGAAAGTGATAAATGCCCTATTCTCCACTTATATTGAATTTTTCCGGGGAACACCGATGATCGTGCAGGCGATGGTGATCTATTATGGTTCTGCTTTAGCCTTTGGCATGGATATCGATCGGTTGTTTGCCGCTGTCTTTATCGTGTCCATCAATACAGGAGCCTATATGGCAGAGATCGTTCGCGGCGGCATTGTTTCCGTTGATAAAGGCCAATACGAAGCCGCTCAAGCGATTGGGATGAACCATCTGCAAACGATGTTTCACGTTGTCTTGCCGCAGGTCATTCGCAATATCCTGCCAGCAACGGGGAATCAATTCGTCATCAATATCAAGGATACGTCCGTACTGAACGTGATTTCCGTAACGGAGCTGTATTTCACTACAAAATCGATCTCGGGGAACAACTTCCGGTATTTTGAAACGTTCTTTGTGGCTTGCGCGATTTACTTAATCATGACGGTGATCGTCTCCAGAGTACTTCGTTATCTGGAACGAAAGCTGGATGGACCAGAGAATTACACGATGACGGACAAGCAACTTGAAGCACGATAATGGGGGAAGGAGGAGTGATCATGGACACCATCATTGATATTCAGCATTTGAACAAGTCTTATGGAACCCATCAGGTACTCCGGGACATCAATTTTTCCGTGAACAAAGGGGAAGTCGTCACGATTATCGGATCCTCGGGGTCTGGGAAATCTACCCTTCTTCGCTGCATCAATCTCTTGGAAAAACCAAGTGGCGGTCAAATCATCTATCGTGGCGATAACATTTTGGACGAGAAGCATGATGTTTTTGCTTACCGCAGACATCTGGGTATGGTGTTTCAGCAGTTTAACCTGTTCAATAACCACAATGTCTTGAATAACTGCGTGGTGGGACAAGTAAAAGTGTTGAAGCGATCCAGGGAAGAGGCAGAGAAGGTAGCGATGAAGTATTTGCAGGTCGTCGGGATGGACAAATACATCAACGCCAAACCGAAACAGCTATCTGGCGGACAAAAGCAGCGGGTGGCTATTGCCAGGGCGCTGTCCATGGACCCGGATGTACTGCTGTTTGATGAACCAACGTCTGCGCTCGACCCGGAAATGGTCGGTGAAGTGCTGAAGGTCATGAAGGAGCTCGCCGGATCAGGTCTCACCATGCTGATTGTTACGCATGAGATGGAGTTTGCGAAGGATGTCTCTGATCGTGTCGTGTTTATGGACAAAGGCGTCATTGCAGAAGAGGGAAGTCCAGATCAGATATTCAATCATCCGACGCAGGAACGGACGAGAGAGTTCTTGGCGCGTACGTTGAAACAGGCGTAGTGCTGCAAAGCAGATATACACATGCAAAGGGCTTGGCATTGCGCGGCCAGATTGCGAGTACGTCAGATAAACGCAGGATTTTGCGTGTGTCTGGCGTTTTTTTTGTGGCCATTTCGCTACAAAGAATCCAGCAAAATACGGATGCAGTCATTCGTACATACGGCGGTACCAGGCTTTGTGGACCGGTCATTCAACCGGATAAGCCCCGATTTGATATACTGTACGATTTGTGTTCGGCTCCAGCCTACAAGCTGCCCGGCAAGCAGCTTATCCATGCGATAGCGAATGTCAGCGTGTTCGATGAAGATCTTCACTTCCTTGATCCCGCTCGTCTGACAGTCTATGATGTTGATGGACTCTGGACCCGTCGTCTCGATGGGTAGCTCTTCTTCCAGCACACGGGCATGTTCCCGGAACGACTTGTATATGGCCAGTTTTTTGTTCCACGTATGTCCTCTCACATTTGTAGATGAAGAAGCGGTATACGTTTTTTTCGTTAGAATTGTGACGACGAATGTCTGTATCCGTAAGCAGCGTCCAATAAAGCTCGATGGTATGCATGTCCTTCACCTCACGAGAAGATAAAGGAACGCGAAGGCCTATTTGAATGTATTGCAGGGTGAACCAAGAAGAAGACTCACCCAAAGGGCGAATCTCCGGAGCGAATCTCCGGGTCTTTTTCTGCTTGTCGCTTGATCTCAAGTAAAGTTCCGGCGGATCGTTTCCAAAAAAGTCTGGACCGCAGGAGCCATATACCGATTTTTCATATACGCCAAATAAATGGTTCGATCCAATGCAGGGGAAGCAATCGTTTTTCGAACAATGGAAGCATCGGTCAATTCAGACACATAATTTTCGGGGATGATGGTAATTCCCAGATTTTCTCTCACTAATGTCAAAGCCGTTTCAAAACGCTCAATTTCAAATTTGATCCTCGGAGTCACGTGTTCGAGTGAAAAGGCGCGTAAAATATCTTCTCTGGTCTGAAACCCTTCCGTACTAATGATGAAGGGTTCACCTTCCAGTTCCACGATTCGAATAGATTCCTTTTTTGCCAGTGGGTGATCTCTGTGCATCACCAGGATTAATTTTTCATCGTATAAAGGGATGGACTCGATATCGTCTTCATGGATGGACTGGTTTGTTATGAGCAGGTGAGTTTGATACTTTCGGAGTGATTCCTTCACGGCTTTTCCGCTCAGCACTTCAATCAGCTTGATGTTTATGGAAGGAAAACGCCCCTGATACTCCCGGATTACTTTGGGAATCCAATGCTTTACAGACTCGATAATGCCAATGATCAGCTCACCGCTGCCAATCTGCTTTACCTCTTCCATCTCTTTTTTCAACATGTTCATCTGAGAGAGAAGCAGTACGGATTTCTTGTATAAAATTTTACCAGCGTCAGTCAGTTCGACCTTTCTGGTATTTCTTTCTAGTAACGGTGAGCCGATCTCTTGTTCCAGATTTTTGATCGCATTGCTTAATGAGGGCTGCGAAATATGCAGTTTTTGTGCGGCTTTGGAGTAGCTCAACAGATCGGAGACCGTCACAAAATAATGCAATTGCTTGATGTCCAAGAGAATCACCCACCTTTATTTATAGCATGAAGCTATTAATTTATTTAAATTATATATTAGAATTAATAAATTTGTCAGTATATAATCAAAAAACAAAATCACCTTCAGAAGGTTCAGAAAGGATGAAAAAGTTGCCAACACAAGTTTCAGCTGATGTATGGACCGGTCGAACTGATCATACGGAAAGAAGAAGCAGCTTTCGTTATCATCAGATAGTAGAATCGATGGATTTGGCTCAATTGCAGACTTCCAAGGAGCAAATATGTGCCATTATCGGGTTTGAATGTGACGAGGGAGTGAGACGTAATCAAGGGAGACTCGGTGCAGCTAAAGCTCCGAACGCTATGAGGCAAGCGCTTGCAAGCCTTCCCTGGAAACAGTCAGAAGGAAAGCGTGTCCTCGATGTGGGGAATATTCGTTGTGAAAAGGAAGCACTCGAAGAAGCTCAAGAAGAGCTGGGTCAGGCAGTCTCGGATCTCCTTGCCAAATCGGTGACCCCGATCATTTTGGGCGGAGGGCATGAAACGCTGTACGGACATTACCTCGGCGTCCGAAAGCATATCGGCCAAGAGGCTTCACTAGGAATCATTAATATTGATGCTCACTTTGATTTGCGTTCTTACGAAGTGCAGCCTTCATCCGGAACGATGTTTAGGCAGATACTAGAAAACGATCAAAATAGCCGTTACTTTGTGCTTGGCATCCAGCGTTTCGGAAATACACAGGAACTGTTTGATAAAGCTGACGAGCTGGGTGTCCGTTATCTATACGAGGAAGAGATGACAGAAGCACCGGATGACATCACTTCTGCATTGATCGAATTCATCGAGAAGCATGATCACGTGATGCTCACGCTTTGCACAGATGTATTGAATGCCGCTTTTGCTCCAGGCGTCAGTGCTCCGTCGCCTTTTGGATTGACGCCAATGCTCGTCCGTTCCTTGATCCGCACTGTTACCGCTCAAAAGAAAACGCTTTCTTTTGATATATGCGAAGTAAATCCGGTACTAGATGAAAATGGAAGAACCGTAAAATTAGGTGCTTACTTGACGAATGAAGCCATCATGGGATTTCTAGGGGGAGACAACTATGACATTAGCACTTAATCAAGTCAATACGATTTTTCTTGCTGTAGCCTTGCTCGTATTGGGCACATATCTGGTCAAAAAAGCGGGATTTCTGCAAAGGTTTTGTATCCCGGCACCCGTAGTTGGTGGTTTGATATTTGCCATCCTCCTTTGATTGGAATGATGGCAGGGGCTGTCTCGATGGAAGGTGGACACGGTGCAGCAACGGCGTTCGGACAAACCCTTGAAGATATGGGAATCCAATCTGCGCTGGCGATCGGGATTGCGGCAGCTACCTTTGGTCTCGTAGCAGGGGGCTTGGTTGGCGGACCGACTGTCAAATATTTGGTTTCCAAACACGACCTAAAACCGACTGAGACCGATGAAGTAGTATTGCTGATTACATTCTGTATGGCAGTGGGGACGTATTTAGGGGAGCTGTTCTCGACGGCTACAGGCTTTGTACTCCCTGGTTATGTAGGAGCCATGTTTGTCGCGGTGATCGCACGCAACATCGTAGATAAATTCAAGCCGGATGCCATCGACATGAAGAGCATCAACCTGATTAGTGACGTAACGCTTGGCATTTTCCTTTCTATGGCACTCATGAGTATTAAATTGTGGGAAGTAGCGGATCTTGCACTTCCAATGCTGGTTATTGTGTTTGTACAAGTCGTCTTTATAGTCCTGTTCGGCATTTTCGTGTTGTTCCGCTTGCTTGGCAAAAACTATGATGCAGCCGTCATGGTCGCAGGCTTTACAGGGCATGGCCTTGGCGCTACGCCGAATGCAATGGCGAATATGGCTGCGGTAACACAACGTTTTGGTCCTTCACGAAAAGCGTTTCTGGTCGTTCCGATTGTAGGCGCCTTTTTGATCGATGTATTCGCTATGCCGATCATTATTACGACGATCAATCTATTTAAATAATATTTCAGTCTTAAAGTCGCTAGCTGACACCTGAACGTTCTAGGTGTCGGTTTTTTATTTATAATTAAATAATTTGTAATTTTGTTAAAAACACTTGAAGTACATTTCTGACTTGACCATTAGGTATTATCGGTAATATAGTAAGCATCACTAGCGTTGCATAAATCTTTTCACATCATTAAAAATCACCATAATCTTCTGTATTCAAGTGTTCACGAG
>NZ_JAFLPN010000056.1:0-17553 GCF_029870785.1 Brevibacillus sp. AY1
CTCGTGAACACTTGAATACAGAAGATTATGGTGATTTTTAATGATGTGAAAAGATTTATGCAACGCTAGTGATGGCAACGATGTTCTATATTTGAAGAAGGGGGGGAGCTTGCATGAGACGAGAAATCCTGTCCAACATCCATTCCGATAAGCTTTTTGAACAAATCTATGACTATCTTCTGGAGCGTATCCGCCGGGGAGAATGGCAAGCACACGAGAAGCTTCCTTCCGTTCGAACGCTGGCCACAGAATTCAATGTGCATCGGTTAACCGTCTTTAAAGCATACCAATTGCTAAAAGAAAATCGTTATGTGTACGTAAAGGACAAATCCGGCTATTACGTGCAACCGAGCGGCTTGCTGTCCATGAATACACTGCATGATCCGATTGTTTCTGCCTACGTACACGACAGCCATCTCTCCGAAATCCATCAGGTTGAGGCAGCCTTTCAATTTTCCAAAGCCTTGCTCGACCCTAATCTATTGCCAAACCTCTATTTTTCCGAATACGTGAAGAAAGTGTTTGACCTTTATCCGAAAGTACTGGGCACCTACTCTACCACACAGGGAGATCAGGAGCTTCGAGAAGCTCTTTGCCGTTATTTTGCCAAGCACTATCACTTCTACGTGTCTGCGGAAGAACTATTGATCACATCCGGCTCCCAAGAGGCGATTGATTTGGTCGCCAGAGTCCTGATCAAACCAAGAGACGTCATTTTGATGGAGAGACCCACCTACAGCCCGGCTATTGATGTTTTCAGAAGACAGGGAGCTGTCATCGTTTCAGTCGACATCCATCCGCACGGCTATGATTTGCATCAAGTCGAAACCGCGATGAAACAATACAAGCCTCGCCTCTTTTATCTCAATCCTACCTTTCACAATCCAACGGGCTGTACCGTTCCCGCTGAGCAGCGAAAGCGTTTGGTCGAGCTTGCGGAAAAATATCATTGCTTGTTGATCGAGGACGACCCGTACCGGGATATTTATTTTAACGAACAGCCACCCTTACCGCTATTTTCCTATGATACGGCCGGATATGTCATTTACTTGCGCAGCTTCAGCAAATACATTGCTCCAGGCCTTGGCATCGCTACCGTGGCTTGCCGACCATCGTTCATGAACTATTTCATCAGAGCCAAATCCTTATCCGACAGTGGTGCACCTCTGCTCAATCAAAAAATCTTTTTACACTACTTTTTTTCAGAACGGATGCAACAGCATTTGGCAAAACTTCGGATTGCACTGGCTGTGCGCAAGGATATTCTGGAGGAAGAATTGTCTCTCACCGGCTGGAAATGGTCCAGCCCAACAGGCGGCTTCAATCTGTGGATCCAGTTACCTGACTCGATCCCGATGGAAGAACTGTTGACCAAGTCCATCGAACAATCCATCACCTTTGTGCCTGGATCGATCTGTGATCCGCAGAGGGAGCTCAAATCCTGGATACGAGTGAGCTACTCCTATCTCAACGAGCAACAGTTGCGGGAGGGCTTTAAAAGACTCATCTGCCTCATTCATTCCATGTCCCATGCAGAGAAATAGAAGATCTTCCATCCGTTTCGGTCAAAACAAAAAACCAGTCTGCCACTTGGAAGCATGAAGGGCGACCGGTTTTTTTATGGATGAAGTGATGTTCTTTCAAGATGAACATGCTTCCCTTTGCTCTCATTCAAAGCTCTGCAAATCGAGTATTGCATACAACGTAATATCTGTAATACAGGAATCGGATTGGTAGCAAATATAGTACGTCAGTTCAGGAGATATCTCATACTGTATTCCCTGATACCCTTTATCCAGTAAAAAAGAACGCACTTCTCCACCGGTCCACTCCAGCCATTCCTGGTAGGTCATTTTCTCCTGCAAGCCAACTAACTCCTGATTGGTATGCCTGGCAGCCAATGCATCCCGACGCAGCTCATTTTCACCGTACTGCCGATCTAATACAAACAATCGGGAAACGAGCAGCTTCTGCTGCAAGACGGCAGCCTTGTCCCATGTCGTTTCGGCATGACAGATGGCATAGTGGGCAGCTACCTCCGGATTGCTCACCAGATAGACACCCGATCCGAAAACAGCTTTGGCACTTGCACCGTTGATAAAATGCCGCCGTTCTTCCCGGCTGTATCGCTGCGCGTCAATGACCAGCATGGCTTCCCCATGCTCTACGCCTCGAAAGACCACTTTCATCTTACTCATTTCAATTCTCCTCACGTACCCTTGGCTTATGCTTAGAAAACTTGGCTTCGCCAAGCTTTTGGTCGAGCCTTAGTTGCTCTTTCCTAGCTTCCTCTACTCTTTTAGCGCTTTAGCGCAGTTAAACTTTCTGATAGTAGAAAAGAAGGAGGCGCCTGCAAGCACCTCCCTCCCCCTTACGGCAGCAGTTTGACCATGTCGTCGTATGTTTCCGGTCTGCGATCGCGATAAAATTGCCATGTATCTCGTACTTCATGAATCATGTTCTTATCCATGTCTGCCACTATCACTTCATCCTGATCCCGGCTGCCCACCGCGACAAACTGTCCGCGCGGGTCAACCAGATAAGACTGACCATAGAATTCTCCCATGTTCCATGGCGCTTCCATGCCTACGCGATTGATGGCAGCCACGTAATAGCCATTCGCGACCGCATGAGCAGGCTGCTCCAGCTTCCACAGATATTCGGACAGTCCCGCTACGGTAGCAGATGGGTTGAAGACGATCTCCGCACCAGCCAACCCGAGCAGACGTGCTCCTTCTGGAAAATGACGATCGTAGCAAATGTAGACACCTACTTTGGCAAATGCCGTCTCAAATACCGGGTAGCCGAGATTGCCGGGCTTGAAGTAGTACTTTTCCCAGAAGCCGCATCCTTCACTACCTACGCCCACATGAGGTATATGCTGTTTGCGATACTTGCCCAGATAGGTTCCATCTGCATCAATCACGGCCGCTGTATTGTAATACGTTCCGATGCCAACCCGTTCATACACGGGGAGTATGATCACCGTACCCAGCTCTCGTGCCAAGTCGCTAAACTGCTGTACGGTTGGTCCCCCAGGCACCTCTTCCGCTGCTTCGTACCATTTCGTGTTTTGCTCGGCGCAGAAATACGGTCCATAAAAGATTTCCTGCAGACAGATGATCTGGGCTCCTTTGGCTGCCGCTTCTCTCACCAAAGCAAAGTGCTTCTCAATGGCTTTCTCCTTATGAACCTGAACTGGTTCATCGCCGTGCACATCATTTTTGGCCTGAATCAATCCAATTTTCACCTTGTTTACCACCGACCATTCCCTCCCTAGCTGATCGATATCGGCGCTACGGTCTGGAAAACTTACTTCTTTTCACAAATTTCCCCGCTCCAGCGTGACCGACGTATTCCTTGTTGCGCACAACGAAGCTCCCACGCGACAGAACCGAGACAACCTCTCCGTACACTTCCATACCCTCAAATGGATTGTAATCGACATTCATATGATGCGTTTCAACGGAAATCGTGCGTTTCACGGTCGGATCAAACAGGACGATGTCTGCATCCGAACCCACTGCGATGGTCCCTTTTTGTGGAAACATCCCGAACAGCTTGGCAACCTTGGTGGAAGTGATATCAACGAATTGATTCAGGCTGATGTTGCCTTTTCTGACACCTTCAGAGAAGAGCAGCGTCATGCGATCCTCGATAATCGGGCCACCATTTGGGATCTTGGTAAAGTCTTTTCGACCGAGCTCTTTCTGTCCGGCAAAGTTAAACGGACAATGATCGGAGCCAACCGTTTGCAAGATGCCGTTTTTCAATGCACTCCACAAGACATCCTGATTCCATTTCTCGCGCAGCGGGGGTGACCAGACGTATTTCGCACCCTCAAAATCCGGGCGATCCAGGTCGCTGATATCCAGCACCAGGTATTGCGGGCACGTCTCGCCGTACACATTCCAGCCTTTTTCACGCGCCTCTGCAATTCTTCTGACAGCATCCGCACACGATACGTGCACGACGTAGAGCTGTGCATCTGCCAGTGCTGTAAGGGCAATCGCGCGTCCTGTCGCTTCCCCTTCTGCTTCTGGCGGCCGTGTATAGGCATGGTAGATCGGATCAGTATTTCCTTGTTCCAGCGCCTGCTTGATCAAATAATCCAGCACATCCCCGTTCTCCGCATGCACTTGAACCATTGCCCCGAGCTCCTTGGCGCGGATCAAGGTCTTGAATAACGTCTCGTCGTCGGCCATCAGGACATTTTTATATGCCATGAAAACCTTCAAGGATGTGATCCCTTCAGCAGTGACGACGGATTCCAGCTCCTTCAAGACATCGTCGTTGGCATCCGAGATCATCAGGTGAAACCCGTAGTCGATGACAGCTTTGCCTTTTGCTTTCTCATGCCAGGTCGCAATCGCCTGATGGAGTGATTCCCCTTTATTGGTCAGGCAAAAGTCAATGACACTGGTCGTTCCGCCAAATGCTGCCGCTTTGGTTCCGGTAAAGAAGTCATCGGACGTGACTGTGCCGCCAAAAGGCATGTCAAGATGGGTGTGTGGATCGATTCCTCCCGGCAACAAATAGCAGCCGCTCGCATCGACCACTTCTGCATCCTCCACGTGCAGCTCCTTGCCGATGGCGACGACTTGCTCTCCGTCAATCAGCACATCAGCCTGATACGTATCAGCAGCCGTCACGATCGTCCCACCGCGAATCCATTTTTTCATCCATGCACCCTCCCTTTCCTACCACTTTGCTAGTACAAGCTATGCAAGAGGTTGAATGTTCATGACGATTCCCCTTTACACAGATGCATCTGTATTGGCGTTGTTCCCCCCGGCAGCAAGTGCAGCCTGCCGCTCATTCCAGCTGAGTGGTGGCTGATCGTTGGGAATTTCCACCATCTCGATCGTCCCCTCCACCGGACAGACGATGGAGCACAGATTACAGCCGACGCAATCCTCTTCCCGTACGACCAGCACTTCTTTGCCTGTTTCGCTATCCAGAACCCTGTCAATGCACTGGTGCGACGTATCTTCACAGGCGATATGGCACTTGTTGCAATGAATGCAGGTATCGTCGTTGATTCGTGCAACCACTTTGTAATTGAGGTTGAGATGCCCCCAATCTGAATAGGTGGGAACGGCTTTCCCCACGATATCCATCACAGAGGCTATGCCCCTCTGATCCAGATAATTGTTCAACCCATCAATCATGTCCTCCACGATCCGGAAGCCGTGGTGCATGGCAGCCGTGCATACCTGAACGCCAGTCGCCCCCATCAGCAAAAATTCAACCGTATCACGCCAATTCGAGATCCCGCCTATACCGGAAATGGGGATTCCGACGAGCGGGTCGCGCGCGCACTCTGCCACCATATTGAGAGCGATGGGCTTGACGGCTGGTCCGCAATATCCGCCATGCGCCCCTTTTCCATCCACATGGGGAATCGGCAGCCATTTGTCCAGATCGACACCCATCAGGCTGTTGATCGTATTGATCATGCTGATGGCATCGGCACCACCCTGTGCTGCAGCACGTGCTGTAAATCGAATGTCGGTGATATTCGGCGTCAGCTTGACGATGACTGGCGTCTGCGCCACTTCTTTTACCCATTCCACTTGCTGACGGATCAAATCCGGGTGCTGACCGACAGCTGAGCCCATACCGCGTTCGGCCATACCGTGTGGACAGCCAAAGTTCAGCTCAAGCCCATCCACCCCGATTGCCTCCACCTTTTTGACGATCTCATGCCAGGCTTCCTGCTTGTGTTCCACCATCAAGGATGCGATCAGCGTATGCTTGGGGAAGCGCTTTTTCGTCTCATCCATTTCTCGCAGATTCACTTCAAGCGGTTTGTCTGTAATCAATTCAATATTGTTAAACCCTACCACACGCTGGCCGCCGTAATGCAGCCCGGCGAAGCGGGACGTCACATTGATAATGGGTTCGCCCAAGGTTTTCCAGACTGCGCCACCCCAGCCCGCCTCAAATGCCCGCTGCACTTGATAGCCGGAGTTGGTCGGTGGCGCGGATGCCAGCCAAAACGGGTTGGGGGATTGAATACCCGCCAGATTGATGCTGAGATCAGCCATAATCAGTCTCCTCCATTTTTGTCTCTATTCGCGCTTCCTTCCATTCCTGCTCCCATCTCGTCATCCATGTCTCTCTTACACCTGAAGGGTGTAATCATTCAGTGCCTGGTGAATCGCGGCTGCTGCCCGTTTCCCGTGGTTGGCCGCATCCACCACCATCGCATCTGTCTTTCCTCCACCGAAAATCACATCGCCTGCAGCGAATACCTTGGGGTTGGAGGTGCGATACGTACCGTCTTCAATGGTGACGATTCCATTTTTGTGCTCCATGCCAAACGATTCGATCAGCTCCAGGTAGCGTGTTTGACCGATGGCCTTTACAACAGCATCCACTTCGATCACAAACTGACTATCTGGAATAGAAACAGGACGCTTGCGCCCTTTTTCGTCCGGTTCTCCCAGCTGCATCCGCATCAGTTCCAGTCCAGTTACGCGACCATTCTCTCCCAAAATGCGTACGGGAGCGACGAGCCAGCGGAATTCCACCCCATCCTGCTTGGCAAATTCGTATTCAAATTCGTAGCAGGTCATTTCTTGCTCCGTGCGTCTATACAAAATCTGAACCTGCTCGGCTCCCAGCCGCTTGGAACAGGTAGCGGCATCGATGGCGGTATTTCCTGCCCCGATGACGACGACTTTCTTTCCCATCATTGTGTCTGTCAGCGGCTTGGTTTTGGTTTCCTCCACCAGTGCGATCGCGTCCAGTACCCCCTCCAGGTTCTCGCCTTCGATTTGCAGGGAAGGCACATAGCCCATGCCCGTTGCCAGCAGCACCGAGTCATAATTCGCTAGCAGCTCGGCGGGAGCAATATCTACGCCTACCTGCGTATTCGTCCGAAACTCCACGCCCAATGACTCAATCTGTTCTGCTTCCCATAAGGATATGGACTGCGGCAGGCGAAATGAGACAATTCCGTACGTATTCAAGCCACCGGCCTTTTCTTTCGCTTCAAATACCGTAACCTGATGCCCCAGCCTTGCCAGCTCACGTGCTGCAGATAACCCTGCTGGTCCTGCCCCAACGATGGCCACTCGCTTGCCCGTATCTTCACCTTTTGAAAACAGGGATGCCTTGCTCTCGATTGCCCAGTCGGTCGCATGACGCTGCAAAAGACCGATCATGATGGCGCGTGATCCAGAAGCGTGGTTGAGTACACAGGCTCCCTCACACAGCTCCTCTGTAGGGCACACGCGAGCGCAGCTGGCCCCGACCGGATTGGCATCCATGATGGTACGTGCTGAACCGAGCAGGTTGCCCGAGGCTATTTTTTTGATAAAGCTCGGAATGTCGATCGAAGTGGGACAGGCCTTGATACAGGGGGCATCGTAGCAGTAGAGACAGCGATTCGCTTCATCGATTGCTTCCTTCGCTTTTAATGCAGGTACCACTTCCCGAAAATTTGCCTGAATGTGGTGCGGGACGCTCATCACGCAACTACCTCCTTACCAGTTCTGGAAAACCATGCTTGCTATTAATCAATGTAGGATTAAACGGTTTTATGATTTTTTCATTTCAAAAGGGATGTGGAAGGTGCGATATCAAAAACGGAGAGGTGGCATGAATGATTTCAGCCCTGAATATGGTGTAAGGAACCCTGCGGAGGTGAACATGAGAACCATGAGAGACTATGATGGGGAAATCACGCAGTTGCAGCTTCAGATCCAGGAAGCCACTACCCAAATTGCTCATTTGGAAAAGGAGCGGGAGGAGCATGCCGCTCAGCTGAAGCAACGCTTGACATACTTGTCCTCTCGGGAGATTCTGGACCTTCTGGAAGCCAGACAGGGTCGGAAAGGCAGTATGGCGACAATCAAGCGCTGGGCGGACAGCGGTCAGCTGGGTGAGGTCATCGATGAGCGACAAGCCTTCCCCCTTCTCGTCAATAAACAGGGAAACAAACGGTTTCTGTATCCACGGGAAGAAACGCTGCGCTTTCTCTACGAAAAAGGCTTTCTTGTTCCCCGCTATGAGGTGTTGGATCGGGTCAAGCTCAAACAAGGTACATGTATGGTGCATGCCTTAGTTACATCAGTCAGCCGTGTTGATCTTTGTTTTATTTATCAAGTTCAGCTTGAAGCAACGGGAGAGGTTTTGAGCCAGATCACCGAAGACAAACTGCTGCTCCCGTAAGGAGGACTTATGGAACTGGCTGAGATCACCATGAAAAACGATCTTGCAAACCAAGAAATCTCGCGACAAATTCGCGATTTTCACAAAAAAAAGGGCCAGCCTCTCGCTATTCGTTTTAGCGAAGAACTGACCCATATCATATTGGAAGCCCCTTGTCTGTTTATCCCGTCTCCCACCCTGCTCGGCGAGGAAATGATGATTACAGGAACCGTACGAACCTATTCTGACCACGTCGAGATCGTTGCACCAAAGTCAGGGGAGACAATCCATCTCTATCTCAATTCTGAGCTGATTGCAGAGCTGGAGCTTATCCGCTCTCTCGTCAATCACAAGACGCAGGATGAAGTGATTCAGGAAATGCTCATGCGTGGGCTTCGCTCCTATTTGTCCGAACACAAGCAGAAATGATGCGATTTTATTTAAAGTCGTCACCCTTCAAGTAGTTGTAGAAAGGCTGATCCACCCAGAATTGGTAGGTTTCCACTTCAACCGATTTGCCGATTTTTTTGAAAGCATTCACCACAGCTGTCGAATCTTCATTCAAGGAAAACGTCTGAACGATGTGACGTCCATCTTGAACAAAGTTGTTGGTGATGACCGGATAATCAGCCAGTTCAGTCAATGAATAGTAGAGAGGCTGCCACCAGGAGCCTCTTAGCAGACCTGTCGCATCTTCTTCATTCTTTTTGGCATATTGCAGGACGAGCGGCTGGAAGCGCTCCTTATCTTCCTGTGAAGCAAACTCAAAGCTCAAATCATATTCTTTGGAGTATGCGATGTAGTTTCCATTCTCGATCTGAACCACTTGATAATCGTCCGTTTGTACAGGCTCGCCCCACTCTTTCAGGTAGATAAATGCAGATGTTTTGGGTTCCAGCTGCACTTTTGCGTCGATGCCTTCACTCTTCAAGAGACCGATCAGCTGAATGGCATGTACGATATCACTGTGACCGTACGTGATGGTACGCTTTGGATCAAAACGCGGGTCGAAAGCCGCATCCTTGAGATTGTAGCCTGTGATCAAATCTTGCTTCAGAATCTCGTCCACCAGCTGCTGCAGCTCTCCTGCCTTGATAATTTGCAGCTCGTTCCAGGCTTGTACCACTTTGCCATAGATATCTTCAGATGCGATCGTACCCAGGTAGTTTTGATAGTGTCCTTTGAATTCTGCTACTTTCCCCAACAATTGGTAGGCCAACTCGGCGGTTACGTCTCCGGTTGCTTTCACGGAAGCGATGACATCCGTTTTGACCAATCCCAGATCAATCGCTACTGCCAGATCCTGAGCTGCCGCAAGCGAGAGGCTTCCCCCTTTTTGGTAGCTCAAGCCAGCTTTGGCCCAGGATGCTGTTACTTTATCCTCACTGTATGTAGCGGCCAGCTCTTTTTGCTCGGCTGCCACCACTGCTGCGCTGATTGCCTCCCAAGCTGCCAGCTTGCTGCCTCCTGCGGGCATTGCTGCTGCTTGGCTCCCTGTGCTTGCCACGACTTTCGACAAAGCCGTTGCAAACTGGTCTCTTGTTACCGTTCCAGACAGCTTGACTCCATATTGTTGCGTGACGTAGCTGGTATAATCAGCCTTTGCTACATTCGCTGGACTCACTGACAAGACTGCTATCGGATGTGCGGCTTGAGTCGATCCTTGAGCGTTTGCAGCATATGGAAAGGAGATGGCTGCTGTCAGCACAGCCGCTGCACTTAGTTGAAGCAATCGTTTTTGTGGTTTCATGTGTTCAGTACCCCCATTTTATGAAGACAAGATATATGACTTTTATTCCTACCAAGTTACTTGGTAATATATTTCCTTACGCTACCATTATGTACCGGTTGGTGTCAATAAGGTTTTCAAGTATTCAATGAAAATAACAAAGCATTAAACAAATATTGGTAAAAAACCGATAGTAAGAAAAAGTAATCTCATCTATTATTTTGTTCAAGGAGAATTACGCATGCGTATTCAAACGGAACGTGGGCAACTCGTCCCAACTCTTCCCTCAGGATTGGAGAAGAACATAATCCCCACCATTAGCACAGGCCATCTCCCGCTTGTACGCCACCATGATACGATCGAATTGAGCGCAGCCACAGCAAGAGAGCTCCCTGAAGGAGCCATCGTACACGAAACACCGCGTTTTTTCTTCAACGTAGAAATCAACGAGACGTTGGATGAGATTTTGTCAGGCAAAGCAGGCAGTGTCAGCAAAGCTGCCTACCAGATCTTGGAGTCCAACTTTTTTGCTACGAATCGGGATATTCAGGACGAAGAACGTGTAGCATTGCGAGAAGCTGGTTTGGCCAAAGCCAGGTATCTTTCAGAGCATTATATGGCAGAAGACGAAGCTAGTAAGTTCATGGATACCATGAAGCTGTTGGCTGCCGTCTCTACGACTCGAAAAGTAGACCCGACCACTGGCTCTGTAACGTATGTAGAGCTTCAGACCAGACCAAAAGGAGCACCCGATGACTACGTGAATGCTTCCCAATTGATGAAGCGATTTGACCCGTCTGCCTATGCCGGCATGCAGGAGGCGATTCGGAATGGTGAAAACTCAGGAAGCTTCCTGATTCAGTTTGCCAAAAAGCTTCGCCATCATCCCGAATGGGTCAACCAATACCGACAGGAACAAAAGGACATTTTGACTGAATTAAAGAACCTGGATCTTCCCAATCGCTTTGCGGATACCGATACGGGAAGTTTGTCGTCTTTTTTAGAGACGATGGCGCTTCACATCGAGGGTTTTTCCCTTGCCTCGCAAAAGGAGCTGCAAGGAAATCTTAACTCTTTTGCATTGCTGCTCAGTCCAGCTGATTTATAGTCAGCAGCAACAATAAAAGCAGTTTCTCCCAACTTATCGAGAGAAACTGCTTGTTTTCATAGCTTTCGGATTTTCATTTTTTGGGCAACATATTCCAAGGGAGATTTTTTGCCATCCATCCCCACGCAATCAATGACGACATCTGCGCCTCCCTGCGTGATCTCCTTCAAATGCTCACCCATATCCTCGTATTGCGTAAAATCAAAGATCTCGACTTGATTGGTTTTCTTGGCATGCTCCAAACGATAGCCGAGATAATCAACGGCAATAACGCGTTTGGCTCCTCCCAGCCAGGCGAATTTTTGCACCATCAACCCGATGGGACCCGAGCCTAAAACGACCACAGTCTCCTGGCTTCACACCTGCGTTGATGACACTCCAATAGGCAGTTGGCAATACATCGGACAGGAAGAGGAGAAATTCATCCTCCAGCTCACACGATTCGGGAATGACAAAAGAAGTAAAGTTGGCAAAAGGAACTCTCAAATATTCGTGGAAGGATCGCATTGGCTCTCCCATTCATGCTGGCAATAGAATCACTCACCACAAGCTACGTTGAACGGAATAACCACCCGATCCCCTTTCTTGACTTTGGTTACCTCCGTTCCCACCTCTTCTACAATTCCCATTGGCTCATGACCAATCACGTAGTAGGTTTTGCCTGTAAAGCCTGACATATACAAGCCAGAAAACTCGTTTATTTCTCAGATAGTTCGGACCACTTGTTCACCTTTTCAGGAGGTGTATAGTCCCGCAAACGATCTAACAGAACAGCAGGATCGCTTTCGCACAACAGGAGTGGGGTCGCTGTCTTTGGTATGAATCCCGCTTCTGTCGCATGTTGTACCATTTCCATGACCGGATCGTAGAACCCTTCTACATTCAGCAAGCCAATCGGTTTACCGTGAATGCCGATTTGCCCCCAGCTTACGACTTCAAAAATTTCCTCAAACGTGCCGTAGCCTCCGGGTAGCGCGATAAAGCCATCTGCCAATTCATTCATTTTGGCCTTTCTTTCATGCATCGAAGTCACTTCGTGCAACTCCGTCAAATTGGTGTGGACGATTTCACCTCGAAACAGTCCGGTTGGCATCACGCCAATCGCACATCCTCCACCGCTTAATACCGCGTTGGCTACTCTCCCCATCAATCCCATTTTGGAGCCGCCATACACCAAGTCAAGTTTGCGGGCGAGCAATTCTTTCCCCAACTCTTCTGCCGCTTGGCTGAATTCTGGTTTTGCTCCTGGATTGGAGCCTGCAAATACACAAATACATTTCATCTCGCCCCTCCTGTTACTCTGTTCATGGTTTCATTGTTAGTGTACAGGATTATGCTATGAAATTACAGAAGGGAGCTACCCAATTAGAAAAGTTGGCAACGCCATGCTCTGTGGCGAAGCCCAGTTGTGTTAGAAAACTTGGCTACGCCAAGCTTTTGGCGGAGCCTTAGTTGCACTTATACTATCTTCCGCTAATCTTTTTAGCGCTTTAGCGCACTCAACACTTTCCGATAGTGTAAAACAAAACACAGCATCAATCCAAACGCGATTGACGCTGTGTCTCATCGGTCATCCGAGAGTCTCGAATGCTTCTTTCATTACGTGAGCAATAAAGTCAAGATCATCACTGGTTGTGGAGAACGGAGGAGACAAGGTCAGCACGTTGTTGAAGCCGGGAACCGTGTCGCCATTGCGCCCGATAATCAGGCCACGCTTCTTGCATTCTGCAATGATTTGCGCCAATTTGGCAGGTGCTGCTGCTTCCTTGGTCTGTTTGTTCTCCACCATTTCGATTCCCATCATGAAGCCAAAGCTGCGGATATCGCCGACATTGGGATGGTCAGCCAAAAAAGCAAGCTTGGCTCGCAGCTCTGCCCCTAATTGTTCGGATCGCTCAACCAGTTGCTCTTCTTCCATCAGCTCCAGATTTTTAAGAGCCAGGGCACAGGCAGCCGGGTTGCCCCCAAACGTGTTGACATGACGGAAATGCTGATTGGTACCCTGTTCCTTAAAGGAGTCCGCGATCTCAGCGCGGACAGCTGTCGCCGAAAGCGGAAGGTAAGCACTGGTGATGCCCTTCGCCATCGTGACAATATCTGGTTTGATCCCAAAGTTTTGATGACCAAATTTTTGTCCAGAACGACCAAAACCGCAAATAACCTCATCTACAATCAACAAAACACCGTATTTGTCGCAAATCTCACGTACCTTTGGCATGTATTCAGGCGGTGGAACGATCACACCTCCACCTGTGATCGTCGGTTCCATGATGACAGCAGCAACCGTTTTTTCGCCTTCCCAGTTGATCGCCTGATCAAAGAATTGCGCACATTCCAGGCTGCAATCCCCGTAGGTTTTTCCGACTGGACAGCGATAACAGTACGGTGGCGGTACGTGCAGAAAGCCAGGTGCCAAGGGCTCGTATTTTTCCTTGCGCAAAGCCTGCCCGGTAGCGGCCAGTGATCCCATCGAATTGCCGTGATAAGCGCGATGACGGGAAATGAATTTATAACGTCCTGGCTCGCCATTTTGATGGTGATATTGTCTGGCCAATTTAAAGGCAACTTCATTTGCTTCAGAACCGCTGTTGGAGAAGAAAATGCGATACTCCTCGCCCAGCCATTCACTGACCTTTTCAGCAAGGCGAATGGCAGGAACATGGCTTTGGGTCAGCGGAAAATACGCCAGTTGTTTTAGCTGCTCATACGCTGCATCGGCCAGCTCCTTTCG
Organism: Brevibacillus sp. AY1; assembly: GCF_029870785.1. Taxonomy (NCBI): domain Bacteria; kingdom Bacillati; phylum Bacillota; class Bacilli; order Caryophanales; family Paenibacillaceae; genus Brevibacillus; species Brevibacillus sp. AY1. The sequence goes on from NZ_JAFLPN010000056.1 coordinate 13,729, forward strand.
CCCGTAGCCAATATTGACACACCACAAGCCAGACATGCCGTCCAGGTAGCGATTGCCGTCGATGTCGGTGATCCAGGAGCCACTCGCTTCCGTAGCGATCATGGGATTGGGGTTGTAGGGCGATATGTGATGCCACATATGCGCCCTGTCAGACTCAAGCAAACTTTCCTTATCGTACGATTTCGTCAGCTGCTCTTGTTCCATTTTGGATTCCCCCTTTTGATATGAGACCGATTACTTGACAAATACTTTTTGTGAGCCAATGCTTGTATCTCCATCCTCGAACCAACGAGAGGTAACGGTCTTTTTCTTCGTGAAAAACTCGACCCCATCTTTTCCGTTCGCATGCAAATCACCGTAAAAGGATTGCTTCCAACCGGTAAAGGCAAAGAAGCCCATTGGTGCTGGCACGCCTACATTGACCCCGACCATCCCCGCTTCCACGCGCTGCACGAATTCACGCCCCCACTTCCCGTTATTGGTGTAGATTGTAGCTCCATTTCCATAGCGGGAGCGACTGATCGTGTCCAGTCCTTCATCGAAGTTTTTGACGCGCATGATGCTCAATACCGGCGCAAAGATCTCGTCACGTACAATAACCATTTCTGCATCTGCTTTGTCAAAGATGGTTGGGCCGAGGAAGTAGCCCGCTTCTTTTTCCTTCGCATCCTCACGTCCATCGCGAACCAGATCGGCTCCTGCCGCCATTCCTTTTTCGATAAAGTCATGCACCTTGGACAGATGAGAATCCCGGATGACAGGGCCCAGGTCGACCCCCTCTTCCAGGCCATTGCCCATCACAAGGGCATTGGATTCCTCGATGAGCAGTTGAACCAATTCATCGGCAATATCCTCAACCGCGACGACGGCACTGGCAGCCATACAGCGCTCACCTGCACAGCCAAATGCGGAGCTGGCAATGGTTTTGGCTGCACGCCGCAAGTCTGTATCCGGCATGACCAGATGATGATTCTTCGCTCCGGCCAAGGCCTGCACGCGCTTCCCGTGAGCCGCTCCGGTCTTGTATACGTATTCTGCGACAGGTTGTGAGCCAACGAAGGATATCCCCTTCACGTCCGGGTGTTCCAGCAATCCGTTGACGACGTCATGCGCTCCGTTGACCACATTGAAGACCCCGTCCGGCAAACCGGCTTCCTTCAACAGCTCCGCGATACGTACACTGGATATAGGCGTACGCTCGGACGGCTTTAAAACAAATGTATTTCCTGCTGTGATCGCGATTGGATACATCCACATCGGCACCATCACGGGAAAGTTAAAGGGAGTGATTCCTGCTACGACACCGAGTGGAAAACGGAGGACGTGACTATCGATGCTTCTCGCGATGTTCGGCAGGGATTCCCCCATCAGCAAGGTTGGCATACCGCAGGCGAACTCAACCATCTCGATGCCACGCAAGAGCTCAGCGTGAGCTTCGGGCAGGTTTTTGCCATTTTCCAGCGTGATCATGCGTGCCAATTCATCCTCATGCTTGGTCAACAAGTGATGGAAGCGAAACATGATGCGAGCCCTGTCCACGACAGGTGTTTCACTCCAGCTCGAAAAAGCATTCTTGGCTGCCTGAACAGCCTTGTCCACATCGGCCCTGGTGGAGATCGGTACCTGAGAAAGCAGCTCCCCTGTTGCAGGATTGGGAACATCCTCATAACGTGTCGTCTCGGATTCGACCCACTGTCCCCCGATGTAGTTTTTGAGCGGCTGGGTGACTGTTGTTTTACTCATCACGTCAACTCCTTGCATTCATTTTGTTTGATATTTCCATTTTATCGGAATCTTTCAACCTTAATCACTAGACAAAATGTTAGTGCTTCCAGTACATTCATCTTACAAAGTGTCTATCCATAACATGATTGCCTTTTTAGGAGGATTTGCATGAGCAGTGACTGGCGTCTATCTGTAGGAGAAGTGATTCGGCGTCCATCTTTTCAAAGCGCCGAGGTGGTGGCAGGAAGCAAGGGCTTATCTCGTTCGATCCGTTGGGTACATATTCTCGAATCTGCCGAAACAGGCAAGTTTCTCAATGGCGGCGAGCTGATCCTCTCGACGGGAATGGGCTTCGGGGAAGCAAAGGAAAAGAGGCTGGCTTACCTGTCAGAGCTGATCAGCCGCAAAGCGGTCGGACTGTGTGTGGAGCTTGGCACCTACATCCCTCATATCCCGAGTGATATGCTGGAAATGGCTGACCATCATCACTTCCCATTGATTGTGTTTCATGAGCCTGTGCGATTTGTCGATATCACGCTCGATCTACATGAGCATTTGATTAATCGACAGCTTCAAGCCCTGCGGGATCTGGAAGCATACTCGCGGGGGCTTCAGCAGCTCAGTCTGCAAGCAAAAGGAATACCCAAGCTGTTGCAGTACTTTCAAACAGCAGTCCAGACCCAAATATTTCTCTATACGCCGGATGCAGCTCCCACTTTTGTTCCTCCTGTAACACAAACCGTTCAAACGGAGCTTGTGGACATCATGCGCACCCATTTTTCAGCGGAATTATCTGCAGATGCCAGCACGCAATTTCTTCGCCTAAACGAAAAGAAGCAGATCGTCTATCAGCCTGTTGTAGCGATGGGACATCTTCTCGCCTATATGGGGATGGTCTTGTACGAGCGCAAAGCAGACGAGTACCTGCTCCTCACCCTGGACAATACCGTACAAGCCACAGCGCAAATCCTGATGCGAAAAATGTTTGTGGAAGAGCAGGCTTTGGCAATGGAAAATCGATTGTTTGATGACCTGATCGCCCAGCGCCCTTTGTCGGAAGACCAGATTCGTGCCATGCTTGGCATCTCCGGCACAGGACGCGCACCTATTTACCACACCATCATGATGTCTTTTGAACTCGCGGTCACCCAGACAGAAGCACATCCTCCACATGACCTCACAGCCATTTTTCGTTCTATACTCACGCGTTTGGGCTTCCGTCCCTTTATTCGCTGTATAGGAAACTGCTTTTATTTTCTGCTCATCGAAAAAAAACCGTGTACGAATCATCGCCAGCTTTTGAACAGGGCCATGACAGAAATGAAGAGGATCTTTTTAAAGGTCATGGGTGCAGATATGCAAATCTGGTTTGGAGTAGGAAGAGCAGGCAAACGCCTGTCAGATGCAGGAAGACATTTGGCGGAAGCGGAGCAGGCACTTTCATTTCGCCATGAATCAAACAGTCCCTATTTTTCCGAGCTTGGTTTGTTTCGCCTCCTGTTCTACATCCCACACGAACCCGTCCTGAATACCTTTATCACCGATTATCTTGGCCCTTTGATATCGCATGACGGAGAGCACGGATCGGCGCTTGTACACACGCTGCGTGTCTATCTGGATTCCAACCTTTCCAAGCAAGAAGCTGCCGAAAAGCTGTTTATCCATCGGCAAACCCTGTACCATCGGTTGGAGAAAATCGCTGAGTGTCTCGGGGAAGATTACGTCTCACCCGATCGCAGAATCTGCCTCGAGATAGCCTTGCGGGCCTTGCATTTGGTACATCAAGACCATGTCAAACATGAATTCCGAACGAAATGATCGTCTGATTTCACGATACCAAAGAAAAAAGGCGTGCGAATCATTCGAGATTCGTTCACGCCTTCTTACTATGGAGGAGGATAATCATTACGGGGAAAGTAGTGTGATGTAATCTATGAGGAAATTTTTCTGATCTACTTTGCAGGGACGATTCTTAATTGCTCGTTGGTTTTGAGAATCTTGCCAAATCCAGACAAAAAATCACAAAATCACTAGCGTTGCATAAATCTTTTCACATCATTAAAAATCACCATAATCTTCTGTATTCAAGTGTTCACGAGC